>NZ_JAQSUV010000032.1:0-211936 GCF_028649355.1 Acinetobacter sp. Gutcm_16 | reverse complement strand
GGATTCGAACCCCGGTTACCGCCGTGAAAGGGCGATGTCCTAGGCCTCTAGACGATAGGGACATTTCAGAGGTGGGCGTATATTAGGGCGAAAATAGAGGGGTGTCAAACGCTTTTCTCTAAATAATTCTAGTTTTAAGTGTTGAGTGCATAAATTTAAAACAATCTAGATAAAATGATTAAAAATCATATGATTTAAGCCGATTTTTTAAGCAACTTGAGCAAGTTGTTGATGAACTCGGGATGGCGTAAATAGCCTTCGATCAGATGAGGATGAGCAAGATCGGTGGTGATTTGCTTGTTGATAATGGCGGGAGTAAAAGCAAACGGTTTTTGGTTCAGTGGAAAAGCACTCAGAAAATCAGCATCTGAATAAAAATTGATCCAATCGCCACATAAAGCTGCAGGCCGTTGAATAGGTTGCTGTAAATGGCACTGGATAACGCGAAAAGCAAGTGGTGAACCGAGGGTAATTAGTGCTTGAATCTTAAGTTCAGGGTGCTGAATTAAATAATTATAGGCAATCACGCTGCCTAAAGAGTGGGCAATCACAATATTGGGTTTCGTACCGTGTAAGTGCTCATGCAGACGCGTATGCACGGTGTGGATGAAGTGTGGATTGGATAAATATAGATACGCTTCCATCAAAAAACGATGAATAAAGCTACTATGCAGCTCTGGGAAGTGGTTGATTAAACTAGCTAAGTCGCGTAAGGCCAGATCTTTGCCGAGGAGGCTGATGTATTTAATTTTATTATTGAATGAGAGTTCATCTGAAATGGTGAGCTGGGGGTTTTTAGAAATTTCAGCTTGATGTTCGATATTGGGTGCAGCGGTGTGCGTCAGGTGAATAGGATGTAAAAAAGAAAAAGGTGACCAGTGTTGCGGCATGAGGGTGCTGGCGTTGAGGGTGTTTTCTAAATGCTGACGTGTTAGAAGATCTCCATAAAAGGCCAGCCGACTGTGCCGCTGAAGATAGGGAAGGTCATCTGCGCGGCCAAGTTCGCTCAGTACCTGTTGTAAGATCACAAGCCAATGTTGAAGCAGGATACGCGCAGTCTTATGCTGCTGATTCATCCCGTGAATCCATACAATATTCATCAGGCATGCACCGATGATGTACTCGATAAAAACAGTATAAAAAAAAGAGCGACCGAAGTCGCTCTTTTTAACAGTAAGGATTAAGTTTTCTTGTGATAAAAGGTGTAATAACTTGCATAACATACTGCAATAAACAGTAAACAACCAAAGAAGCTAATACGCATACTTGGATCAAACACCATACTGACGCAGGTGATAAAACAGAAGATAAAGCCAAGGATTGGCACAATAGGGAACAGGGGTGCTGCAAAACCTAATTCTTCTTTTTTACGTCCTTGTTTATACCATTGGCGACGGAAGTTAAATTGGCTTAAGCAAATACTCATCCAAACGACGACCATGGTAAACGCTGCAATACCTAAAAGGTTTGTAAAAATGGCTTCAGGTGCAAACTGTTCAGACAGTAAACCCGGCATACCGCCAATCATGGTCACGATGACTGCCACGTAAGGGACACCACGTGCATTGATTTTTGAGAAGACTGCTGGCAACTGTTTTTGGTAAGACAATGACCACATCATACGCGAAGCGGCAAATAGTCCTGAGTTCGCAGCAGATAGCAACGCAGTGATAATCACAAAACGAATGATATCTTCAGCATAAGGAATGCCAATGTGCTGGAATACGGTTACAAATGGACTGCTACTCACGCCTTCAGCTGCTAAACCTGCCTCTTGATGCGGAAGGAGTGAAGTCACGACCAAGATGGTACCCACAAAGAAAATCAATAAGCGGAAAATCGCAGTATTGATGGCTTTGGGTACATTCTTAGCAGGATCTTTGGTTTCACCCGCAGCAACACCAATCAGCTCTGTACCAGAAAATGCAAAGTTCACGATCAACATGGTGGTAAAGATAGGGAACAAGCCTTCTGGGAACCAACCCTGAGCTGTTAAGTTGCTAAATAAAGGCGCAGCTTCATAGCCTCTGTAGCCAATCACGCCAAAAATAGCGAGTAGACCCAATAAAATAAAAATAACAACGGTGATAACTTTGACTAAAGCCAACCAAAACTCAGATTCTGCGAACCATTTGGTCGAAATCATATTTAAACTAAATACAAATGCACCAAAAATTAGAGTCCACATCCACATTGAACTATCTGGAAACCACTCCTGCATGAGCAGTGCGGCAGCTGTAAACTCGGTTCCTAGCGTGACTGACCACGTTAGCCAGTACAGCCATGTGATGGTATAACCTGTACCTGGTCCGATATAGCGTTTGGCATAGGCGCCAAATGAGCCAGACTCAGGCATATGAACAGCAAGTTCCCCTAAACACAGCATGACCATATATGCAATGATCCCGCCGAGGAAATAAGAAATAATGGCACCTACAGGCCCCGTTTGTGCAATGACTTCACCCGATCCTAAAAATAGGCCAGTCCCGATTGCGCCACCAAGCGAAATCATAACCAGATGTCGAGTACTCATAGCGCGTTTTAAAGGCGCAGAATTGCCCTGATGCGAAGCATCATTCGGAGATGAGTGCATAAGCGTTAATAAGTTCAGGAATGAAGCGGGCTATTGTAGTGAAAAACTGCAAATCTGCAATGAAATAATAGTAATTATGAATAAGTGTTGATCGGATAAGATCAAGATATGGCGTCCCTACGGGGATTCGAACCCCGGTTACCGCCGTGAAAGGGCGATGTCCTAGGCCTCTAGACGATAGGGACGTTGCGAGGTGATGCGTATATTAAGGATTAAAGGCCTATTTGTCAAAAGGGTTTTTGCTCTGTGATGGTTGAAAGTTCAAACATTAGGCAAAACAAGTAATTAAATTGAATGAATTTTTTATTGTTGCAAAAGTGAGCTCAAAAAATAAGCTTGAGCTCACTTTGCTGAAGATGCTTAGTTTTTATTGTGATAGAGCCAATAGTAACTGGCATAGCAAGCGGCCATAAAGAGCAAGCAGCCAATAAAACCTGAAAGCATTTCAGGGTCTGCCGCCATACTTAAACCTGTCGCAGTACAGCAGATAAAGCCTAGGATCGGAACCAACGGATACCAAGGGGTACGGAATTTCAGCTCCGATAAAGCATGGCCTTGCTTTAACCATTGGCGACGAAAGTTAAACTGACTCCAGCAAATACTCATCCAGACAATCACCATAGTGAATGCTGCAACACCCATCAAGTTCTTAAAAATGACATCTGCACCAAACTGCTCAGAGAGCAAGCCTGGTAAGCCACCAATCATAGTGACCCAAATGGCAATATAAGGCACCCCAGATTTACTTACTTTGGCAAAAATCTTGGGGAGTTGGTTTTGTGAGGACAAGGCCCACATCATGCGTGATGCAGCATATAAGCCTGAGTTTGCGGTTGATAATAATGCCGTGATAATCACAAAACGGATAAAGTCTTCGGCATAGGGAATGCCCATTTGGGTGAATACAGTCACAAACGGACTGCTGCTTAAGCCACCATGCCCGCCCACTTGCAAACCGGTGTTGCTATAGCTAAGTAGCGAGCTGATGACAATGATAGTACCAACAAAGAAAATAATGAGGCGCCAAACCGCGGCATGAATGGCTTTGGGTACATTTTTTTCTGGGTTTTCAGTTTCACCTGCGGCAATGCCAATCATTTCTGTACCATTAAAAGCAAAATTCACAATTAATAAGGTGGTAAACAAAGGAATAAGACCATTTGGTAGCCAGCCTTGTGTGGTTAAGTTGTTAAATAAGGGGGCAGATTCATACCCCTGAAAAGGGATGATACCGAAAATACAGGCAAAGCCTAAAAGAATAAAAATGAGTACAGTTGCGACTTTGATCATGGACAGCCAAAACTCAGACTCTGCAAAAGCTCGGGTTGAACTGAGGTTTGAAATCAGTACACCACTGGCAAAGATTAACGTCCATAACCAGATCGACGTTTGTGGGAACCATTCCTGTACCAAAATGGCTGCTGCGGTAAATTCGGTACCGAGTGTTGCTGACCAGCCGAGCCAATACATCCACGACACCATATAGCCTGTGCCAGGGCCAATATAACGTGTTGCAAAGGCACCAAATGAACCAGAAACAGGTAAATGTACTGCAAGCTCTCCAAGGCAAAGCATGACCATATATGCGATCAAGCCGCCAATAATATAAGCCAGTACAGCACCGAGAGGGCCTGCCTGAGAGATCACTTCGCCTGAGCCCATGAACAGGCCTGTGCCAATGGCACCACCAAGCGATAGCATGATCAGGTGGCGTGTGCTCATGGCGCGTTTTAATGAGGTATTTTGCGGTGAATCAGTTGAAGACTGCGAAGGCGGCGTTGCAGATTGCATAGAAAATCAAACAATGGGCTTAAAGGTATATTCTAGTTTTTAATAAGATGAAAAATCACGTGAATTGAAATTATCTGATGAACTATCGGTATCAATTTAAAAAACAAATGCTTAAAGACTATTTTTTAGTGGTCGGGTGTTGGATAAGAAGAGCTGTTTTCAGCAATTGAATGTAGTTCTTGTGCAACAGGGTCTTGTTTGGTGTTATTGGTCCCTTGTTGGACAAACCATAGATAAAAAATAGAAGGCGATAGAATCAATAAAAAGATTAAAAATTTCTTAAGCATAGCAATCAACCTTGAAAAACACGAAGCATCGTATAGCGAGTGCATGGTTAAAATTGAAATGAAATATCGGAGGTCAATCAGAACCGATTAAATAAAAAGTGTTATTTTCTAGAAAAAGATGGCGTCCCTACGGGGATTCGAACCCCGGTTACCGCCGTGAAAGGGCGATGTCCTAGGCCTCTAGACGATAGGGACGTTGCGAGGATGGCGGTATCTTATTGATCCGCCACCAGAGTGTCAAGTAGGTGTGGTGCGAGTTTGTTCAAAATATAACAGAACAGTTCAGCGGTCTTTTGAGTGTCGTATAAAGCTGAGTGTGCCTCTCTACCATCAAACTCAATCCCTGCTTGAATACATGACTTCGCAAGAACAGTTTGACCAAACATCACAGCACTTAAGGTGACGGTGTCAAATACAGAAAAACTGTGAAATGGGTTTTGATTTTTAGTCCCTGTACGTGCAATCGCTGCCTGTACAAAACCTAAATCAAAGTGAGCGTTATGACCAACCAAGACCGCATGTGTACAGTTCTGTTGGCGACGAACTTCATTGACGGCTTTAAAAATACGTTTTAATGCTGTTTTTTCGTCTTCGGCCATGGCCATGCGCATGGGATTAAAGGGATCAATACCAATAAAGTCCAATGAGCGACGGTCTAGATTTGCACCTTCGAATGGGTTGATATGCGCATGATGTGCAGGACCCGGTACAAATTGACCTTCTTCATTATAAATAATCGGAATTGCGGCAATTTCCAATAAGGCATCGGTCTGTGCATTAAAACCTGCTGTTTCGACATCGACAACAACAGGTAGAAAACCACGGAAACGCTGACCAATTATTGGCAATGTTTCATTTGTCACACTTTTCTCCATTGAATGGTTTTACCCGCATACAGCGGAATAATTTGTTCACCATCCAAATAGTCTAAACTCTCAGGGATGACTTGGTCTTCTTTTACCAGTGTAATTGTTGAAGTATTGCGCGGTAGACCGTAGAAGTCTGCACCAAAGTGGCTGGCAAAACCTTCAAGGCGTTCAAGCTTACCCACTTGATCGAATGCTTGAGCATAAAGTTCAATTGCCGTTGGCGCGCTGTAGCAGCCTGCACATCCACATGCATTTTCTTTGGCATTTTTAGAGTGCGGTGCACTGTCTGTACCTAAGAAAAACTTAGGGTTGGCACTGGTCGCAACTTCGAGCAAAGTTTGCTGATGGGTTTGACGTTTTAAAATCGGTAAGCAATAGAAGTGCGGTTTAATGCCACCAACCAACATATCATTACGGTTAAACAGTAAATGCTGTGGAGTAATGGTTGCAGCCACATTGCGGTCTTGTTCTAAAACAAAGTTGGCCGCTTCACTAGTCGTAATGTGTTCTAAAACCAATTTCAGTTTTGGAAATTGTTTCAGCAACGGAGAAAGAACTTCGTCTAAGAAGCGCTTTTCACGGTCAAAAATATCGACATGATTGTGTGTAACTTCACCATGCAACAGTAATGGAACCTGATGCTCTTCAAGTTGCTCAATGACAGCATAGACTTTACGAATGTCGCTTACACCATTGTCTGAGTTGGTGGTCGCACCAGCAGGGTAGAGTTTAATCGCGTTTACAAACTCAGAATTTTTAATTTTCTTGACTTCTTCAGGCGAAGTTGTGTCAGTAAAATACAACACCATGCGTGGGTCGAAGGCATTGCCTTCTGGTACATGCGCCATGATGCGTTCTCGGTACGCATTCGCTTCCTCAACCGTTTTAACGGGAGGTACGGTATTTGGCATACAAATAGCGCGTGAAAACTGTTGGGCTAAATCGGGAACAGTACGTTGTAATGCAAGACCATCACGAAGGTGAGCGTGCCAGTCATCTGGCTGGAGAATCGTAATCGTATTCAAGGCGATTTCTGTCAAAGAAATAAAACAGATGATAATGCATATACAGCAAAAATGGTAATGACAAATAAAGGCATCTTGTCTGATTATTATGATTTATCTTTGTAAATTTGTGTTATTTTTAAGCAACTACAAGAATTAAATCTGGTCTGGTATGGAATATAAATACAACCTCGCCAAACTTCAGTACGATAAAGAAAAAATGGAAGAGCTGATTACACGACACAACCGTCGTATTGGTCAGGTTTTTCCTCAGAAATTAGAGCAAGAGTTTTGGCGACTAAACTTAGAGCGCGCGCGTCGCAATATTAATGACTTTCTTTGGTCTGGTGTTTTGGCTTATTTTGTTTTTGCCATTTTAATGATTCCGGGGGATTACTGGATTATTGAACATTCTCACTTTAAACAAGATTTTATTCATTGTTTACTGGGGCTGCTAAATGGTGCTGTTTGTCTTTTATTCCTTTATGTTTTTTCACATTTTACCAAACTAAAGCCTTTTTTTGCCTATGCAGCCATGTTTGCTGTGTTTTGGGCTGTGGTCTCGACGACTTGGTTGACCATGTCAGTACATACCGAAGCTTTGCGCCATCAAGCAATGATGATTATCTGCATGATTTATGTATTGGGGTTTTTACTGACTGGGGTGAAGCCGGGATATATTTTTATGACTGGTGTAGCAGCCGCTGGGGTTTCATTTTTAGTCCTGATTTCAACGCTGGTCAAGTTTGATGCGATCGTGATGGGGCGTGTGATGTTTGGTAGCTGTTTGCTGGGGTTTGTTATCAGTCGCATGATCTACGCCCGCGAGCGCATCATTTTTTTAAATATTCGTCGCGCCAAGATTAGTGAAAAAATACATCGAATACACACCTCAGAGTTGCTGCATTTAAGTCAGAATGATGAGCTGACCAAGATTTCAAATCGGCGTAATTTTGACGAAATGATGGATACCTATTATGAGCAATCACGTCAGGATGAAACACCCTTGTCGATTTTGTTTATCGATGTTGATTTCTTTAAAAAATATAACGACTGTTATGGTCACCAAAAGGGCGATGATGTGATTTCATCGATTGCAAAATCTATTAAAAATGCGATTCGACATATGGATTTTGTGGCGCGTTATGGCGGCGAAGAGTTTGTGGTGTTATTACCTGAAACTGATGCACATGGCGCTTATGCGGTGGCTTCAAATATTTACCGAGCGATTGAGCGTTTGGAAATTCCGCATGAAATGTCTGAAGTGTCTCCATTTGTGACCATTAGTTTAGGGATTACAGTCTTTAAAGGCGAGGTTGATTTGAGCAAAGTCGAGTTACTGGGGATCGCAGATCAGGCTTTATACCGTGCCAAGCAATTGGGACGTAATCAGATTTATTATCAGCCTTTAACCACATCGACGTGTATAGAATGAATCGCTAAAATAAAAAAACCGCTCTTAGGAGCGGTTTTTTGACATTCAACAAACTTATTTGTTTTTGTCTTTTAACTGTGGAACAGCAGAACCCGTACCGACTGCTAATAAACCAGTATTGGTATAAATACCAAGTTTCGCACGAGTATCGGTGATGTCCAAGTTACGCATAGTTAACTGACCAATACGGTCCATTGGCGTAAACATTGAATCACCTTTCTCCATCGTCAAGCGCTCAGCTTCATAAGTGAGGTTTTCAGACTCAGTGTTCATGATGGTGTAGTCATTGCCACGACGAAGCTCTAAAGTCACAGTACCTGTGATGGCTTTCGCAACCCAACGTTGAGCAGTTTCACGAAGCATTAATGCTTGAGAGTCGAACCAACGACCTTGGTAAAGCAAACGACCTAAACGTAGACCATTGATGCGGTACTGTTCGATCGTGTCTTCGTTATGAATACCGGTAACCAAGCGCTCATAAGCAATATGAAGTAGAGCCATACCAGGAGCTTCATAAATACCGCGAGATTTTGCTTCAATAATACGGTTTTCGATTTGGTCAGACATACCTAGACCATGACGACCACCAATACGGTTGGCTTCAAGAATGAACTCAACAGGGTCTTCAATGCGTTGACCATTGATTGCAACTGGGAAGCCTTCTTCAAAAGTAATCGATACTTCTTCAGCTTTAACTTCTACGTCGTCTTTCCAGAATGCAACGCCCATGATTGGGTCAACAATTTTGATCCCTGCATTGAGGTATTCAAGATCTTTTGCTTCGTGGGTCGCACCCAACATGTTTGAATCAGTTGAATACGCTTTTTCTTTTGACATTTTGTAGTCAAAGCCGTTGTCGATCAAGAATTGCGACATTTCAGCACGGCCACCTAATTCATCAATAAACGTTTGGTCTAACCAAGGTTTATAGATTTTAAGGGCAGGGTTGGTCAACAAACCATAACGGTAGAAACGTTCAATATCGTTTCCTTTATATGTTGAACCATCGCCCCAGATGTTTACATCATCTTCTTTCATTGCGGTAACAAGCATAGTCCCTGTTACTGCACGACCCAACGGCGTCGTGTTGAAATACGGTACACCGCCAGTTGAAATGTGGAACGCACCACATTGAATCGCAGCAATACCTTCAAGTGCAAGCTGTAAACGGCAGTCAACTAAGCGAGCTTTTACTGCGCCATACGCTTCCGCTTTTTTTGGAATCGCATCGTAGTCGTCTTCATCAGGCTGACCTAAGTTTGCTGTATAAGCATAAGGTTCTGCGCCTTTTTGTTTCATCCACAAAAGTGCAGCTGAAGTATCTAGACCACCAGAGAAGGCAATACCAACTTTTTTGCCAACTGGGACATTCTGCAAGATAGTTGCATTATCAGTCATTGTTAATCCTAACGATATAAATATAGGCACCGAGAATGGGTGGCCTGAAAGAATAAATATGTCCCCGATTGTAGCACTTTTCCAAATGGTTTTTCTAAAAAATCATAGGGCTTTAAAAATATTAAAGCTCATGTGCATATCGATACTGTTGAAAAAAATCTGGATAAAATCGGTTTCTATATTGTGTGCTCAATTTTTGTCTTTTTAGAAGATGTTTAGGCTGTAAATTAATCAAAAAAGTGGGGAGGTTGGTTTGGGTTTAAATTGGTATTACCAATATTGTGTGATTTTTCCATTTTTTGAGTATTAAGCAGGGTTTAAGTTGAGTGATTATTTTTTATATTATTAGACTAAAGTCTAAAGTTGGCATTATTTTAATAAAAATATCAGCAAAAACAATGATATTTATTTGATTAAAATATGATCTGGTTTATAAAGGTGGCCTATATTGGTCATACCAATAATAAATTTTAATTGAAGTTTTACTTCATTTTAAATCAAAATAAGCCAAGTATAAGTCATTATTGGTTTGTTTCTCTTTACAGTTGCTCATATTGGTCTGTCCAATATTGGTAAAAGTACCAATAATGTGCTCAAAATTAAATCTTAGTAAGCATTTCAAGGAGATGACAATGCTTCAATGGCAGCAAATGTATGACCCGATGGGGAATATTTGGATTTCAAGTCTAATAGCACTGATTCCGATTATCTTCTTCTTTTTGGCGCTCGCGGTATTTCGTTTAAAAGGCAGTGTGGCGGGTACGATCACCGTTGTACTTGCACTTCTTGTCTCTTTATTTGCCTATAAGATGCCGGTGCTGATGGCATTCGCATCGATGGCTTATGGTTTCCTCTACGGTTTATGGCCGATTGCATGGATCATTATTGGTGCTGTATTCCTGTATAAAATTTCAGTGAAGACAGGCCAGTTCGACATCATTCGTTCTTCTATTCTCTCAATTACTGAAGATCAGCGTTTACAAATGCTGTTGGTGGGTTTTGCTTTCGGTACCTTCTTAGAGGGTGCGGCAGGCTTTGGTGCTCCTGTGGCGATTACCGCAGCACTATTAGTCGGTTTAGGTTTTAAACCTTTATATGCAGCAGGTCTCTGTCTAATCGTAAACACAGCACCTGTGGCTTTTGGTGCGATGGGTATTCCAATTATTGTTGCTGGACAAGTATCTGGTGTCGATACGATGGAAATCAGCCAAATGGTGGGCCGTCAGCTACCATTTATGGTGCCAATCGTGTTGTTCTGGATTATGGCAATCATGGATGGCTGGCGTGGTGTTAAAGAAACATGGCCAGCAGTTGTGGTGGGTGCAAGTAGCTTTGCAATTGCACAATACTTAACTTCTAACTTTGTTGGTCCAGAATTACCCGATATTACGGCTGCAATTGCATCCTTGGTTTCTTTAACAATTTTGTTTAAATATTGGCAGCCGAAGCACATTTTCCGTTTTGCAGATCAAGATGCAACGATGAGTGAAAATGTGGCTGCACAAAAACAGCAAAAATACACTGTAGGACAAATTGCAAAAGCATGGTCTCCATTCGCGATTTTAACTGTGATGGTGACGATCTGGAGTGTGAAACCGTTTAAGGATTTATTTGCCAAAGACGGTGCATTGCATGATCTCGTGATTTCAATCAAAGTACCATTTTTGCATCAAATGATTCAAAAAATGCCACCTGTAGTTGCTGAAATTAAAGATTATGACGCGATCTATAAGTTTGATTGGATCTCGGCGACAGGAACTGCGATCTTTATTGCAGCATTGATCACCATTGCCTATTTGAAGATGAAACCGAAAGATGCTGTGGTAACTTTTGGTGAAACCCTGAATGAATTGAAAGTTCCCATTTATTCAATTGGTATGGTGTTGTCTTTTGCTTTTATCGCAAACTATTCGGGTATGTCTTCGACCTTGGCTTTGGCCCTTGCACATACAGGTTCGGCATTTACGTTCTTCTCGCCTTTCTTGGGTTGGTTGGGTGTATTCCTCACGGGTTCAGATACTTCTGCCAATGCACTGTTTTCAGCACTTCAAGCCACTACGGCTCAGCAAATTGGTGTGCCAGAAGTTTTACTGGTGGCAGCCAATACCAGTGGTGGTGTGACTGGTAAGATGATTTCACCTCAATCGATCGCGATTGCATGTGCGGCGGTAGGACTGGTTGGTAAAGAGTCTGATTTATTCCGTTTTACCTTAAAACACAGTATAACGTTCACAATTATGATGGGTATTATGATTACTCTACAAGCCTATGTGTTCCCATGGATGATTCCATAACACAAATTGTGTATCAACGTTAAGGAAAGCAGATGAAAGTCTCCGATAAAGCTGTACAAAGCCTGCGTGTATTGATTGAACAAAGCAATATGCAAGTTGGGGACCGTCTGCCTGCTGAAAGAAAACTGTGTGAACAGCTTCAAGTCTCTCGCTCTTCTTTAAGAGAGGCCATTTCGCAGTTGACCAGCATGGGTATGTTGGTCAGCAAAGTGGGGGCGGGGACTTTTTTAAAACAATTACCTGCAACGTGGTCCAGTTATCAAATTGTACAACCGATTAGTAATTTGATGAGTGAAGATCCTGCCTACCGATTTGATGTGCAAGAGGCGCGCATTATTTTAGAAGGTGGAACAACTTGGTATGCAGCACAACGCGCAACCCAAGAAGATCTGGTGAACATCAGACATCATTATGATCAGATTAACCATTTTCAGGCTTTGGGAAATGATGATGAGGCGGCTCGTGCAGATGCGAAATTTCATTTAGCGATTGCTGAAGCATCTCATAATTTGGTTTTGATTCAGATGATGCGTGGTCTGTTTGATTTGTTGCAGTTCAACGTCGCTTTGGGACGCCGAAAAGTCTATAGCGAAGCACACCGTTTTGATCAATTGCATGATCAGCACTTTCAAGTCATGAATGCAATTGAACGTCGTGATCCAGAAGCTGCACGTAAAGCAGTCTGTGGACACATTGAGTTTGTAGTACAACAGGTGCGAATGATTGATGAAGAAGAAGCTCGTCGTCAGCGCGCCAGTCGATTAAACAGGATATAAGCATGATTATTTCTTCTGCCAATGACTACCGTGAAGCGGCACGACGTCGTTTACCGCCATTTTTATTCCATTACATCGATGGTGGTGCGTATGCAGAATATACCCTGAAGCGCAATGTAGAAGATTTATCAAAAATTGCTTTGCGCCAGCGTGTACTGAACGACATGTCACAGTTAAGTTTAGAGACCAAACTGTTTGATGAAACTTTGTCGATGCCTGTTGCATTATCTCCTGTAGGTTTAACAGGCATGTATGCACGCCGCGGTGAAGTTCAAGCTGCTGTCGCTGCAGATAAAAAGGGTATTCCATTTACGCTTTCTACCGTTTCAGTATGTCCAATTGAGGAAGTTGCACCTGCGATTCAGCGTCCAATGTGGTTCCAGCTCTATGTACTGCGTGACCGTGGTTTTATGAAAAATGCCTTGGAACGTGCTAAAGCGGCAGGCTGTTCAACCTTGGTGTTTACCGTGGATATGCCTGTTCCGGGCGCGCGTTACCGTGATGCCCACTCGGGTATGAGTGGCCCAAATGCAGCAATGCGCCGTTATATGCAGTCGTGTTTCCACCCACATTGGGCGTGGAATGTCGGCATGATGGGACGTCCGCATGACTTAGGCAATATTTCTAAATACTTAGGCAAACCTACAGGCCTAGAAGATTACATCGGTTGGTTGGGTTCTAACTTCGATCCGTCTATTTCGTGGAAAGACCTTGAGTGGATTCGTGAGTTTTGGGATGGGCCAATGGTCATTAAAGGCATCCTAGATCCTGAAGATGCCAAAGATGCAGTGCGTTTCGGTGCAGATGGGATTGTGGTTTCAAACCATGGTGGTCGTCAGCTGGATGGCGTTTTATCTTCTGCACGTGCACTTCCACCAATTGCAGATGCAGTCAAGGGTGATATTAAAATCCTTGCGGATTCGGGTATTCGTAATGGTTTAGATGTGGTACGTATGCTGGCGTTGGGTGCGGACACGTGTATGCTCGGTCGTGCCTTTGTTTATGCTTTAGGTGCGGCAGGCGGTGAGGGTGTTTCAAATCTGCTTGATTTAATTGATAAAGAAATGCGTGTGGCAATGACTTTAACAGGTGCAAAAACCATTGCTGATATTACGTCTGACTGTTTAGTGAAGTTAGAACGAGAGTTGGCTGAGTAAAACTCTCTAATAAAAGCGAATGAATATAAAGAAGCATCCTTTGCCTCATTTTGAATTAAAAAATTTAAGTTCAATTGCGTAGGCGATACCTTACTTTTCAAAGATGAAAAGTAACAAAAATCTTTTGTTGGGCGAGGGGTACGTCCTGTACCCCGCCCAACGCCGGCATCCATGCCGCCACACGACATCGAATACCGTGATTAATACGCTTAAAAAATGAATGTGTTATTTCATAATCTAGCTTTATTGAAAAGCTCAAAAAATTAATGGGCAGGATATAAAATGCAATCCAATTTAGACGCACCGCAAACTATTCAAAAGCTCATCACTATTGTGGGTAAACAACACGTTTTAACTGACGATAAAGACACACGTTTATACCGCCAAGGTCGTCGTTACGGTGCAGGAAAAGTACTGGCTGTTGTTGCACCTGGGTCATTACTGGAACAGTGGCAAGTATTGCAAACGGCTGTTGATGCAGATTGTATTGTAATTATGCAAGCAGCCAACACAGGTTTGACTGGTGGTTCAACACCTTTTGGCGATGACTATGACCGCCCTGTGGTTCTGATCAGCACGCGTCGTTTGGTTGGCATTCAGGTCATTAATGACGGTCAGCAAGTGATTTGTTTACCCGGTGCAACATTAGATAGACTTGAAAAAGAATTGGTGCCATTTAATCGGGAGCCACACTCGGTGATTGGTTCATCGTGTATTGGAGCTTCAGTTTTAGGCGGCGTCTGTAATAACTCAGGCGGTGCTTTGGTACGCCGTGGTCCTGCTTATACTGAGTTAGCTTTGTATGCCCGTGTTAATGATGATGGTCAGTTAGAGTTAGTGAATCACTTGGGAGTGAACCTAGGCGAAACACCTGAAGAAATTCTAAGCAAGCTTGAAACGAAAAATTATCAAATCGGCGATATTATCAATAACTCAGGCTGCTGCGCATCGGACCATCGTTATGGACATGATGTTAAACAAGTGGATGAAAATACGCCCGCGCGTTTTAATGCCGATCCATCTCGTTTATATGAAGCATCGGGTTCAGCAGGTAAAGTATGTGTCTTTGCCGTACGTTTGGATACCTTTGAAAAAATTCCAAGCCAAGTATTCTACGTGGGTACAAATTCACATGATGATTTGACTGAAATCCGCCGTTTTTTACTAAAAGATTTGCCGCGATTGCCGATTGCAGGGGAATACATCCACCGCGTGGCTTATGACATTGGGGCAGAGTACGGTAAAGACACCTTCATGTTCATTGAAAAGCTAGGTACAGCCAAAGTACCTGCTGCATTTGCAATGAAAGATAAGGTCGATGCGTACTTAGAAAAATTTGGTATGAAAGGACTGTCAGATAAAGTCCTGCAATTGATCACCAAATTTTTGCCCAATCATTTACCGAAACGGATGAATGCCTTCCGTGATCTGTATGAACATCATTTGGTTATTCGGATTGAAAATCAAGATGTCGAGCAAGTTGAAAGCTTTTTAAAACGTTATTTCCAAGATAAAAGCTCAGGTGATTTTTTCCACTGTAGCGAGGAAGAAGGACGTAAAGCATTTTTACATCGTTTTGCTGTTGCAGGTGCAGCAATTCGCTATCGGGATACGCACCGTTCAGAAGTTGAAGATATTGTGGCTCTGGATATTGCATTACGTCGTAATGATCGCGAGTGGGTGGAAACTTTACCCAAAGAGATGGATGATCTGATTGTTCATAAACTCTATTATGGTCATTTTTTATGTCATGTGTTTCATCAGGACTATATTGTGAAAAAGGGCGTGGATCCTTTGGCGATGGAACACCAAATGTGGCATTTACTGGATGCGCGTGGGGCAGAATACCCAGCTGAGCATAATGTCGGACATTTATATGTAGCAAAACCTGCACTACGAACGCATTATGAAAAGCTTGATCCAACCAATAGTTTTAATGTGGGTATTGGTCAAACCAGTAAGTTAAAGCATTGGCAGTAAAGGGCTTTGGTCTAAAAAACTAAACCAGTGAGGGCAGCGTCACTGGTTTTTTTATTGTCGTATGATTTGAGAGCTCAGTTGAATTGACCGTAGATGCCAAGAATTTTTTATAAATTGTCATCCCAATATTTAAAAAAACAGCTAAAGTAGTATGCAACAAGTTGCAAAGCCAAAGATAAGGATTCATGATGACAACCAATAGCTATGCACATATTTTAAAACCCTTACATTTGGGTTTTACCACCATTAAAAACCGTGTGGTGATGGGCTCCATGCATACGGGCTTGGAAGATCGTTTTTATAATTATCCAAAATTGGCAGCATACTTCGGTGAGCGTGCTAAAGGTGGTGTTGGTCTGATCATTACAGGCGGGATTTCTCCAAACCGTCAAGGTTGGCTTCTTCCTGCGGGCGGGACGATGAATACGCTGGGGGATATTGCTCCGCATCGTTTAGTGACTCATGCCGTACATAAACATGGCGCAAAAATTTTAATGCAAATTTTGCATGCTGGACGTTATGGCTATCAACCTTTTGTTGTGTCTTCCAGCCCAATCAAGTCACCGATTTCGCCTTTTAAACCGCGTCAAATGTCTGAAAAACAAATTTTGAATACCATTGATGACTACGTCAACTGTGCCAGTCTTGCCGAAAAGGCGGGCTATGACGGTGTGGAAATTATGGGTTCAGAAGGCTATTTACTGAATCAATTTCTTAGCCGTCATGTGAATCAACGTGAAGACCGTTGGGGTGGGCCGGTTGAAAACCGTATGCGTTTTGCGGTCGAAATCGTCAAAGGGATACGTGCACAAGTCGGCGAGAAGTTTATTATTTGTTTCCGTTTGTCATTGCTAGATTTAGTCCATGATGGCAATACCATGCAAGAAGTAATTACCATTGCGCAAGCACTAGAAAAAGCAGGTATTACTTTGTTGAATACAGGAATTGGCTGGCATGAAGCGCGAATTCCGACCATTGTGACTTCTGTGCCACGTGCTGCTTTTGTTGACTATACTGCGGAAGTGAAAAAGTACGTGGCTGTGCCAGTGATTGCCTCAAACCGTATTAACATGCCAGATACCGCAGAAGAGATTTTGGCATCGGGCAAAGCCGATATGGTGCAAATGGCACGTCCGTTATTGGCCGATGCTTTTTGGGTGAATAAAACAGCGACTAATCGTATCGACGAGATCAATACGTGTATCGCTTGTAACCAAGCATGTTTAGATCATATTTTTAAAAACCTACGTGCAACCTGTTTAGTCAACCCACGTGCAGCGTTTGAAACAGAGTTGGTTTATTTGAAAACTAAACAACCGAAACGAGTTGCGGTTGTGGGTGGTGGTGTCGCAGGTATGTCGGCCGCGACGGTTGCAGCCAGTCGTGGACACCAAGTGACTTTGTTTGAAGCAAGTCATGAGGTGGGTGGTCAGTTCAACTTGGCAAAAGTTGTACCGGGTAAAGAAGAGTTTCATGAAACCATTCGTTATTTCAAAGTACAGATTGAAAAAACTGGCGTCGACTTACGTTTAAACACCAAGGTGAATCGTGAGCAGCTTGAGCGTGAAGGCTTTGAGGAAATTATCATTGCAACAGGTGTTGTGCCACGTGCATTACGTATCGAAGGGAGTGACTTACCGCAAGTTTTGTCTTATGCAGAAGTGTTACGCGGCGCACCTGTCGGTCGAAAAGTTGCGGTGATTGGTGCTGGGGGGATTGGTTTTGATGTGTCTGAGTATTTATTGAAACCAGAGCATCAACCTCAGCCACAACCACTTGCAGATTGGCAACGTGAATGGGGCGTAGATCCAAACCCGAATTATGTTTCTGAAGGAGGCACGCAGGTCGCAGAAGTTCATCCGCCTGTTCGTGAGATTTATTTATTACAACGTAAAACCTCAGCACTTGGAGCAGGTTTAGGTAAAACTTCGGGTTGGGTACACCGTGCACAGTTGAAAAAGCATGCAGTACGTATGTTGCGTGGAGTTCAGTACAAAGCTGTGACTAATGAAGGGCTTTGGGTGGGTATGGCAGGACAAGATCAATTGCTACGTGTTGATACTATCGTTGTATGTGCAGGGCAGGAGTCTGTAAAGGATCTGATGCCAAGTGCTGAGCAAAATACACTCGCGAATTATCACATTATTGGTGGTGCTAAACTGGCGGCTGAGTTAGATGCGAAGCGTGCGATTCGCGAAGGTGCAGAAATCGCTTCGAAATTATAAGTTTTTGATGAAACAATATGCAGTTGGTTGCTTTGACGGTAAGTTTTACTTGTCATCAAAACAAAAGCTCCGTATGATGGCGCACATGGAAGCGTGGCAGAGCGGTTTAATGCACCGGTCTTGAAAACCGACGAGGGCTTATACCCCTCCGTGAGTTCGAATCTCACCGCTTCCGCCAAATTTAAAAAGCCCTCTGTAGTTACAGGGGGCTTTTTTTTTCATATTTTTCTCACAAATTAATCCATATTACTGATAAAAAATAGCCGTGTGATTGAAAGTCTCAACTTTTAGGAGTTAGGGGCATCCTCGATGATTAATATTAATTGGCTCTGAGTATTTAGATCCAAATGGCTCTCGTCTATGGACATCAAAAAGGACAAATTTTACATAGTCCTATATTCTAATCCATGAAACTTTTCTTCAAAGTGAATGAATTTTTCAACGTCATTTTAAGAGTAATTGTGAAAATGATGGAGTTTTGGAGTCTTGTGGAAACGTACATATGTAATGGTGTCGGAAGTACTCAGATGTCAGTGCAGGGTAAAAATTAGGTTTTTATATTTTTGATATGATCATAATAATGTTTATGAGATCGCAGAGGATGAGGTGTAGCTATGAGATCAAATGTATTACTCGATAAATGTAATTGGTCTTTGCTGCGTATTTTTCGTGTGATTGTACAAAAAGGGAGTTTGAATAAAGCGGCTATTAAATTATTTTTGACTCAGTCGGCCATCAGTCAAAGTTTAAAAAGACTGGAAGAACAGATTGGTGAAACGCTAATTGTACGGACGGGAGGAAAGTTTTATTTAACAGCCACAGGTGAGATTGTATTTGAAGCCAGTATGATGATTTACAGTCAGTTGATGGATTATGAGGAAAAATTAAATACTGAAAAAAATAGTTTATCTGGAACAATTAAACTTTTAGTACTCAGTCGGATTGAGTCGATGCGGTACGACAAATTATTACATGATTTTCATCAGAAATATCCGCAGGTAGATTTTCAAGTTGATGTGCTTAAAAGTAAAGAAATTCAACAATTACTATTACAAAAAATTCCAGCACTAGGGATTGGGATAAATCAAATTCAGCATTCCAAATTAAACTATCAGACCTTAATTAATCAAAAATATGCTTTATTTTGTAGTGATCAACATGTGTTGTATTCAGAAAATATCGAGTCCATAGATCAAGTTAAAGGGCATGGCTTCATTTCTTTTCAAAGTGAACAATTAAATGATCCTTTGTCGCCGCTAAGTGAAGTTCGAGAAAAAATTTTGAAAAATAATCGATTGCTTGTCACCACAAATAATATGGATGAAGTGATTCGTTTTATTAAAAATGGAATTGGAATTGGTCTACTACCTAAAAATATCATTGAAAAAAGCAGCAGCTATCATTTATTTAAGCAACTTCCACCTTTTCCTTATGTATCCATTATCCCAATTTCATTAGCATGGCATAAAGATCGTGAGTTATCTTTAGTTGAACAATATTTTATTAATGAGTTAAGAAGTGTCTTTAACATGAATCATTAGCAGAATGTATAAATTTCTATATCTTCATAGTATTGAGTCAATTTAAACTCTTTAGTTTGAAAAATATGAAGATAAATTTGATTTCAATGGTGGAGTTGATAAGTATTTAAATGTCGATCAGCCCCATGTAATTGATGCCAATTGAATACCTTTTTTAAGAGGTTTCATTTTCCTATTTGGACACTAGTTCAGGGTTTTCTTTGCATCGTTTGGCTTTAATTTGTTTCTCAAGTTGCAGTTTTTATTGATTGTTAATTGTAACTTTATGAAAAATAATATAATTATTTATGCTTAAATGGTTCCTCTTGAATTGTTGGAATTGGTTCTATGCTTTCTTAAAAAATGAATGACAATAAAAAATTAAATAAAAATCATGGAATTGATGGAACGTTAATGATGAGAAATAAGTTAGTTTGTAGTGTATTGGCAATAATGGCAATTTCAAGTGTACATGCAGAAACAGGTGCAGAATCAACTTGGTTAAAGGGATTTTCGAGCAGTGGTACAATTTCATTTTTAACTGATTATTATTCGCGTGGCTATTCACAAACTGAAGGTGATCCAGCAGTACAAGGTTTTTTACGCTTTGACCATGATTCAGGCTTATATGCGCAACTGTTTGCAGCGAATCAAGAACTTGGTATTGGTAGTAGCATTGAGCTAGATTATTACTTGGGCTATGATTATCAGGTTAATGATCGTTTTGCACTAAATGTTCAATACGCGGATATTAATTATCCAGGCGCGGACAAATCTTTACCAGATCCGAATTATGAAGAATATTCATTGGGTGCTACAGGTACGGGATTGATAGGTGCTGAAGATACCTTGAATTTTACCTTCTATTATTCTCCTGAATATTATTTCAACACTGGCAAAATGCTACGTTATGAAAGCACTTATAATTACCCAATTGCTGAAAATTGGAGTGCTTACGCCCAAGTCGGTTATAACCAGTTTTCAAGTCATGAAGCCTACGATGTTTTGTGGGCGACGGATCAAGAAGACTCTTACTATGATTATAAAGTAGGCGGAAATTATAGCTACAACGACTTTACTTTTGATTTGTATTACGTCGATTCAAATATCAATAAAGAATTAGAGTACGCCGATGATTCGGTAGTTTTTAGTATCACTAAGGCATTCTAAGACTAGTCATACTCTGATTGAGTTGATTGAATATACAGGAGGGTTATTCTGAAATCTTAGAATAATCCTTTGTATTTCATCGCTGTGCATTTTTTTAATGGTTGAGTTTATAAAAGTTATTACTAAACCTGTGTGCATTTAGGTGATGCGGTGATTACATGGTATTGGTACGTATACTTTTAATTGATCTTCGAGCATGATTATTTCTAGATCAAATTATTGTGTGTTAAATAATCAAAATACATATTTAAAAAATGCGGTATAGGTAATCATTGAATTAAAAGTGTATTTAAAATAATCAATATTTGTTCTTTTACGTGTGTAATCCACAATTTAATTTTTGTAAATCTGATTAATATCAATGCACTAATCATTTTTGAATGCTGCGTCTTATTTTTTAATTTGGGTTTGTTTTGCAAGCGATTTATGATGGTGCTGGCAATAAACTTGGTATGAAATAAGAGGGTATAAGTTTTACTAATACTTCGGTTAAAAATATATAACTTGTTGCCATGCAGTTTTTTTTCTAGAGTGAATTTATGAAATTTGGTGTTCTGTAAAAACACAAAAAAATATTTTATAAAATGGATGTTTCTAGTAATGAAAGCGAATGCGGAACGTTTGTGGCACATGCTGATGGAAATGGCAAAAATTGGCGCAACGGATAAAGGCGGGAATACACGTTTAGCATTATCGGATGAAGATGTTGCGGGACGTTCTTTACTGATCGATTGGGCTAAAAGAATCAACCTTTCAATAGATTATGATGAAATTGGCAATTTAATTTTAAGACGTGAAGGTCTTTCTACAACAGCTTTACCCATTGTTATGGGCAGCCACTTAGATACACAACCGAAAGGCGGTCGTTTTGACGGTATCTATGGTGTTTTGTCTGGTTTGGAAGTACTACAGCGCTTGGCTGAAGAGGATATCACGACCTATCATCCTTTAGAAGTTGTGGTTTGGACCAATGAGGAAGGTGCACGTTTTACCCCAGCCATGATGGGTTCTGCGGTGTTTACGGGTTTATTGCCAAAGCAAAAAGTCTATGAAAGCACAGATAAACAAGGTATTTCTGTCTATTCTGAATTGGTGCGTACAGGTCAGTTAGGGACAACATCTTTAGCGCGCCCGTTCAAAGCCTATTACGAAGCACATATTGAACAAGGTCCAGTTTTAGAACAGAACCAAATTGCAATTGGTGTGGTTACAGGTGGACAAGCCATTTTGTGGTTAGATGTCGAAACCAGAGGTAAGGCGGCACATGCGGGTACTACACCAATGTATATGCGTAAAGATACCATGGTGGGTACAGCAGCAATGATTGCGGAGTTAGAGCGTAATATCCGTAAACGTTTCCCTGAAGGATTGGTCACTTTTGGTGAAATGCAAGTCGCCAATTCTTCACGCAACACTATTCCAGGTCAAATTCAATGGACCATTGATTTACGTAATCCAAATGATGCTGTTTTGAAAGAAATGGAAGTGGAAACCCGTAATATTTTGCATACACTTGCTGAACATCATGATTTAGAGATCAGCATTAGTGAGCACTGGTTTAGCCCTGCGACTTATTTCGATGCAGAATGTGTTGAGACCGTACAACAAGCAGTAGATAGTTTGGGTTATTCGAATCAGAGCATTGTCAGTGGTGCAGGACATGATGCAATTAATATTGCCAAGCACTGCCCAACCACCATGATTTTTATTCCATGTATTGATGGCTTAAGTCATAACGAAGCGGAAGATGTCTATGCCATTGATGCGGCGCAGGGTGCAGATGTATTGCTCAATGCCATCTTAAATTATGACGCTATGCAGGCGAATGCAGTGCAGCAGCATTGTGCAGAAGCTGTCTAAATAATTGATTCAATAAATATATAGTTAAAATGCAGCCCTCAGGATTGAGGTGTTGCGAAGCGTTAGGAAGGACAAAGTATGAACTCTAAATTACCTGTAGAAGTTGATATTCAAGATATTTGGCAAAAAGACAAAGATCATGTAATTCATCCATGGACAGATTTCACCACATTTAAAGAAGAAGGTTCTTTAATTATGGAGAAAGGTGAAAATGTCTTTGTTTATGATGCACATGGCAATAAATACTTAGATGGTATTGGTGGATTGTGGTGCGTGAATGTGGGTTATGGCCGTCAAGAAATTGCCGATGCGGTATCTGCACAAATTATGGAGCTGCCATACTTTTCACCATTCGGTCATCAAACCACAGCACCAGCGGCAAAATTAGCAGCAAAATTGGCTGAACATGCACCAAAAGGCTTAAATCATGTCTTTTTTGGTTGTGGTGGTTCTGTCGCAAATGACACGGCAGTACGTTTAATTCACCATTATTTCCATCAAATTGGTCAGCCGTCAAAGAAAAAATTGATTGCACGTAAAGATGCGTATCACGGCAGTACTTATATCAGTATGAGTCTAACCGGCATTGAAGCCGACCATATTGGTTTTGAAATTCACAATCAATTGGTGCATCACGTTTCATGTCCGAACCCATACCGTAAGCCTGAGTCGCAATCGATGGAAGATTTCTGTAATGAAAAAGTGCAGCAACTGGAAGATACGATTTTGGAATTGGGTCCAGACAATGTGGCAGCCTTCTTTGCTGAGCCAATTATGGGTGCAGGTGGTGTGATTGTGCCACCAGAAGGCTACCATGCGAAAACTTTAGCGGTGTGTAAGAAATACAACGTGTTGTATGTGTCGGATGAAGTGGTCACGGCATTTGGTCGTTTAGGTCATATGTTTGCTTCTGAAGAAGTGTTCGGCATTGTTCCAGACATCATCACCTGTGCTAAAGGTTTGTCTTCAGGTTATTTACCTTTGGGTGCCACCATTATTTCTGATGAAATTTATGACGCGATCAGCAAACCGCATCATAAGGGTGGCTTATTGACACACGGCTTTACCTATTCAGGTCATCCTGTGAGCTGTGTTGCAGCACTGAAAAACATTGAAATCATTGAGCGTGAAAATATTTGTGAACACGTGCAAGACGTTGGTGTGTATTTTGAAGAGCAACTGAAAACTTTAGCTGATTTGGAAATTGTCGGTCAGGTACGCGGCAAGAAGTTCATGATGTGTATCGAAAACTTGCGCAATAAAGACACCAAAGAGTTGTTTGATGGTTCAGTCGGTGTGGGTAAACGTATCGCCAATCATTGCCAAAAACTCGGCTTGATTGTACGTCCAGTTGGGCACATGAACGTGTTGTCTCCACCGTTAATTTTAACGCGTGAACAAGTTGACTTTGTGGTTAGAACTTTACGTGGGGCAATTCAAAACACGATTGCAGAATTAAAAGCTGAAGGTCATCTCTAAGTTTTAATTTCACTTAAATAGCTGACAACCTGACCCATTTGGGCAGGTTGCTCAGCGGTTGTTTGCCTGAATAATAGCTTTGGGCAACGTAGAAGATAAAAGTCAAGAAAGACAACATGGAACAATGGTCCTGCTGTGGTGGACACAAAAGAGACGGATAAAGCCTCCAATGATGGACACAAACAAAGGCGAGTAAAAAGATGAAAAATTATATCAATGGACAATGGGCTGCAACGACAGGCTCTACCGAGATTGCGGTGATCAATCCGCGTAGTGAACAAGCACTCGCGTATTTCATTGCAGCGTCACCCCATGATGTAGATGCTGCGGTTGAAGCAGCAAACCAAGCTTTGGAAAGCTGGAGCAATACCAGTGCAGCAGAACGTGCAGCATGGCTGAATAAAATCGCAGATGCGCTTGAACAGTCTAAAGACAAACTGGTTGAACTATCCCATCACAACAATGGCAAGTCCATCAGTCAAGCCAAAGTCGATGTTGAGAACAGCATTAAGTGCTACCGCTACTATGCCGATTTAGTGCAAAAATTTGCTTTCAGCAAAACCAGTCAGACTGATCACGGCACTGAACTTACCCATCAGCAAAACCCAGTGGGCGTGGTGGCATTAATTACCCCATGGAATTTCCCTTTAATTACCAGTGCATGGAAAATTGCACCTGCTTTGGCAGCAGGCTGTACGTTGGTGTTTAAGCCTTCTGAACTGGTGCCATTACCAGAACTTGAATTCATTAAACTGCTCAATCAAATTGATTTTCCGCAAGGCGTATTTAATTTGGTCTTGGGGGATGCAGTTGCGGCTGAACATTTGGTACGCCATCCAGAAGTACAAAAAGTCTCTTTCACCGGTAGTACCGAAATTGGCATTCAAGTCATGCAAGCTGCAGCAAGTTCAGTGAAACGTGTGACGTTAGAGCTGGGCGGGAAATCTGCATTTTTAGTATTAGATGATGCTGATCTTGATGATGCTGTGGAAAAAGCCGTTGGTGGTATGTTCTATAACGCGGGTCAAATGTGTTCTGCCATGTCGCGTGTGTTGGTGCATGAATCAATAGCAGATCAGTTTTATCAAAAACTGAAACAAGCCACTGAATCTATTTTATTGGGTCAAGAAGCCGATGGTCAGTTCAGCATGGGTCCAATGACCACGCACAAACAATTCAAAAAAGTGCATGAATATTTAGCCATTGCAGAGCAAGAACAACTGACCGCATTGATTGATGCGGAAAATATTCAATGTCCTGCACAAGGGTTCTATATTCGTCCGCAAATTTATATCAATGTTCCGACGGATAGCCGTCTGTGGAAAGAAGAAATTTTTGGTCCAGTCATGTGCTGCCGTACTTTTAAAACAGAAGATGAAGCCGTTCAAGTGGCAAATGATTCGGAGTTTGGTTTGGCTGCAACCATTATGACGGGCTCAGTCGATCATGGTAAATCACTTGCTAAGCGGCTGCGTGCTGGACATATCTGGATTAACTCTTTCCAAATGATTCATCCGAGTTCTTTGTGGGGTGGCTTTAAAAAGAGTGGAACTGGCCGTGAGTTGGGTGAGTCTGGCATGCAAAGTTATTTAGAAGAAAATGTGATAACAATTTAAATGTAGTTTTACGGAGTATTGGGAAGGAAAAGGATGTCCTTCTCAATATAGGTGTTGTTAGTTGAAACAACTAATGCACGGAAGAAAGTGCTTGCATTGCTACAGGAGTAAAAGCATGGAAGGCGAGAATAAACACAGGAGTCTCTCCCTTTGGCAAGTGGTTGTCATTGGGGTTGCCTATATGGCACCAGCGACGGTATTTGATACATTTGGTATTATTTCTAGAGTTACCAATGGTCAAGTTCCGTTAGCCTATTTATTGGCATTGGTTGCCATGTTGCTAACCGCAGTAAGTTATGCACGTTTTAGTCGACTCTCACCCAAGGAAGGTTCTGCTTATACCTACACTAGTGAAACTTGTGGCAAAACCATGGGCTTTTTTGTGGGGTGGTGTTCGTTATTAGATTACATGCTGTTGCCGCTGATTAATGCGTTGTTGGCTGGTTTTTATTTAAATTCACTGTTCCCTGATGTGTCCTATACCGCTTGGGTGCTGATCATGGTTGGGCTGGTTACCCTGATTAATAGCTTTCGCATTAATATTCTTGCCAATTTCAGCTTTGTTTTTGTGATTGCGACTTTGATCATGATGCTGGTATTTATCTATCTGGTGGTGACAGGAATTGGAAGTTCACAAGGTTATAGCCACGTTGTAACCATGAAACCAATGTTTAGTGGTCAGCCAGAACTGGGTACACTGGTTGCGGGAGTGTCATTGGTGTGTTTTTCGTATTTAGGTTTTGATGCAGTTTCGACACTCGCACATGAAACGAAAAATCCAACTAAAACCATTCCAAAGGCAATTATTTGGACCACATTATTGGGGGGTGCAATTTTTATTACGGTGTCGTGGTTTGTCACATTGCAATTCCCAACCTTGGCTCAATTTAACAACCCTGACGAAGCTTTGCCTGAAATTGCCTTGATTGTGGGTGGTGCAGCATTTCAAACGGCATTATTAAGCGTGCAAATTATGAATGCCTTCGCTTCAGGTTTAGCAACCCATGCCAGCGCTTCACGTTTAATGTACATTATGGGGCGTGATGGAGTATTCAATAAAAGAGTGTTTGGATCGGTCAGTACAAAACTCGGTACGCCACTTTATTCAATCTTCTTTGTCGGTTTAATTTCGTTATTGGCAATTTATGTCGACCTTGCAACGGTGGTGAGTTTTGTCAGTTTTGGTGCCTTAATTGCCTTTACCATGGTGAATTTCTCGGTCTTTATGAAATTCTTTGTAATTGCTAAAGCGCGATCAGGCTTTAAAAATATGTTTATGAACCTATTTTTACCTTTTGCATCTGTATTTTCATTGTTAGGTTTATGGATCAACTTGGAAAAATCAGCCCTCGAATTTGGTGGGGTTTGGTTATGCGTAGGCATTGGCTTGGTGTTGTATAAGAAAATTAAAAAGCAGCCAATCTCTTTGGGAACGCCAATTGAGGAAGCTTAAAACAGTGTGAGTGAACGACTTTAATTCACTAAAGCAAAAATTTGGAAATGTTAAAATTCAAGAGAGTTTAAAATGGAACTTGTAGTTGAAAAGCAAAAAACAATCAAAACCCCAAAGCAACAGGGTTTTAGTATGCCGGGTGAATGGGCAGCGCAAGAAGCAGTATGGATGATTTGGCCGTATCGTACTGATAACTGGCGTGACAATGCACAGCCAGCACAACAGGCTTTTGCCCAAGTTGCAGCGGCTATTTTACAAAAGACGCCTGTATTTATGGCTGTTCCTGTTTCAGAAATGGAAAAAGCACGCAAAACTATGCCTGCAGAAGTGACATTATATGAAATGGAAAGTGACGATGCGTGGACGCGTGATACTGGACCTTCGATTGTTAAAAATGAACATGGTGAACGTATCGGTATTGACTGGGTATTCAATGCTTGGGGCGGAGAAGATGGCGGCTTGTATTTCCCATGGGATCAAGACCAGCTCATTGCCAAGCAAATTTCTGCGATGCATGAGCTGGAAAGTTTTTCTACACCCTTAGTGCTAGAGGGTGGCTCCATCCATGTGGATGGTGAAGGTACACTCTTAACCACGGCAGAATGCCTGCTCAACCCAAATCGTAATCCAGATTTAACACAAGACGACATTGAAGAAATTTTACAAGAGTGTTTAGGCGTCACGACTTTCATTTGGTTACCAGATGGGGTCTATAACGATGAAACAGATGGGCATGTAGATAATATGTGCTGTTTCGTTCGCCCGGGTGAAGTGGCATTGCACTGGACCGATGATGAAACTGATCCTCAATATGCACGTTCTATGGCGGCATTGAAGGTTTTGGAAAATACAGTGGATGCACAAGGTCGTCGTTTAAAAGTCTGGAAACTACCAGCACCAGGCCCACTGTATGCGCGTGAAAATGAAACCAACGATGTGCAAAAAGGCAATGCGATTGAGCGTGTTGAAGGCAATCGCTTGGCAGGTTCGTATGTGAATTACCTGATTAGTAACCAGCAGATCATTTTCCCATTATTCGATGAAAGCACGGATCAACAAGCACAGCGCTTATTTCAGCAAATGTACCCTGACTATTTAATTACAGGTGTACTAGCGCGTGAAATTTTGTTGGGCGGTGGTAATATTCACTGTATTACGCAACAAATTCCAGCTTAAAGCTATAAAACGAGTTAGTTCAATCCCTTCAAGTAAAGCCATGCACATGCATGGCTTTAATTTTTGTCGTCGATTTTGCAAAGTTAAACATATTCATAGTGCTACTAAAATAAATGGAAGGACTGTGGCTATTGATATTTTTACGGCTTTAATTTGGCTTCCAAGATCACCACGCTAAAATCAATAATGGTAGCTATTTGAAAATATCAAGAGGATTACACTGCGTGTTAGTAAACAAAATAGGCTATTCGCCGTATGCAAAACAAACCACATAGTCTATCTAGAGTGATAACCAGTTATAACTAAGTAGAGAAATATGTGCTGAAACTTTCTAATTTATAGCTATTTAAATGGATATATTTCAGTATGTTAGTTTGATTTTTCATGTGCTTTATATAAGGGAGTTGCTATAATCTTGCCCGTCTATCTTGGGGGATAGTGATGTGTTAAGTCGTATTTTATTGGGTTTTCTTTGTGTATTGTGGGGAGGATCTGCGTTTGCCGAATGGACGTTTGTGAATGCCAATTATGATCGTTCACAATATGTTTATGTCGATTTTGATCGAGTTAAAATGCTTGATATGAGTCGTAATGAAGTTGAATATTGGGTCAAATATCTCATTAAGAGTGACAAAGAAAAAGACGGCTTGGAGTTAGGGGATTACTCACTCGCGCTATACAGAGTTGGCTGTGACAATGAAGTCTATAGCATTCGTTCATCTGCCAATTTTAAAAAAAATGGCTCGTTACTCAGTAGTCAAGACTATGTAACAAGTCAGACTCGACCGCTGATTCCCAATACTGCTGTGGATTATACCGCCGAGATGGTCTGCCATGTTTTACCACAACGACAAAAAGTCGATCGTTTGGAACAACTGGCTCGACGTATTGCGACGGGGGAATATAAATAAGAACCTGCTGTGGATGATTTAATCCATCAGCATGCTTTGTTTTAAGTCGGCTTGTTTCCGCAAATAATCCCAGACCAATTTAATCCGTGGCTCGTGTTGTAAATCAACAAACGTCAGCATCCAAAAGGTATGCGTGAAGCGTACCTTTTCGGGCAATACTTGTTCTAAGTCGGGTTGGTCATGGGCTAGAAATTGCGGCAAAATGGCCAATCCAGCCCCTGCATTGACTGCAATTTGCTGTGCCAAAATACTGCTGCTACGAAAATTTGCCGTCAGAGGAATGGGTAGCCGTTCCAAGCAATACAGCTCCGAACTATAAATCAGATCATCAATATAATTGACAAAGCGATGGGTCGCTAAATCTTCCATCCGCTGTATAGGCGGATGCTGTGCCAGATAGCGCTTGCTTCCATAAATTTTTAAACAGTAATCGGTCAGTCGGGTAATGATGTAGGGACCTGATTTTGGACGGTCAATCGAAATCACAATATCCGCTTCACGATGCGACAGCTTGATCATCTTCGGTACAGGAATCAGATCGATCGTGAGTAGTGGAAATTGCAATGACAGTTCGGCCAATAACTGGGTTAAAAATGCTGTGCCGAAACCCTCAGGTGCGCCAATGCGCACTCGTCCTTCAAGTGGCTGTTGCGGTTTCTGAATTTGCAAAAAGGCCTGTTCCATTTGCTCTACGCGCGGCACTAGTGCCATGCCATCGACGGTGAGTTCATAGCCTGTGGCTTCACGTTTAAACAGCGGCGTACCTAAAGCGATTTCTAAAGACTGTACCCGCCTTGCCACAGTACTGTGTTCGACTCCAATAATCCGTGCTGCATTGGTCAGGGTTTTAGCGCGTGCCAAGACCAAAAAAAACTGCAGATGATCCCAATCTACTTTCATTTTTTATTTTCCACATCCTGTGCAAAATTGCACAACCATCGTGCACCAATCTGCATTGGTGGTCAAAGTTTTCTTTGCTAGTCTGAGTTGAAAAGCAGAAATTGAATATACGGTTTAAGTCGTATGTTTCAACAGTGACACAATAAAAATGAATGCCTATGGAGAGTTTATGAATACGGTTTCTAAAATCCAAATTACCACAGCTAAACTTTTGATTAACGGTGAATTTGTCGAGTCTAAAACCCAGCAATGGCAAGACATTATCAATCCTGCAACGCAGGAAGTGATTGGCTTAGTGCCTTTTGCAACACCTGAGGAAATTCAGGCCGCGATTAGTTCAGCACAATCTGCTTTTGCCAACTGGAGAGAAACCCCGATTCAAGCACGTATGCGCATTATGCTGAAACTACAGCAACTGATTCGTGATAATGCCAAGAAAATTGCACAGGTACTTACAGCCGAACAAGGCAAAACCTTGGCGGATGCGGAAGGTGATATTCAGCGTGGTTTGGAAGTGGTGGAACATGCGTGTTCAATTGGCACGTTGCAAATGGGCGAATATACCGAAGGGGTGGCACGTGGCGTAGATACCTATACCTTGCAACAACCTCTAGGTGTATGTGCGGGCATTACGCCATTTAACTTCCCTGCGATGATTCCTTTGTGGATGTTCCCAATGGCAATCGTCTGCGGCAATACCTTTGTTTTGAAGCCATCTGAACAAGATCCGCTCTCCACCATGATGTTGGTCGAGTTGGCAATTGAAGCAGGTATTCCTGCAGGCGTACTGAATGTGGTGCATGGTGGCAAAGAGGTGGTCGATGCCCTGTGTACGCATCAAGACATTAAAGCCATTTCTTTTGTGGGCTCAACTGCGGTTGGTACGCATGTCTATAACTTGGCAGGTCAACATGGCAAGCGTGTGCAATCGATGATGGGCGCGAAAAACCATGTGGTGGTGGTGCCTGATGCTAATAAAGAACAAACCTTAAATGCCATGGTCGGTGCAGCCTTTGGTGCAGCAGGGCAACGTTGTATGGCGCTTTCAGTTGCAGTCATGGTCGGTGACAGTAAACACTGGATCAATGAATTGGTCGCAAAAGCCAAAACCTTGAGTGTGAATGCAGGACATGAGCCGAATACGGACATTGGCCCTGTGATTTCACCGCGTGCCAAAGCCCGTGTGATTGATCTGATTAACAGTGGTGTAGAACAAGGTGCTGAACTGCTGCTGGATGGTCGTGATATTCAAGTCAAAGGCTATGAAAATGGCAACTTTGTCGGGGCCACGGTGTTTAACCATGTCACGACGGATATGCGTATTTATAAAGAAGAAATCTTTGGTCCAGTATTGACGATTCTCTGTGTCGAGACGTTGGATGAGGCGATTGAACTGGTGAATGCCAATCCATTTGGGAATGGCGTAGGCTTATTTACTCAAAGTGGTGCAGTGGCACGGACCTTCCAAAACCGTATTGATATTGGTCAAGTGGGTATCAATATTCCAATTCCAGTCCCTGTGCCATTCTTTAGCTTTACAGGTTCACGTGGCTCAAAGCTCGGTGATCTAGGCCCTTATGGCAAACAAGCGGTTCAGTTCTATACACAAACCAAAACCATCACCAGCCGTTGGTTTGAAGACAGCCAAGAAGCAGGGGAAGTCAATACCACCATCAGTTTACGCTAAGGAGTAGCGAGATGAAGATAGCTTTCATTGGTTTAGGGAATATGGGCGGTTCGATGGCACAGAACCTGCTCAAAGCAGGGCAAACAGTGTTGGGCTATGATCTGAGTGAAAAAGCCTTACAACAGTTTGCTGAAAGTGGTGGGATTATTTGTGACAGTCCGCAAGCTGCGGCTGAGCAAGCAGATGTCGTCATCAGTATGTTACCTGCGGCCAAGCATGTACGTGACGTGTATTTGGGTGAAACGGGGATTCTGGCGGTGATGCGAGCAGGTAGTCTCTGTATTGACTCTAGTACTATCGATCCGCAAACCATTAAAGATGTTGCTGCTGAGGGCTTGAAGCATCAGATCCAGGTTTGTGATGCGCCAGTTTCTGGTGGCACCATTGGCGCCAAAGCAGGCACCTTAACCTTTATGGTCGGCGCTGATGATGCGACTTATGAGCAAGTGAAGCCGATTTTAAGCTTTATGGGAAAAAACACCGTGCACTGTGGTGCGGTGGGAGCAGGGCAAATTGCTAAAATTTGCAATAACATGATTCTCGGTATTTCTATGGCGGCCGTGGCAGAAGGTATGGCTTTGGGCAGTCGACTGGGCATTGATACCCATGCACTGGCAGGAGTGATCAATAGTTCAAGTGGTCGTTGCTGGAGTTCTGAAATCTGTAACCCATGGCCAGATATTAGCCCGAATGCCCCCGCAGGTCGTGGTTATACCGACGGTTTTGCTTCGCAACTCATGCTCAAAGATTTAGGTTTGGCCATTGAAGCGGCAGGCCAAGTCAAGCAACCTGTATTACTCGGTGGTTTGGCACAGCAGCTTTATCAACAACTGTGTTTGCAAGGCAATGCGCATTTAGATTTTTCCAGCATTATCCAGCAATACTTACCCCGAGAGAGTTAATACAAAAGAAACACAGGAGCGCAATGAATGCGCTCTATAAAAACCCTTGTCGTGAATAACAAAAAATGTGACTGAGGTGAAAGGATGACTTCAAATTATCAACAAGCGCAGCAAAGCTTTGATTTACAGCAGGCTGCGCAACGGTTTCTATCAGGTTCAGTCGATGCGCTGAATGCGTGTTATGAGTGCTGTGATCGACATGCTTTGCCGGGGCAGATTGCTTTGTTTTGGCAGGGTAAAGATGGTCGTAAAGAGCAATATACCTTTCGAGAGTTACAACAACGTGCCAGCCAATTTGCTAACTTTTTAAAGTCGCAAGGGGTTAGCAAAGGTGACCGTGTTTCGGGTTTATTGCCACGCACGCCTGAGCTGATTATTACCATTTTAGCGGCATGGCGAATTGGTGCAGTCTATCAACCTTTATTTACTGCATTTGGTCCCAAAGCCATTGAGCATCGTTTACAGTTGGCTCAAAGTAAATTGGTGGTCACCGATGTCGGTAATCGCGACAAATTGCATGAAGTAGACGGTTGCCCTGCCATTGTGACGGTCACGGGAGCCAAAGGTACAGGGCTGTATCAAGGAGATTATAGTTTTTGGGCAGAGGTCGATCGCCAATCTGATCAGTGCGAATTGGAGATGATGAACATCCAAGATCCATTCTTGTTGATGTTTACATCAGGCACGACAGGCCCTGCTAAACCCTTACAAGTGCCACTCAAAGCGCTGATTGCATTTGGTGCCTATATGCAAGATGCGATTGGTTTAAGAGCTGAAGATTCGTTTTGGAATATTGCCGATCCGGGTTGGGCGTATGGCTTGTATTACGGCATTACTGGCCCACTGTTATTGGGTCATCCAACCATTTTTTATGAAGGCGCATTTACTGCAGATAGCTTATGTCAAATTGTCCAAGACTATGGTGTGAATAACTTGGCAGGTGCACCCACAGCTTACCGCATGATGATGGCGGCAGATCAGCAGCAAATGGCGAAACTCCGTGGCAAATTCCGTGTCGTCAGCAGTGCAGGTGAGCCATTGAATCCTGAAGTGTTTCGCTGGTTCAAACAAGTGTTAGATGCCCCGATCTTTGATCATTATGGCCAAACCGAAGTTGGGATGGTGGTGTGTAATCACCATGCGCTGGAACATGAGGTTCGCGCAGGTTCGGCAGGTTTTGCCAGTCCCGGCTATCGTGTTGTCGCTTTGGATGAACAAGGTCAGGAGTTAGGTGCAGATAGTCCGGGAATTTTAGCTGTGGATATTAGCCAATCTCCGATGATGTGGTTTGGTGGTTATCAAGAAAGCCGTAAATCACCCTTTATTGGACATTATTATTTAACGGGTGATACCGCTGAAATACATGCCGATGGCAGCATGAGTTTTGTCGGACGTAGTGATGATGTGATTACCACTTCAGGCTATCGCGTGGGCCCATTTGATGTCGAAAGTGCATTGCTAGAGCATGATGCAGTGATTGAAGCCGCAGTGATTGGTGTGCCTGATCCTGAACGAACCGAAGTGATTAAAGCTTTTGTAATTTTATCTGGTGAAAGTGCAGCCAGTACTGAACTCGAAAATGAACTGAGCCGGTTTGTGAAAAAACGCTTATCTGCCCATGCCTATCCGCGTTTGATTGAGTTTGTGACTGAACTGCCAAAAACACCAAGTGGGAAGATTCAACGCTTTTTACTGCGCAATCAGGAAATTGCTAAACAACAAACTGTGGCTACTGTTTAAATTGAAGAGATTGTAAGGAAAGGATGTATGCAATTCACTGAGGAACACCTCCTGAGTCAGGACAAGGCGAAAAGTTTTGCCCAAGAACAGATGAAACCGAATACCAGTGAGTGGGATCGACAAGGTATGTTTTTTGAAGAACAAGTCTTGATTCAGGACATGGCAAAAAGCTTTGCCCAAGAACAAATTAAACCGCATGCCAGTGAGTGGGATCGACAGGGAACTTTTCCTGCGCAAGCCTTACAGCAAATGGGGCAATTGGGTTTTATGGGCATGTTGGTGCCTGAAGAATGGGGGGGATCGGCAACAGGCAACTTGGCCTATGTACTGGCGTTAGAAGAAATTGCGGCTGCGGATGGTGCAACTTCAGCCATTATGAGTGTGCATAATTCAGTGGGTTGCGTGCCGATTTTGAAATTTGGTACTGAGGAGCAAAAACAGCAATTCCTCGTGCCTTTAGCCAAAGGGGAAATGATAGGCGCTTTTGCACTGACTGAACCACACACAGGTTCCGATGCCGCAGCCATTAAAACCCGCGCCGTGAAAGATGGTGACCATTACATCATCAATGGTGCCAAGCAATTTATTACTTCAGGGCACAATGCAGGCGTGATTATCGTGTTTGCCGTGACCGATCCTAGCGCAGGGAAAAAAGGTATGAGTGCCTTTTTAGTCCCGCGTAATACGCCGGGTTATGAAGTGATTCGGGTCGAAGAAAAATTGGGTTTACATGCCTCTGACACCTGCCAAATTGCCTTGACTGATGTGCGTGTGCACAAAAGTATGTTGCTCGGCAAAGAGGGCGAAGGTTTAAAAATTGCTTTATCTAATTTGGAAGGTGGACGTATTGGCATTGCCGCGCAGGCTGTTGGATTGGCGCGTGCCGCTTTGGAGGAAGCGACGCGTTATGCCAAAGAGCGCGTAGCTTTTGGGAAGCCCATTTTTGAGCAGCAAGCGGTGTCGTTTCGACTTGCCAGTATGGCAACAGAAATTGCCGCAGCTCGTCAGTTGGTACATCAGGCGGCGCGTTTAAAAGAAGCGGGTCAACCGTGTTTGACTGAAGCTTCGATGGCGAAATTATTTGCCTCTGAAATGACCGAGCGGGTTTGTTCAAATGCCTTACAAATCTTTGGGGGTTACGGCTATCTGAAAGATTTTCCGATTGAGCGCATTTATCGTGATGCTCGGATTTGTCAGATTTACGAAGGCACCAGTGATATTCAACGCCTCGTAATTGCCCGTAGTTTATAAACCCAATATCGAAAAACTGACCCTTGCACATGTAAGTGATCACGAGATTTTAACGTTACATGTGCATTGGTTTATAGAAGAAGGATCGCAACATGCAATGGGAAAAAACTTTCATTGAAGACTTACAGTGGGACACAATTTTAGTTGAAAAGCGCAAGGGTGTCGGGGTCATTACACTGAACCGTCCTCAAGCGCTGAATGCATTAAACAGTCAACTGATTGCTGAAATTAACCAAGCCTTAGACCAGTTTGAACGCGACGCTGAGATTGGCTGTATGGTGTTGGCGGGTTCGGAAAAAGCCTTTGCCGCGGGGGCTGATATTAAAGAAATGGCCGAGCTGAATTTCCCGAATATCTATTTTGATGACTTTTTCCATTTGGCAGATCGGATTGCGCAGCGTCGTAAACCTTTGATTGCTGCGGTGAGTGGTTATGCACTGGGTGGCGGCTGTGAGTTGGCCCTGATGTGCGATTTTATCTATTGTGCGGATAATGCCAAATTTGGTTTGCCTGAAGTAACACTCGGTGTGATTCCTGGTATTGGTGGAACGCAGCGTTTAACGTTGGCATTGGGTAAAGCCAAAGCCATGGAAATGTGTTTAACCGCAAGGCAAATGGGCGCGGTTGAGGCAGAGCAAAGTGGTTTAGTGGCGCGTGTGCTACCGAAAGAAGAATTATTGGCTTCTACCCTAGAAGCTGCGGAAAAAATTGCGGAAAGATCCCTCACTGCCACCATGATGATAAAAGAAAGCATTAATCGTGCTTTTGAAGTGAGTTTGAGTGAGGGGTTACGTTTTGAGCGTCGTACTTTCCATTCCATCTTTGCTACGTCTGACCAGAAAGAAGGCATGAAAGCCTTTGTGGAAAAGCGTCCAGCACAATTTAAAAATCAATAAAAGGAGTCTGAGCATGGAAAATAATTTACAGATCAGCCTCCAAGGGCATTTAGGTGTGATTACGCTAGATCGCGCGAGTCATCTGAATGCACTGTCCTTAAGCATGATTCATGGCATTAGCCAGCAGCTAGAACTGTGGCGAGAGGACGAACAAGTTCAAGCCGTCTTGATTAACTCCAATAGCCCGAAAGCCTTTTGTGCAGGCGGGGATATTCGTTTCCTCTATGACAGTTATCAAAATGGAACTGCCAATTATCAGCGCTATTTTGCCGATGAATATCACATGCTAAAAAGCCTGCGCCAATATGCGAAACCTGTATTGGTGTTTTTAGATGGCTATGTTTTGGGTGGTGGTTTTGGTTTGGCACAAGCTTGCCAGATTATTGTTAGCAGTGAAAAATCACGTTTTGCCATGCCAGAAACCGCGATTGGTTTTTTTCCCGATGTCGGTGCAACCCATTTTCTGTCTCGTTTAGACGATGTGGGCGTGTACATGGCTGTTACGGGTGAACAGATTAGTAGTAGTGATGCTTTGCACTTAGATTTAATTGATTATTTAGTACCGAGTGAACAGTTACAGCAGTTACAAACAGAACTGGGACATGCCGCGCAATTAACCCAACAATCTATTGAACAGACTATTGCGCGTTATTTAAAAGAACCTGCGCCTAGTGAATTAAAACAGTATGAAGATGCGATTCGTCAGCATTTTTCTCATGCTGAATTGGCTCAAATTGAAGACAGCCTCGCCAATACATTAGATAGTGATTATATGGATTGGGCTGAAAAAATCTTAGCAAACTTACAACAGCGTTCTTTGTTGGCCAAGAAAATCAGCCTAAAACTTCAGCATGTAGGGCGTGGGCTATCGTTAGAACAGTGCATGCAGTTGGAGCGCGATTTACAAGATATCTGGTTTGAGCAGGGTGACATGCTTGAAGGTGTCCGTGCCTTGTTGATTGATAAAGACAAACAGCCGAAATGGCAGACTGAAAACTCTGAACTGATGCAGAGGTTCGAAGAACTTTTGCCAGCGTCACGACAACAGCGTCATGCGAGTGTGCAAGTGTAAGCTTGCTTTCCATCTGTACCGAAAATCCTCCAATACTTTAGAGGATTTTTTTATGATGAGAACGTTAGTGAGATAAATGCATCGAATAACTGAAGCCTCTTCAAAGTTCATCGTGATTACAGCTCTGATGAGCCTTACCAGTTTCATTCTGTAATGAAAATAAACCACTAGAAAAAAACTTATCCCTTCTTTGAATAAGCCAAAGAGTACAGTTCAAGCCCGAATAAAGAATCAAAATCGACGTGTGAGATTTTGTTTAAATATAGAAATTAAGCGAAGAGTCCATCGACTAAGTATAAGAAAAACGTGAAGTTTCTTGTTTTATTGATTGAAAAAAATATTTCAAATATATTTTTTGATCTGAGTTATAGATTGAATTTTGTCTGGTAAAAAAAGCCAATCACTACTTAACTGAGTATGATTCTTATTATTTAATTTAAATAATAAGAAAAGACAAATACTTAAGTTAATTTAAATAATATACGTGTGTATAAAAAAGCTTAAAAGGTATACAAAAAGTAGGGGAATGTGTAAGTGAGTTTTACTGAATGGTTTAAAATTTGATGTTTTTTGTCAATAAAATTAAATATAATGTGACTTATTAGGCATTTTGTTGTTCTTGGGGCTTCTTGATGATACTACAGCAGTACAAAATTGTTTTCGGAGGAACCATGGGGGCAGGAAAATCTGCGGCCATTCAAGCATTGTCTGATATTCCTGTCGTGAGGACAGAAGCAGTAAACACTGATACCGAAGCACATCATAAATTTTTGACGACTGTGGGTATTGATTACGGTGAAATTAGCCTTGATGACGGTACGCAGATAGGCCTGTACGGTACTCCAGGCCAAGATCGTTTTGATTTTATGTGGTCTATTGTCTGTAAGGGTGCAATAGGAATCGTGATCTTGATTGATCATAGCCAAGCAGATCGTTTAAAAGATTTAGAGTTTTATTTAAAAGCATTTGAGCAGTATGGATCAAATGTGGTGGTTGGCATTACACATTTAGATCAAGAAGATCAGCATAAGCTCAAAATTTACCGTGATTGGATGCAGATCCATCAAAAACAATTTCCGCTGTTTGCCGTTGATGCGCGTGAACAAGATGATGTTTTACTGATGATTGAAACACTAATTGCAACAATAGAAATGCAAGCTGAATCTGCAGTTGCATAGGTAGAATAAATGAATAGTTCACGTGAAATTCCGCAAGCACTGATTGAGTCTGCCCATATCGAGTTACAACGTTTTTTAAATACCGTTACAGGCATCGACTTTGTGATGTTGTGCTCATCGGATGGTTTTGAGCTTGCTTTGGCTTCAAAGAAAAATATCGACAATAGAGGAAAAATTGCAGCAGTCAGCAGCTCTATCTTGGCTATGGTAAATGCATTTATTACAGAAATTCAATTGATGGGGTGCCAAACCATTACCCTTGATGCGGACAATGGCAAAGTCTTTTTAACGGCTGTCAACCATCCATTGCATCCTATGGTCATGGTGGCTGTCACGCACACTGATATTCTGATGGGGCAGATGCTGTATTACTACAAAGAGTTAAGTGCGCGATTAAGCAATGCACCGCTCAGCATTGCATCATAAGAAATTCTATATTTATTAATTTTTAATTATATCAATCGGCGTGATGCAGTGATTTGAAGGGTGAGGTTGTTGTGGGTTTGGGCATGAAAAACGTAATAAATATTGCAGTATTTGGTTTAAGTTTAAACTCGTTAGAGCAACTAAAAGAACAAATTTTACTGTCTTTACCTGAAAATTTGAATGTGAGATGGGTCAATCTTGCTGAGCATAAAATAGATTTATTGCTGGTCAATGATGTGTTTTTTAATTCACCGGGCATTCAAAAGTTGCTGACTATTCAAAATATTGTGTATTTGCGTCTGGTCAAAAAGGTTGAAAATGCAGGGCGCATTGTCGGAGATCAATTGTTCTATCCATTTTCAAACATAGAGCATTTGCATGATTGGTTATCTAGAAAGGTAGAATCACAACATGAACTTACCGCGCCTGTGAAGTCAACGCTTGAAGTCATTATGCCTGTTCAATCTGTTATGCCTACAGTGCTGAACCCAGTAATGACCACGGAACAGGTTTTTAACGAAATTTTTACACCACGTAATGGCTATATTCAGTTGTTCGATGCCCATGGTTTTCTCGCTTTGGTCGATACACGGACCGAACGTGTTTGGGTCGAGCCGAATAAAGAGATTCAGTTTAATGAGACCTTGAACCAAACGTATGCAACTGCGCAGTTGGTCCAAGATACGATTAAAGATAAAGACGTTTATGACTTAAGAGTTTGGCTATGGAAAGTGGTGAATGCTTCACCTGCGATTCAGTTACCGCAGATCAGTTTGAATCAGAACTTTAAACTTGAAATATGGCCTCAGTTTGAAAAAAATTTACAACGTCGTGACTTTTTAAAGATGGCAACGTCCTTCTCACAAGGCGCACAAATTGATCAAGTAAAACAATCCTTAACTTTAAGTAATGAAAGGGTATTGAATTTTGTAGCATGTGCTGTTCTACTGCAATTAGGTCGGTTTATTGATCAAAATGAAGTGAAGTATCAGGTAGATACACAACAAGTAGAAACAGGACAAATGAATAAATTACGCGGTTTTATTGGAAAGTTGCGTAAGAAACTAGGTCTTTAAATTTTTTGGGGTAACCCTATAACTAGAGGTAAGAATAAGATGGCACGTGTTAGTTTAGATGCGTTAACAGGGATTGATGGTTTTGTTGCTGCTGCGCTGGTCGACAGTGACAGTGGCTTAGCACTCGCGACTCAGGGGAGTGGTGTGGACTTAGAATTAGCAGCTGCAGGTAATACTGAAGTTGTACGTTCTAAGCGCAAGGTTGCGAAAGCATTACAATTGAACGATAACATTGAAGATATTTTGATTACTTTGGGTAAGCAATATCATTTGATTCGTCCGCTTGATAGCAATGAAACATTGTTTTTATATTTGGTACTTGACCGTACCAAGTCTAACTTAGCGATGGCGCGTTATGAGTTAAAAGGTTTTGAGAAAGAGCTTGATTTTTCTTAATTAAATAGCCGAGCTATCCATGCCAGTGTATTTCAATATGCTGGCATTTTTTATTCAGTATAGTAAGTTTGATAAGCAGTTTGAAACGTTCCCACATGAAGCTTGACCAGTTCTGGTAGTGCTTGATAACCGCCAGCTAAAACAAACATCAAAGGCAGTTGATGCTTTTTGGCCAAGCGAAACACAATTTCATCTCGTTTTTCAATCAGTTCTGTGCTGAACCATGATGAGCCGCAAGGATCATTTTGATGGCAGTCCATTCCCGCCTGAAAGATAATTAAATCAGCATTCCAGTCTAAGGCACGTTGAAAGGCTTGATGGATTGCTAAAATGTATTGGCTGAAGTTTCCTTGATGTTTATGTACATGATAGGTTTCTGAACGTTCGTAGGTCGGACAGCCAAAAGCCAACCCATAGATACTATAATTAAAAAAGTTGTCAAAACGGCGGGTAAATTCTGCCGTACCATTACCGCCATGCTGATCGCAGTCCAGCACGAAAATACGTTTATCTGGGAATTGTTGCGCGACCAAAGCCAGTCCGTTAAAGGTACAAAAAGACCCACCGTGTTCGTAAACCGCATGATGAAAGCCTTGTGCGATATTGGCCGAAATTTGATGTTTGAATGCCAATTCTGTTGCAAGAACTTGCCCTGCATTAATCTGATAAACCGCATCACGCAGTTGAGTATTCCAAGGCTTAAAACCTTGGAAAGTGGCTAGCTTTTCAGGGAAGCCTGTATCAAAAGCATCGACATATTTCGGATCATGTAGTTGTTTTAAAATATCTATGGAGAGCTTTTCAGGGCGATGGAACTGCGCGATACCGAGCGAATCTAAAGCATCAGCGACAGCGCGCAGTTTTTCCATACTGTTGGTATGGGTCTGAGCATAATAATCTGGTGAGTAGCAAACCTGTAGCATGCGTTTAGTTCCGTATTTGCGCGGTCGCGACATCAACCAATTGTTGTAGGCGTGTAGTTCCCGGACTAAATAAACCATTTTCAACTTGCTGCTGATAATGTGTTGTAAAAGCACGTGCGCGATTTTCAGGAGAAATGGCTAAGGTCGTGAGTCTTAAAAACCAAAAGCCGTTGATCTCAGAATAGGGGATCACATAGCCTTTATATTGCTGGTTTTGAGTTTTGTTTTGAATGGCTGTACGATCATAGTTGACTGAGAACAATGAACCCGCAGGCAAACACACCCCATTCATCAGGATCGGTTTTAGGCTAATACAGGAATGATCATCTCCCATATTGAGTTTTTCCAGTAATAAGGGCTGCTGTTGTTCATCGACAAAAATATTGAGTTCGCCCTGTCTTAAGACGCGGCCATGGGCAATTTTAAGGAAGAAATTTTCAGCCATGGGGCAAGAACCGACTTTCGGTTTTTCAGTCAAGGCTTTGAGCTCAACCAAACCCGTTTTCGCTGTGCTTTGCGGGAGAATAATATCGGCAATCAATTGGCACAGAATTTGAGTTTCTTCCAGTTGCGCTTGTGCGGTGATACTGCGTAATTGTTGTTGTAACTGTCGCTGACGTTCCACTTGCTGAGCAAATTCAGAGCTGTTTTCTATTGCGAGCAGCGGTTGAATTTGGTCATTCAAATCTAAATTATGCCAATCTGAAATCATGTACTGTGATTGCTCAAGTAATACTTTTAAGGTCTTGGTGTCATATTGGTCAAACAGTTTTAAGTCGGCAAAATCTTGGCTGAGTCTGGTGCTGTTAATATAGTCCGCTAAAACACGTGTCGCCTGCGTATAGCCGCAACCACGACGTTCTGTTTGGTGGGAGAAATGTTCATTTAACATTTCGGTGAGTTTGCTTGAAAGCGGGTGAACGTGTTGTTTAAAAAGTTGAATAATTTCGTGATCAGTTTCGCGCATCCTTGCCCCAAAAAATAAATTTAAAATCTGTTTTATTATACAGTTATATATCAAATAACTATTGATATTGAAATAAAAACCAGTAGGCATTGTGACATTTATTTTGGCAGGATAATCATTGTTTTATTTGGTATGAACTCTTATTAAAGTGTCTTTTATTGAAACTACAAAGGTCAGCTTATCTTCGGCGTGGAATTCAGCCGATACATCTGTGGTGTGGTACCTAATTCAGCTTTAAATGTCCTACAAAAATTCGCTGCGGTGGAGTAGCCCAGCTCAAAACTCATTTCGGTGATGCTTTTGTTGGTGTGCATCAGCAGGTGCTCAGCACGGCTTAAAATGACCTGCTTACGAATGGTATTAAAATTGGCATTCTGCTTTTTTAAATAGCGCTGCAGAGTTTTACTTGAGACATTTAACATTTGAGCGCAGTCTTCAAAACTAGGCGGTGGAGATGCTTCACGGAGCATCATGCTGATCCAGTCAATAATCTCTCCATCTAAACTGATTTGTTTCAGTTGTTCACGGCACTGTTGTTCCAGAATGTTCAATGAAAATGTATCTGCTTTGGGGAGCTTCGTGTCTAAATTATCCGCTTGAATAAAGATTTTAATGCTAGGACGAATGAGTGTACCAAAGTGAAATTGAGCGGGCTTGAATTGCTGTAAAGCCTGAACATAAGTCGGTTGAAACACCGATACATGAATGTCATAGGGTTTAACGTTTTGGTTGAGCAATTCAGCAAAACTGCTGCAAAAACCTACTGCAATGGCTTCTAAATGAAAATTCAATGTGAGCGTGCTCATGGCTTGCAGCGGGTGAATGTCCAAAACCACGACGTTACTTAACTCAGTCACTTTTAGTCGAAAGTTCGGCATGATTAAGCTGAAATATTGCGACATCACGCCTAAGGCTTGCATGACATTTTCACAGCTGAGTAAGGCATAGCCCACCAAATGATGGGCGCTCAATTTTAAGGAGCGACCGAGCTCAAAGGCCAAATCACGGTTTTCTGGAAATTTAAGTAAATAGCTGACTAAGGTTTCAATTTGTGCCAGCGAAAGCTTGGCATCCTCCTGTTGTACATAGCTGCTCAAATCTGTTCCTAACAGCTGAAAAAGCTCAGTCAAATCCATCTCGCGCTCCAGCAATAAAGGCAGCAAACGCAAATAATATCGGGCTGGAATAGATGGAATATGAGGATTCATATTTTTAAAGTGATGTCCTGTTTTGAATATATAGTGTCCGAAAATGAATAATGATCACAACTGATTTTACCAATAATACGCAAGCGTTCTATCTAAAATAAAAAGGAGTTCCGCATGAATGCACTGACCTTGCTTGAGCAGCAGCACAGTGAACATCAGTTTAAGGATAAAAAACGGCATTTATGGTTATTTGGTTTGGCTTACCCATGTATTGCTATGGGTGCTTTGGCAGGCTATCAGTTTGGCCCCAAAAAACTACGTTCGGTGTTTGCCTCGACAGGCCCGATTTTTATGCACGTGGTCATGCCAGCTTTGGACAAATTGATTGGTGAGGACAGCGAAAACCCACCTGATGCTGCAATTGCAGCCTTAGAGGCCGATCCCTACTATGCCCGTATTGTGAAGTTGTTTATTCCACTGCAATACAGTGCCAACTTTTATGCCTTGTACCTCGCCAGTCGTGATAGCACCCCAACACATGATCGTGTGCTTATTGGCACGTTATTGGGGGTGCTGAATGGTGTTGCGATTAATACTGCACATGAGCTGAGCCATAAACCGAATAAATTAGAACAAATGTTGTCGCATTTGGCATTGGTACCGACGGCATATAATCATTTTCGAATTGAGCATCCTTATGGGCACCATCGCCGTGTGGCGACACCTGAGGACCCTGCTTCTTCGCAAATGGGTGAGTCTTTTTGGCAATTTTGGCCAAGAACGGTTGTGGGCAGTTTTAAGTCGGCAGTTGAAATTGAAACTCGACGTTTAGAGCGTCAAGGGCATGGATTCTGGTCACTCAAGAATGAGTTGTTGCAAGGCTGGGCGATGTCAGGGCTTTATCATGCGGCGATGTTAAAATGTTTTGGGAAAAATATTGCGGTTACCCAAGCCACTCAAGCCTTGTACGGCATTACGTTATTTGAAGTCGTAAATTATATTGAGCACTATGGCTTAAAGCGGGAGCAGCTTGAAAATGGCCAATATGTACGCACTCAGCCAGAACATAGTTGGAACAATAACAACTTGGTGACGAATCTTTTCTTATATCAGTTGCAGCGTCACTCTGACCATCACGCTTACCCAACGCGGAGTTTCCAAACTCTGAGAAACTATGAAGACGTCCCCCAGCTTCCAGCAGGTTATGGGGCCATGATTCTACCGGCACTAATTCCAAAGTGGTGGTTTAAATTGATGGATCAACGGGTGGTGGAGCATTATGCAGGCGATTTCAGTAAAATGAATATTTACCCTAAAGCCAAACAGAAAATTCAGCAGAAGTTTGCGGGATTGTTTTGTCAGTCATCCCTTATACACGAGGACTAAACATGAAGCGCTACCAATGTTTGGTTTGTGGATGGATTTATGATGAGCAACTCGGATGGCCACAGGAGGGAATTGCTGCGGGTACGCCATGGCAAGATGTTCCTGAAAACTGGACCTGTCCTGATTGTGGGGTTTGTAAAGTTGACTTCGATATGGTGGAAATTTAAACAATAAATTTAAACACATTCTGTATAGGGTGCTGCTACAGGCTGTGGTCGCACCAAAAACCTTTCTATTTGATGATTTATTCTTCTAAACCATTCTAGAACCATTCTTTCGGATGGTTGTTCTACGCTTTATGACTGCTAATCTTCTGAAGCAGATTTAATACTCCAGCTCGGAGTGAAAAATCGTAAGTCATGTTTTAAAGAAACCCACTATTAGGGATGATTGTGGGTTTCTTTAAAATCTAAAGCATATTTAAAAAATATCGATGTGAAATCGAATACGAATAGAACCAAGTAACCGAATTCGAAGATAACAAACATATAGCTCTTATGTAGGGTATGCATAAGAGTTGTGCTCAAAAAAGGATGTAGGATCTAGATGACTAACCAATATATTAAACACAGAACATATTTCTTTTTATATCAAGCTTATTTTGTGTGTCTACTGAGATTTCTAGCAACAAAAATCTAGATTTCTCGAATCATTTGTAACACCTAACACATTACTTATAAAAATTTAAATGCGAGCAAAAGCTGGTAGGGATACCTGTAACTAAAAACGGTCAAGGAGGATATCATGCATATCAAAAAGTCTAAATTGTGTTTGTCCATTGGGGCAACTTTATTATCTGCGATTTTTGCTACAACACAGGCTGCACCTCAGCAAAGTTATCAAAAAGGTAAAACGATTGCTGATGATCCATTTTTAAAGGCAGTGGTTACTTCTGAAAACATGGAGCCTGCGATCATTCATCCAGCGCAAAGTGCAGCAGCCCAGAAAAAACTGAATGCATATAAACAAAAAACAGGTCGTACTCCAAATATTCTAATTTTCATTGTAGATGATATGGGGTGGGGGGATATTGGTGCCAATGGTGGTGGTACAACAGTTGGTGCACCGACGCCAAATATCGACAAATTGGCTCGAGAGGGATTGCTCTTTACTTCTTTCTACGCACAACCGCTGAGTACACCTTCACGTGCGGCCATGATGACAGGACGTTTACCAGTTCGAACAGGTTTGGTTCGACCGATTCTGACAGGAGAAAAACTTAAAGCAAATCCATGGGATGGTGAAGTGACTGCCGCTGGATTGTTACAAAAAGCGGGTTACCACACAGGCATGATCGGGAAATGGCATTTGGGTGAAATCGAAGGTGCTTATCCACAACAAAATGGTTATGACGAATATTTCGGCTTTTTACAAGTGGTGTCTAATTTAAGCGAAATGACAGATGAGCGTTTATACCCAAATTTGATTCATGACCCTGAGCGTTTGGAAGCAATGCGTTCAATTCAACCGCCTGAAATTACCAGTGGTGTCAAAGGTCGGCCATTAAAGGTCGAGCAGTCGATTAAAACGATTGATGATATTAGTCGGATGGATCAAAAGTTTGCAGATTATTCTGATGGGTTTATTCGTCGTGCAGGCAAGAAAAATGAACCTTTCTATCTCGTTCATTCTTTTTCACGGGTACATAATGACAATTATCCAGCACCAGGATATGCAGGAAAAAGCCCTGCAAAATACCCTTATAAAGATGGTGTAGTTGAAGTCGATGACATCGTTGGTCGCCTGATGAAGACTTTAAAAGATACGGGGCAACTTGAAAATACAGTGGTGTTCTTCACTTCTGATAATGGTGCTAATGAGGATGTATGGCCAGATTCAGGCTTTCATCCTTGGAAAGGTGGCAAAGGCACGACATGGGAAGGGGGAATCCGTGTACCCGGTATTGCATACTGGCCGGGTATGATTAAAGCAGGTCGTGTCAGCGACGGTATTTTTGACATTCTTGACTTATTTAATACTTCCGTTGCATTGGGCGGACAAAGCAACCAAATCCCAAAAGACCGTTATTTCGATGGTATTGATCAAACGAGTTTCTTGCTTGCAGATGATGGAGAATCAAACCGTGAAACCTCATTTTTCTATTCAGGGAATCAGTTCGCTGCATTACGTTGGAATGAGTTTAAAGTGCATTTCAGAGTCATGGAAACTACATCACCACGCAAGAATATTGATAGCACAGTCATGTCTGCTGCCAATCCTGCGCCTTGGGCCTACAACTTATATATCGATCCGAAAGAACAAATTCCAAGCCATCATGGTTTTGAGTGGGGCTATCCACGTGCTTTGAATCTAGTGCGTTACCACATGAGTACTTTTAAGAAATACCCAGTTAAAGACATTGGACTCAATGTCCCTTAATACGCCATTAGGCAATTCATTGAATTAAATAAAAATTATTTAATTCAACAAGATGAATACTTTTCTACGGAATGAATGACAAGTATTCACTTTTTAAAACGTAACTAAAGGAATAGAAATGAAATTGAATCAGAAGCATCTCATTGGGGCGATACTGTCCGTATGTGCAGGCCAGATTTATGCCGCTGGTCTTGAACGTTCGCCACAACAAATAGATGCTTTATTTGAATCTGGCACTTATGCTGAAGTCGGTTATACCTATATTTCACCTGATATCACAGGTACAGACAGCAGTGGAAACAAAGTTTCAGATATGGCTGAAGACTTCCAAATGCTTAATTATGCAGTAAAAACTGACATAAATCCGAAGTTACGCCTTGCAGTGATTTATGACGAACCTTTTGGTGCTAAAGTAAAGTTTGAGGGTGATAATAATTTCATTGCAACAGACCGTCCAGCAGGAGATGCCAATACACGTGTAGATGTGAAATCGAAAAACATCACAACACTTTTAGGCTATAACCTAAATAAAAATGTCATGATTTATGGTGGTCCAGTACTTCAGCAGCTTCAAGCTGATGTTCATTTACGTGGTTTAACTTATGGAGCAAATAGTGGTTATAACAATCATTTTGATGACATCGCGGTAGGGTGGGTTGCAGGTCTAAGCTATGCCAAACCTGAAATGGGGATTTTGGCTTCATTAACCTATCGCTCGGAAGTTGAGCATAAAACAACGATTAATGAAGATGTGCCATTAGCAGACATGGTATTCACAGAGGATTATTCCCACAGAAATTCAGGGACTATTACGACACCTGAATCTGTGAATTTAAATCTGCAAACAGGCCTCAATGCAACGACTGCTGTATATACAAAAGTTCGTTATGTACCATGGAGTGATTTTGCCTACTATCCACCAGTACTGAAAGCAGCAACGACAGAAGCTTTAGGTAAAGGTTTACCTTTAGTTGATTATTCTGAAGATCAATTGGCAGTCGAAATTGGATTAGGCAAACAATTGTCGCCAAATTTAGCAATTGCAGTCTCTGGTTTATGGGACTCAGGTGCAGGTGACCCCGCACCAACTTTAGGTCCTGTGAAGGGTTATTGGGGTGCGGGTTTGGCTGCTAAATACAATATTAGTCAAAAAATGGCTTTCAGCGTAGGTGGTCGCTATATGTGGTTTGGTGATGCGGAAGGTGAAACTTCGGATCGTCGTATTGTTGGCGAGTTTGAGGACAATACAGGCTATATCGTGGGGATGAAACTCTCTTATAAATCTAAATAATTCATCTCGCTTATTACTTGCTTGAGGTTTTGCCTTCTCTCTGAAATGTTGGGAGAAGGTTTTTTTATAACAGTATTAAATTATTTGTCTAGTTGTTTGTACTATCATAGCGTTTACGGAGTTGACTTTATATTTTTCAGTATTTTGAACGAAGTAAATCTATATTAAACAATTCTTTAAAGTATTCGGTTTTTTACCATGAAGATGAAACATCGTGACTGTTTATTCAGATGTATTGCAGAGCAACATAGTGTTGAGCTTGTGCAACGGTTATCATAGAGTCAACAAAGCGTTGGAAGACATTATGAAAATCGTGGCAGATGAAAATCTCGCATTTACCGATTATTTTTTTGCCGAATTTGGTGAAGTTGAGCACAAAGCAGGGCGTACTTTAACGCATGCCGATGTTGTAGATGCCAAAGCACTGTTGGTGCGTTCCGTAACTCAAGTCAATCCAGCATTAATCAATAACACCACACTTCAATATGTGGGTAGTGCAACGATTGGTACAGACCACTTAGATATTAACGCTATTGAAAAGCAGAATATTCAATGGGCGAATGCCGCAGGTTGTAATGCGCAGGCGGTGGCTGAATATGTGATTACAGCTTTACTTCATTTGAATCCAGCATTGCTGAACGCTGAAGAAAGTTTTACTTTGGGCATTATTGGCCTAGGAAATGTCGGTTCTCGCTTAGCTTATATGGCCCAATTATTGGGCTGGAATGTGATCGGTCATGATCCTTTTGTACAGCAAGATGCGATTCAGCAGGTCGATTTAAATACGTTATTGTGTACTGCCGATGCGATTTCATTACATGTACCATTAACCCAAACAGGACCACATCCAACTTACCATTTGTTCAATGCCGGAGCTTTGGCTGCGATGAAATTGACAGCAATATTGATTAATTCTGCGCGTGGACCTGTGATTGAAGAGCAAGCTTTATTGGCCGACATCGAAAAAACGCAGCGCAAAGTGGTACTAGATGTCTTTGAGCATGAGCCTGTGATTTCTGAACAAGTGTTGAAAGCAGTAAGTGTGGTGACACCACATATCGCAGGTTATAGTTTAGAAGGCAAGGCGCGTGGTACACAAATGATCTACGAGGCTTTTTGTAAAACTTTCCAGTTTGAGGCACATAAAAGCTTCGAGTCACAGTTACCTGTGTGCGCGCAGTATTTTGAAGGGCAAGATTTGAAATCTGCACTTCAACAGCATTTAAATGAAATCTACCCGATTGCACGGGATGACCAAGCCTTACGTGCATGCTTAAAAGAGGGGATGATCGATCAAAAAGCCTTTGATTATTTAAGAAAAACTTATCCATTACGCCGTGAATGGGCTGCACACGGAGGGCCGAAGGCATGAGTCAGGACGTGATCCATTATCAGCCAACCTGTGACTTAAAAGCCATGCGTGCTCGCGCGCAAATGTACAGCCAAATTCGCCAGTTTTTTGCTGAACGTGAAGTGCTTGAGGTTGAAACCCCAATCTTATCTCAAGCTGGTGTGACTGATGTATATTTGGCTTCGGTTCAAGCACAGCGACATGTACAAGGTAAGCAACAAACACATTATTTGCAGACATCACCTGAGTTTGCCATGAAGCGTTTACTAGCCAGTGGTAGTGGGCCGATTTATCAAATCTGTAAAGTCTTCCGTGATGATGAACATGGTCGTAAACACAATAGTGAATTTACCATGCTGGAATGGTATAGACCGACTTTCAGTTTGAAAGATTTAATGTTTGAAGTGACAGATTTATTGAATGTCACATTAAAGCAGCGCTTTGGAGAGGTTCGTCCTACCATTTTGAGCTATAAGCATGCGTTTATGGATCGTTTGGATTTGAACCCACTACAAGCCAGTTTGAAAGAGTTAAAAGACTGCTGTAACCGCGTGGGTTTAAATTTGGACTTGGGCGATGACCGCCTTGGCTATATCGATTTGCTCTTTTCACATTTTGTAGAGCCAAGTCTAGGTTTTGATACGCCAGTGTTTCTGACCGATTTTCCACCAGAGCTGGCTTCGCTTGCCAAAACTAAAATGGATGAAGACGATGAATTGGTTGCAGCACGTTTTGAGCTGTATATTGAAGGTTTGGAACTCGCCAATGCATATGATGAGTTGATTGATGCGGAGGTGTTGCGGTCGCGTTTTGAAGCCGATAATACTGAACGTGAAAAGTTAGGCTTACATGTGATGCCGATCGATGAGTTTTTATTGGCTGCTTTGCCTCAAATGACGGCATGTGCAGGTATTGCTTTAGGTGTGGATCGTTTGTTAATGATTGCAACAGAACACATGCAGTTGGAAAAGGTGATTACCTTTCCCGCATCCATTTCTTAAGTGAAATTAAATAAAGCGCCGATTGTGGCGCTTTATTTGAGTCGATCAAGTTTTAACTGTACTGAGCCTTTAGCTCTCCAATCGCGTGTATTCGACGTTCTATCAGCATTTCACCGATATCCGGACCTTTAATATCCGCAGGTAGGTCTTGCGCTTTGATATTTCGCACAACATCCATCACCTTTAAAATATATGCAGATTGTGGGTATTCACGGTCTTCAAGCCCTAAACGACCACGTGAGTCGCATTCACAGGCCTGCACAAAGGCTTCAACCCGTTCTGGACGACGTAGTACATCTAAGCGTTGCAGTAAGCGCCATAAAGTGCCTGGTTTTAAGGTTAGAGCTTGATGACATTTCAAATGTTCTTTACAGACCGTAATTGCGAGCTGTTTCATCTGCGTTGGAACTTTTAGACGCTCACACACTTCTGTCACAGGTTTGACCCCACGTTCTTCATGCATGATGTGACGCGGTAGCTCGTCCACAGGTGTCAAAGCTTTGCCTAAGTCATGCACTAAAACAGCAAAACGAACATCCAGTGCGTAGTTGGCACGACATGCTTGCTGTAGTGACATCATGGTATGAATACCGCAGTCAATTTCAGGGTGATACTCAGGGCGCTGTGGAATACCGTAAAGTGCCGCGATTTCTGGAAAAAGTACTTTTAAAGCACCACAGCGACGTAGCACTTCAAAGTATTCATCGGCATGATCTTCCATCAGAGCACGAGAGGTTTCTTTCCAAATGCGTTCAGGAGTTAGTGCCTCCAGTTCACCCGAGTCTGCGAGTTGCTGCATCAGTGCCAACGTTTCTTCGGCTACCGTAAATCCTAGGGTTTTATAACGTGCAGCAAATCGTGCAACACGGAGGACGCGTAGAGGGTCTTCTACGAAAGCATCAGAAACATGCCTTAAAACACGCAGCTCTAAGTCGCGCTGGCCACCATAGGGGTCATACAGTGTGCCTTCATCATCCATGGCGATGGCATTGATGGTGAGGTCGCGTCGAATTAAATCTTGTTCTAGGGTAACGGTACTGTCGGTATAAAACTCAAAGCCATGATAACCATGCCCTGATTTACGTTCGGTGCGGGCCAGCGCATATTCATCTTTGGTTTCAGGATGTAAAAAAACAGGAAAATCTTTACCTACAGGTTGGAAACCTTGGGCAAGCAGTTGTTCAGGTGTTGCACCGACAACTACATAATCTTTTTCGTGATAGGGGTGACCCAGAAGCTGATCTCGGACCGCACCGCCTACTAAATAAACTTGCATGAAAAAACCTCTACTCTTACAGCCATCATGCTACAGAATAGAGGTTTTCTCAAGTCACAAGATGCGAGTACAACGACAAACAATTATTCGCCGTTTTTCTCCGCTTCTTGAATTTCAGCTACAGTTAGTGCAGTCATATTCACTAAACGACGTGTTGTTGTTGTCGGTGTCAAAATATGAACTGGCTTTGCTGCACCCAGTAGGATAGGGCCAATGGTGACATTATTACCTGACGTTGATTTCAACAGGTTAAATGAAATGTTGGCTGCATCCAAGTTCGGCATGATCAATAGGTTCGCAGAACCTTTGAAGCGTGAGTTTGAGTATGCAAAGCTACGAATGTTTTCATCCAATGCTGCATCCGCATGCATTTCACCTTCAACTTCAAGTTCTGGCGCGATTTGCGACAAAATCTCAAACACTTTACGCATTTTTTGTGCGCTTGGGTCGGTCTGGTCTGAACCGAAGCTTGAGTGAGATAGTAGCGCAACACGTGGTGTCATACCAAAACGACGCACTTCTTCAGCGGCTAAAATAGTCATTTCAGCCAGTTGTTCAGCCGTTGGATTACGGTTGATGTAAGTGTCAGCAATGAACAGGTTGCGGTCTTCAAGCATTAAAGCATTCAATGTAAAGAAAGAGTTGTGACCTTCTTTTTTACCAATGATGTTTTTAACGAAGTCTAAGTGGATATCGTAGCTTGAATACGTACCACATAGCATCCCGTCTGCTTTACCATGTTTCACTAACATCGACGCGATCAAGGTCGAACGACGACGTGCTTCACGTTGCGCATATTCAGGTGTTACACCTTTACGTTGCATGAGCGTGTAGTAGTCATCTGCAAACAGTTCGTAGTCAGGATTTTTTTCTTGATCGACAATCGTGATATTCACACCATGTTCAAGACGTAAGCCTAACTTTTTAATGTTCGCTTCAATAACCGCAGTTCGACCGACTAAAATTGGTTTTGCAAGATCTTCATCGACCGCAATTTGTACTGCACGAAGTACGCGTAGGTCTTCACCTTCAGCATAGGCAATACGTTTTGGGTCGGATTTTGCTTGAGCAAAAATAGGCTTCATCATAAATGCAGAGTTGTAGACAAACTCAGACAGACGCTGACGATAAGCAGAGAAGTCTTGAATTGGTCGATCAGCTACACCAGAGTCCATTGCTGCTTGTGCGACAGCAGGTGCAATTTCTAAAATCAGACGTTGATCGAGTGGACGTGGAATAAGGTAGTCACGACCAAAAGATGCTGATTTTTCACCATAAGATGCTGCATCTGCTTCAATGTGTGCCATACGCGCAATTGCATAGACACATGCGATTTTCATCTCTTCATTGATCGTTGTTGCGCCTACATCAAGAGCACCACGGAAAATGTAAGGGAAGCAAAGTGCGTTGTTCACTTGGTTTGGATAGTCTGAACGACCTGTCGCCATGATCACGTCATCACGAACTTCATGTGCATGTTCAGGAAGAATTTCAGGATCTGGGTTTGCAAGTGCAAAGATAATCGGATCTTTCGCCATGACCTTAACCATTTCTTTGGTTAAGATACCCGCAGCAGATAAACCAAGGAACATGTCTGCGCCTGCAATCACGTCAGCCAGTTGAGTGCCTTCGATATCTTGTACATAACGTTTTTTAGACTCATCTAAGCCTTCACGTTTCGTGGTGAGCAGACCGCGAGAGTCAGCCACAACGATATTTTCTTTCTTCGCACCAATTGCACAAAGAAGATCTAAACAAGATAATGCTGCAGCACCTGCGCCTGAAGCAACAATCTTGATTTCCTCAATTTTTTTGCCATTTAACTGCAAAGCGTTTAGCAAAGCAGAACCGACAATAATAGAAGTACCATGTTGGTCGTCGTGAAACACAGGAATGTTCATGCGTTCACGTAGTTTTTGCTCGATATAGAAACACTCTGGTGCCTTGATGTCTTCAAGGTTGATACCACCAAAAGTCGGTTCTAATGCAGCAACAATGTCCACGATTTTGTCAGGATCATTTTCTGCAATTTCGATGTCAAAAACGTCAACACCAGCGAATTTTTTAAACAGTACGCCTTTACCTTCCATAACAGGTTTAGACGCTAAAGGACCAATGTTACCAAGGCCAAGTACGGCTGTACCGTTACTGACCACAGCAACTAAGTTACCACGCGCTGTGTAAAGCGCCGCAGTAGACGGGTCGCGTTCAATCTCTAAACATGGTGCAGCAACACCTGGTGAATAAGCTAAAGCTAAGTCACGTTGGTTGACCAGCTGCTTGCTTGGTGTAACGCTGATTTTCCCTGGAGTTGGAAATTCGTGATAATACAAAGCTTGCTGTTTTAATGATTGATCGTCCATCTGAATCTCTTTGTAGCGTGGGTTAGCCAGCGGAGCTGGTGGTTTTTTAGTAGACAAGACCGAATATACCATTAGTTGCTGGTATATCCCAGTGATAGCTGGTGCTTTTTAAGGCAAACTTAGAGCTAAAACAGTCTGATTTATATTAAGTATGTATAAGAGGGCGTATCTAGATGATCTCTTAAGTATTGGGTAGCATCGAGCTGTGGAAGAGGTTTTGAAAATAAATAACCTTGCGCGATATCACATTCTAAGTTTTGCAGGTAACTCAGTTGTTGTTCGGTCTCAATTCCTTCCGCCACCACGGTCATACCCATGGCTTTCCCCATGGCAATCATGGCACTCACAATAGCTTCTTGTTTGCAGTGCCCAATTTTTGAAATGAAGCTTCGATCAATTTTTAAAGTATCGATTGGGAAGTCAGTGAGGTAAGACAGCGAGGAATAACCTGTGCCAAAGTCGTCTAAAGAAATATGAATGCCACGTGATTTGATGGTTTCAAGGAGATTTTTTACCGTTTCCGAGTTCTCAACCAAAGTGGATTCTGTAATTTCTAATTCGAGGCTGCTGCCACTAATTTTGTATCGATCAAGGGCTTCATCTAGGTCCTTTAAAAGCTGTCCGCGTTGTAGTTGTTGGGCAACCACATTGACCGAGACACAGATATTATCAAAACCCAATTTATTCCATTCTTTGATTTGCTTCGCGGTTTGTAAAATCACAATGCGACCGATGTCTGAAATCAAGCTGGTTTTTTCTGCCATAGGAATAAACAGACCTGGCGGTACGATGCCCTTGGTTGGATGATTCCAGCGTACCAGTGCCTCAAAACCATAAATTTTCTGATTGTGAAAGTTGATTTTGGGCTGGTAATAAACCACTAACTCATTGTTTTGTATCGCCAGTCTTAAATCGCGCTCTAAATAAATCCCTTCTTCCAATGCAACGGTATTGCTCAGGCTGTAGAACTTTGTGGCATTTCCACCTAAACGTTTTGCTTCACTCAGCGCTTGTTCAGCACAGTTGTTTAAGTAGTCCAGTTGACGACCATGTTCAGGGTACTGCGAAATCCCCATTGAAAGCGTAATAATATGTTCTTGACCAAAAATATCAAAAGGCAGACTAAAGGCTTTATTAATGCGATCGATATGTTCCTGAACTGAGGGTCGAATATGAGAGACCTCATATACAATTGCAAAATCATCACCATTCAAGTGAGCCACCATCAGGGCTTCAGCATTGGTCAAACGAAGGCGCTGGGCAACTTGGCGCAGCAGCTCATCGCCTCCATTATTGCTTAAGAATTCATTCAATGGACGGAAACGGTCAATATTGAGCCGAATAATCGCCAGTTGTTTAATGCTATCTTGTTGAGAAACCAAATATTGATGAAGCTGATAGTTATAGTAAAAACGGTTGGGTAAATCAGTCAGCGTATCGTAGTTTTCTAAATAAGAAAGACGCTGTTCTTGTAGTTTACGTTCGGTTAAATCGGACACGATACCAATATAATGCGTGACACGATCTTGCTCATCGGTAACGGCATTCAGATGCATCCAAATACACAACTCTTTGCCCGACAGAAACTTTTCATTCAGTTCACCGTCGTATTCGCCTTTTTTAAGGAGTTGGCCAATGATTTGGTTATGTGTGGTGCGTTGAAGCGACTTATAGTTCGCAACAATATCAAACAAATGTTTGCCATTGATTTGTGCAGCTTCAAAGCCAGCCAAACGTTCAAAGAAGGGATTTACGTCGATATAACGCAGGTCTTCATCTAAGATGAAAATCCCTTGTTCAGCTTGTTCAAGTACGCTCGCTGCTAGTCGCAGACGTTCTTGGTTGCTTTTTTCATGTTGAATGTCACGTCGAATACCGACCATTTGTAACGGTTTTTGATTGATTGGATCGCGAGCAATGACACGCCCAGTGTCATGTACCCAGTACCATTTCCCGTTATTGTGTTGCACACGGTAAGTGGCTTCATAGCGGTCTGAATGACCCCGTAAATGACTTTTCATTGCAGATTTAAACGGGGCAATATCATTTGGATGAATCAGGTACTGAAGCTGAAGTTGATGCTCTGTGGAATTTTTAAGTACTTTTTCTTGTTTGTGATTGGTCAATGAAATGAGCCTATCTTTAATATTCCAATCCCAAGGACGGATACCTGAAATTTCATGGGCAAGCGATAGGTTTTCTTGTTTGTTCTTTAAGTCTTTGTTGATTTGATTTACATCAAAGGTTCGTTCACGTACTTTTTGTTCAAGCAATTGATTATTCAGTTGTAACTGTTGTTCAATTTCTTTGGATTTATTCACTTCATTTTGTAGTTGTTTGCATAAATCATCGGTCCAAGCGACTTGTTTTTCAGCTTCTTTTTTCAACTCTCGATTTTTAATTGAGAGGCGGGATAAGTGCTGATTAATACGGTTAGTGGCGTTGGCACAAAGCAAAATCACAATCAGAATAAAGTTTACAGTGAGGTGAAAAAGAGTGTGATTGGCATCGAAGTTGATAAATTGCGAGAGGACATAAGGACTAATGGAGGGAATAAAAACCAAACAAAAATAACTAATGCGCTGCGTTAAATAGGTAAGGCAAACGGTCTGTGTGACGATCACTAAAAGTGCAGACAAGAGTAGGGCATTTGTATAGTTAAAATTGCCAGATAGGCTGGGTAAATAGTAATAGATACAGACGACGCCTGCTGCAACCAAAAGACCAATACTTAAACAGATGCCTTGAATCCAGCGGTGCGCATGTTTGGCAGAGTGATTTTTCGGGTTGAAATACACGGTGTTCACGAGCCAAAAAATGCTGAGAATAAACTCAGAAACAAAGAACCATAGGTTAAAATAAAAAGAATCTTGAGAAAAATTATAGTGATATGCACAGAAAATATAAAAATTTAGAATCAGTAAACTACTGATGAGGAAACGAAGATGGCTAATGGAATGCGATATTTGCGCAGTCTGCAAGTGCCGATCAAGATTTTCTGTAGAAATATCTGGCATGAATCGCGAAACCTTATTTTTTTTATGACCCAATGGCGTTGTGTTGTGTCTTTTTTCAAATTTAAATACATTGTGTAAAACACAATCAATTTATATTTTGATATAAGTCAAGGGTAATATTGTTGTACATAATAATCAATATATTAACAGAACAAAAGGGTGACTCGGCTGTTTATGTGATTTAAATCACTAAATTGTAGTTGAGGATTGACAAAGCGACGACGGGCGCTGTCTCTGTACGCAATACACGCTCACCAATACACCAGTTAATAAAACCGTTCTCATTGGCTGTTGTAATTTCAGCCTCACTTAAACCACCTTCAGGCCCAATGAGTAGTGCAATGTTTGGTGTCGCATGTGCCAAAACATCGATTTTTTCTTTATTCGGGGCGAGTACAAGTCGAGTCGCAGGTAATTCGGATGCGAGCCATTTCTCTAAACTGAGTGGTGCAAGGATTTTTGGAACAATATTCATGCCGCATTGTTCACAAGCTGCGATGGCGATGCCTTGCCAGTGATCAATTTTCTTTTGATCGCGGTCATATTTTAAACGCATTTCACAGCGTTCAGACGTTAATAGTTGAATCTCCGAAACGCCTAATTCAACTGCCTTTTGAATGACATAGTCCATACGATCACCTTTACTCATGACTTGACCGAGTAAAGTTTTAAACGCAGGCGTACGATTGGTTGGGTTAAAAGCAGTGACCTGAACTAATGCTGACTTTTTAGCAACGTCACTTAAGGTCACTTCATATTCGCCGCCTTGTCCATTAAACAAAGTAGCCGTTTCACCGACTTGAGCACGCAAAACTTTTACCCAGTGGTGAAACACAGTTTCAGTCAGTTCGACAGTGTGATCAACATTGAGTTCTGCTTCCATAAAAAAACGAGGCATTCGGTTTTACTCTCAAATAGGGTGAATCTAGTTTAAATGCTTATGCTAAACCGAGGTCTAGTACAAGCTGGCGGGTAGGGTCAGTCGTGTTCATGGTGTAGAAGTGCAGACTTGGCGCGCCGCCGGCAAGTAAACGTTCACAAAGCTTCACAATCACTTCATGACCGAAGGCTTTAATACTTGCGGTATCGTCACCATATGTTGCCAGTTGCTTACGAATCCAACGCGGGATTTCAGCGCCCGTACCGTCTGCAAAGCGGATCAAGTTGCTGGCATTGGTAATTGGCATGATGCCTGGTGCAATTGGAATATTCACACCTTCTTTTTGAATGCGATCTACAAAATAGAAGTAGGCATCTGGATTAAAGAAGAACTGAGTTAAACCAGCATTGGCACCAGCATTGGCTTTGTCGCAGAAACGTTGAATGTCTAAATCAAAGCTTTCTGCTTGTGGATGCATTTCAGGATAAGCGGCAACTTCTATATGGAAGTGATCACCTGAATGCTCACGAATAAAGCGAACGAGGTCTGTTGCATATGGCAACTCGCCTAAACCGACTTGACCAGAAGGTAAATCACCACGTAAAGCGACAATACGGTCAATGCCTTGATCTTTGTAGATGTCGAGTAATTCAGCAATACGTGCTTTGTCATCGCCAATACAAGATAAGTGCGGTGCAACAGGCGTACCTTTACCATTGAATTCAGCAATGGCAGCAAGGGTACGTTCACGGGTAGAACCACCAGCACCGTAAGTAATTGAGAAGAACTCTGGGTTTAATAACTGAAGTTCTTGGTGTACGACTTTAAGTTTTTCTGCACCAGCATCGGTTTTGGTTGGGAAAAACTCAAAAGAAATTGGAACTTTTTTGCTCATCATCAAATCCTTTTTTATAAATGCTATTTTTTGTATTTGCTCTCATCCCATCCTTCTCCCAGAGGGAGAAGGGGATTCATTACATTGAATAGAGATAACAAGATTTCACTGCTAACATCATTCGGTAATGAAAGTCCCTCTCCTGAGCAGACTTTAAGCACTGCTTTAAAGTTCAGCGCAAGAGAGGTTAGGAGAGGTTTGCAACTTAGTATTTATAAGCGTCAGATTTGAACGGACCTTCAACAGCTACACCTAAGTAGTCTGCTTGTTCTTGAGTCAATTGAGTCAAGACACCACCAAAACCAGCAACCATTGCCGCAGCAACTTCTTCATCTAATTTCTTAGGAAGAAGTTCTACACGAATCGCCGCTTGTTTTTGATCTTCTGGAAGATCAGCAAATTTTTCAGCGAATAAGTGCATTTGACCCAAGACTTGGTTGGCAAATGAACCATCCATAATACGTGATGGGTGACCTGTTGCATTACCTAGGTTAACTAAGCGACCTTCAGAAAGAAGGATCAAGTAGTTGTTTTCATCTTCTGAACGATAAACTTGGTGAACTTGAGGTTTCACTTCAACCCACTTGTAACCACGTAAGTAGTTTGTGTCGATTTCAGTGTCGAAGTGACCGATGTTACACACCACTGCACCTGCTTTTAATGAATCAAGCATTGCAGCGTCACATACGTGGTAGTTACCTGTTGTCGTTACGATCAGGTCAGTGTTTTCAAGAAGGTCAACATTGATGTCTTCTTTTTTACCAGTCTGTACGCCATTTTTGTATGGAGATACAACTTCGTAACCGTCCATGCATGCTTGCATTGCACAGATAGGGTCAACTTCAGTTACACGTACAATCATGCCTTCTTGACGAAGTGATTGAGCAGAACCTTTACCTACATCACCATAACCAATCACAAGCGCACGACGACCAGATAAAAGCATATCTGTACCGCGTTTGATTGCATCATTCAGTGAGTGGCGGCAACCATATTTGTTGTCATTTTTAGACTTAGTTACTGAGTCGTTGACGTTGATTGCAGGAACTTTCAGAGTACCGTCACGAAGCATTTCATACAGACGTTGTACACCTGTCGTCGTTTCTTCAGTTACGCCATGAATTTTTGCAATCACTTCAGGGTATTTTTCATGAACAAGGAGGGTTAAATCACCGCCATCATCCAAAATCATGTTGGCATCCCAAGGGGTACCATTCACATTGATTTGTTGTTCTAAACACCACATGTATTCTTCTTCTGTTTCGCCTTTCCAAGCAAATACAGGAACACCAGAAGCTGCAATTGCAGCAGCAGCGTGGTCTTGAGTCGAGAAGATGTTGCATGAAGTCCAACGAACTTCTGCGCCTAATTCAACTAATGTTTCAATTAAAACAGCAGTTTGAATGGTCATGTGAATACAACCAAGGATTTTTGCGCCTGCAAGTGGTTTTGCAGCAGCATAACGCTTACGAAGACCCATTAAAGCTGGCATTTCAGCTTCAGCAAGTTTGATTTCTTTACGGCCGTAGTCAGCGAGTGAAATATCAGCAACTTTGTAATCTGTAAATGAAGCAGTAACCGCGTTCATCACGATCTCCTAATATAAAAAATTGATCATTCAGTTCGCGGATGCCGTTGTTGATTCAAAAGGGATTTGAACCGGATCGTCGAGCCTAGCGATTTCACATTTATGTACCTGTGAAAAAGTCGCAGCATCCCTCGACTAGCGAAGTATTGTACTTGGAAATTGATTCAGTTCCAACGATGTTTTGTTTATTATCAACACAATCATCTTTTTTGAATTGTGTTATGGCCGTGAATATCCCTGAATCCTTAATGAACCTTGAAGCTAATGGCGGTATTTATGCAGTATGGATGCTACTCCAGCATTTATATATCGATGCGGATATTGAACAGTTGATAGAGGTCTGTGGTTACGATGCAGAAAACGGAACGACAACCATTGGCTTGGCAGTCGGATTAAAGAAATTTGGCTTTGATGTTCAATTTTATACTGATGAAGACACAGAGCTTCAAGCACAAGAAAAATTGAGTTATGCAGAAGCTGAGCAACTAAAGCTGCCAGTTTTAGCGGCCATCAATTATCAACAAATTCAACAGGCATTTGAGCAAAATAAATTTATCATTGTCTATTACGATACTTTAGAAGGCGTCGGAAACCATTCACTGGTTTATTCTATAGATGAGCAGGAAATCTGTTTCTTTGACAGTTTTGATGCGATGCCTGCATCTGTATTTGAACAGCAACGTCAAGTCGAGGGCATCTGCCGACAAGTGATTGTGCTTGATCATTCAAGCGCTCGCATGGAAACAGCACAATAAACATGAAAAGAAGACGTTAAATGAAAAAGATCCTCGGACTATGCGTGTTCATTTCTATGCAGATCAGTGCGAATGACAGCGCGGGTTATGTGGCAACGGGCGGTGTGCAATATCTGAAAAATCCAAAAATCAGTATGCAAAGTGAAGATTTGTTTATTAGTAAAAACATCATTCGGGTGAATTACCAATTTAAAAATCTTACCGCTCAAGATATTACGGAAACTGTTTTATTTCCCTTGCCGCGTGTGGGCAGTTCGCGTGAAAGCGATTTTGCGCATACCGAACAATTGATTCAAAGCTTTAAAGTACAAGCCAATGCACAAAAGATTCAGCCAGAAACCCATGTGCGTGCATTTTTACCCGCTTTAACAGCTAGTGGGGACTTCAATTCCAATGGTGAAGTCGTTGATGTGACTGCGGGTTTGAAAAAATGTGGTTTTTCAGATCGAGATTTGATGTATCCGTGGTTATTGCAGCAAGATTCTACGCTTAATCAGCGTTTGTATCGTTGTCAGGACAAAACAGTGCAGCAGCTTTTAAAGCCCTATCAGGCGGATGATGAAATTTATTGGGAATCGCAAATCATTTATAGTTGGCAGCAGAAGTTTAAGGCCAATGCGTTGACCCATGTACAACATGAATACATGCCATTGGTCGGTGGTTCGGTCTCTTTATATCCTGAAGAAGATGAGAAGATCTATTGTATGGATCAAAACTTCAAAGCGGGTTTGAAAAAGGCCAAGTCGCAATATCCACCTTATCAAGCCTTGGGCTATATCTTAAAAACGGGTGCAAATTGGGCGAAACCTATTCAAAGTTTTAAACTGACCATTGAGCGTGACCCGAATGAGCTGGTTTCATTTTGTTGGAAGGGTCAGGTGAAAAAGATCAGTTCGACACAATTTCAAATGACAGAAAAGAATTTTGTGCCGAAGCAGGATTTAGAGATTATTTTTGTGCGTAAGTTTTAGTTTTAAGTTCAATTTTTTGGGCGTTCTTTTGTTTCGGCAAAAGAACCAAAAACATTTGTCTTCCGAAAAATCTGTTTACTTTCTGAATGCAGAGCGCCTTTTGTTGCAAAAAACAATTCATTTTAAAGGCGACTACTTCGTCTTACGCTGCAAATAAAAGCATTGCTTTTAATCTTGCTGAGGTTGCGGATGACCTTATGGCGTATCGAATGAAATTTAAAAAATGCCAGTCAGTTTATTCACTAACTGGCATGACATCAAAGGATGGGCTTTTACTTATTCTTGCTCTGCGGCATCTGCCTTGTCGTGCCAGTATTTGGCTTTTGCTTCATCTGTATCGACACCTAGCGCATTTTCATAAATGAATGCCAAATCACGCATGGCTTGAGCCTCACCCAGTTCCGCTGCTTGTTGTACCAGTTCAATTGACTTAGCGACATCTTTTTCAACCACATCACCACGACGGTAAAAACCAGCCAACTCTAATATTGCAGTAGGGTGTTTCAGTTCAGCGGCTTGTTTTAACCAGTGATGTGCATGTCCAAAGTAGGTTTCAGCTTCGCTTGGATCTTCTTCTCGAAGTTCTTTGGCATAAAAAGCATAACCTTCACCCAGCCAATACATGGCTTCTACATGACCCAATGCTGCTGCTTTGAGCGCCCATTCTTCTGCAAGCGTAATGTCATCTTCATTTTCACTTTGCATATACAGTTCAGCAAGTTCAAATTGAGCGTCACTATTGCCTGTTGTTGCAAGGTTGACCAATTCAGCAGGAATTTTAGGAGATTTAGGCATACAAATAACCAAAGATTTAAACTGTGGATAGCCTAATGCTTTCAAGTGAAAAAGCCAATCCGAAGATTGGCTTTTAGGTTCAGATCAGGTGCAAAGTTAGGCTGAATATAAATAAGAGTAAAACTGAAACAGCGATATTCTTAATTTTTTGTTCAAAATAACTTAAGCAAAGTCCAACAAACAGTGCAGCGAAGCTAATTACGCCGACCCAATAACTGATTTCGATGCTCCAATGTCCTTGTGTTAAGCAAATGAGCAAAGAAACAATTAACAGGAACCAACCCACAGTGGTTGCTAAGCGTGTTTGCTGAAGTGTCAGTTCTTTAGCAAAGATTTGTTTTTGGTGCTTAGACATACTGCTAGCAAGAGCAAAAAAACCTAAGGTTGCTAAAGTCCAAATGATCAGAAACCAAATCATGCTTCGGCCTCCTGAACAGGTACTTTCACTTTTTTATTCGGCAAACCTTGATGTTTTTTAACTTTGTCATAAGCGAAATAGAAAATCACTGCCATTACCCACATGGCTAAATCAACCGATGCAATCATCCACTGGCCTTGCGCAATGCTGTTCCACAAAGCTTGACCGCCTGTCATCAAGTTGACCACTGGCAGCAGGGCGAAAGCGAGTGTTGCCAATAAAAGTAAGTCTAACCATGCTTGGCGGTGGGTACGGAAAATGGCATAAATCAGCGTGAGTAACCATACTGTAAAGAAGCTACGAATTTCCCAGTTTAGACGCATTTCTACATCTGCTGGAATGAAACGATTGGCATAAAAATATGCCGCGCAGGCCAAAGGCAAACCAATAATGGCTGCAATATTCAGGACTTCAACCAGTCGGAAACCAAATGATTTATAGCCTTGTTTCTGCTGTTGGGGAGCACGTTTTACACACCAAAGGATCAGACCCGTAGCCACCATGAGCGTGCCTAAAATACCTGAGCAGAATAATAACCAACGCAGCGCTAAGTCGAGGCCACGCGCTTCGTGTAAGACGGTGACCACGTTATATATGCCACTTGGAATCGATGGATTTTTGATTCGTATATTTTTATCCGTTTCATCTTGACCCGTGACCCCATTATAGTTGAGGGTTGCATACACATTGCGATGCGCGACGCTTTCAGCACGCAAGGCACGCAACTCAATTTTGGCTTGGTCTGTATTGGGTGAAATAATGTTAATTGAAGAAATTGGATTGTCTTTCCACTGTTGTTGTACCGCTGCCATAATTGGCGCTAAGTCTGTCAGTGGTGCAGGGCGGAGTTCGGATTTTGGACGTTCCTCACCACGACCTTGAGCACGTTCACCGCGTTGCTGTCCGCGTTCTCCACGAGCCGCTCTTTCGCCTTCGCGTTGACCTCGATCTTCGCGCTGCACATCTTCAGCCTTTTGGGGCTGTTCAATCATGCTGGCCTGTTGGTCACGTAAAAACTGTTGTCGATTTTCATACGCTTGGTTAATTCCCCAAGGCATGAACATAAACATGAGCAGTAGTAGGCCACTAAAGGTAATCATTAGATGAAAAGGCAATGCAAAGACAGCGGTTGCGTTGTGTGCATCTAGCCACGAACGCTGACCTTTGCCAGAGCGAAAGGTAAAGAAATCTTTAAAGATTTTTTTATGGGTAATGATGCCGCTGACAATTGCGACCAACATGAACATGGTGGCAATCCCGACCAACCAACGCGTCCACAGGCGGGGTAAACCGTACAATTCAAAATGGAAACGATATAGGAATCCACCACCACGCGTATCCCGTGGTTCAATCACTTCACCAGTCGCACTGTCTAAGGTGATACGTGTCCCACCACGACGTGCTTTGGGATCTTCGCCAACAGCACGAATAGTCACTTCAGTTGTGGTTTGGCGTGAGTTGGGCAGTTGAATGTTCCAACTGCCAGCATCTGGGTGGTTTTTCTGTAAATAGTTGAGCGCGACCTGCATTTGTTGTACTTGAGACTGCGCAGGGATAGATTGATGTGTTTCTGGTTTCATCCAAGTAGAAATTTCATTTTGAAAAAAACTCAGGGTTCCAGTCACAAAAATTGCATACAGCAGCCACCCTAAAATGAGACTGGCCCATGTATGCAACCATGACATGGATTGGCGCGGTCCTTCCGCTTTTTGATCAACACGCATTGAAAAACTATCCTAAAAATTTGAGTAGGGCATACAGTGCAATACATGGCACAGCAATGCCGAGCGTTGCTTTTAAGGTTTTTTGAACCATAAAGACCCAAATAAAGGCAGCACAGTTAAGACAAAATGCAATGAGGGTGGCGCTCATGGCTGCATTCACAGGATTTGCAATAAAAAGTTTGGCAATGGTTAATGCAGAGAGCGCAGCAAGGAGATAACCTCCAAGCAAGGCAAGTGCAAATCGATACAACACCATCAGACGGTAGCTAAGTGGTGTGTCGACTTTCTTCTTTTTGGCAGGCTTCGGACGGACTTTTTCCGAATGAACCAAGGCATCAATTTGAGTGGTGCTATTCATGGAAGAGAGTTGGTGTATTAGTAAACAATATTGCAAATGATAACAATTATTATTTAAATAAAATAGATGGTAACTTTATTTATTTTTTCTGTAACGGTAAGTGAGTTTGGTGAACAGAAAAATTTGGATTGTAGTCGCTGCCTTTTTAAATAGATTTGATTCTTATTGTTATTTCTCTAAGGAATGGCTACACAGTGTTACCAAATCACGTTATACGCTGTTTTGATCTGCGTTAGTTTCATAGTCAATACTTGGGCGAATTTGGAGGAAAAGATGGCTGCTTTTATTAATGCCGAACAGGCAAAAATTATGTCCAACCAAGCGTATTTAGATATTGAAGTCTATAAATTACGTTTAGCATCACTAATTGAGGAGAGTGCGAAACAGGGAAATACTGCAGTATTTACCGTATTGCCAAAACATTTACCCTTAGAAGATATTCGTCATCTTTCAGCAGAACTGACCCAGCTGGGATATCAAGTCCGTTTGGAAGTGGAAGAGTTCTATTACCGTTTAAACGTGTATTGGATTTAAAACTTCGCTTTGATGTCTTGGGTTATATTGTGTGGATAAAATAAAAGCCCGTAAACGGACTTTTATCTTTTAGGGGTTTCGAAAACCGATGAGAGGGTTATGGTTGAATATCGGAAGCTTTAGTATGGTAGGGATTCTTTAAATCTAGTGTCTGTTCAAGCTCATGATCGAAAATATCGGTGAGCATACTATCGAAGCGTTGAGCATTGTAATGAATCAACTGATCTGCTTCTTCAGGGCTTATGAATCCTGTTTCAAGTGCATGTTGAATATGTGATTCAAAATCTAAGCCTTCAAATTGTCCTTTAGACTCCGCTTTTTTAAACTTCGTCCACAGTGGATCAATCTTTAATGCTGCTTGGAAGGCATTTTCCATACGCCCAAAGACGTCATTGGGATCGGTATTGTAAAAAACATGCTGCTTTAGTTGTTCACGGAAAGGATTATTTTCCATGATCACACGTCCTAATTGCGTTTTTAGCTGATCACTTGGTTGCTGGGCAACACGACCAAAAGGGAAACAGATGAACTTGACTACACAAGCAGCGGCTCGCATAGGAAAGTTTGCGAATAGTCCATCAAATGCATCCTGAATTTGGACAAATGCTTTTTCTAAAGCCAGTTGAGCATGTTGTTGTTCCGCCTCACTACGTTGTCCTTTTTCATAAAACTTCAAAATAGCGCTCGCGATAAATAGATGGGCATGAATGTCAGCCAAACGTCCTGAAAGCATTTCTTTGCGTTTAATATCGCCTGCAAGTAACCCTAAACACAGGTCTGCGGTTAAGGCGAAGTTTGCACTGTAACGGTTAATGGTTTTGTAAAAAGGACGCGAGAAAGCATCTGTCTGTGCGGAAGCATCTGAAAGAACACCGAAGATGCCATAACTAAATGAACGGGCTGTTCGGTTAAAAGTATAAGCCAAATGTTTAAAAAGTAGCGTGTCGAAAGGCGCTAAAGCTGCCTTTGTATCTTCTGCTTGAAGGAGTTGAAGTTCTTCATATAAATAAGGATGACAGCGCATTGAGCCTTGACCAAAAATCATCAAAGAACGGCTTAAAATATTGGCCCCTTCAACGGTAATTGAAATGGGGATGGCTTGATAATTCAATGCTAAAAAATTGCGCGGCCCCATTTGTACTGCCCGTCCGCCAACGACATCCATCCCATGATTGACAATTTTACGCATGGTTTCGGTGGCATAGTATTTGGCCATGGCTGTCATCACTGCGGGCTTGCCGCCTTCGTTTAAACCACAAGTGACCATATAGCGGAAAGCTTCGAGCATATATGTACCACTGGCAATATCACTGGTGGCCTCTTGCACGCCTTCAAAATGTCCTACAGAAATTTTAAATTGTTGGCGGACTTTGGCAAAAGCACCGACACTTAAATAGGCCATTTCAGCTGAAGCAGTGGAGAGCGCTGGCAGTGAAATCCCACGACCTACAGCTAAGCATTCCATCAGCATGCGCCAACCTTTACCTGCATTTTCCACCCCACCAATAATCCAATCGAGTGGGATAAAAACATCTTGTCCATCGACCGTGCCATTCATAAAGGGTGAACCAGGATTATGTCGTGCACCGACTTGGACACCGTCATGACTGGCAGGTAATAAGGCGCAGGTGATGCCATATTCAGTTTTGCTTGCATCGCCTAATAGTCCATCAGGGTCATAGAGTTTAAAAGCGAGACCAATCACAGTCGCAATAGGCGCCAGTGTAATCCAGCGTTTTGAAAAGTTCATACGTAAACCGAGTACTTCTTGGCCTTCAAACACACCATAGCAGACCACGCCTGTATCCGGTATTGCACCCGCGTCTGAACCAGCCTCGGGACTGGTTAAACCAAAGCAGGGGATTTCTTTACCTTTGGCGAGTCCTGGTAGGTAGCGTTGTTTTTGTTCTTCAGTTCCATAATGTAAAAGTAATTCACCTGGCCCTAGCGAGTTGGGCACCATACAACTGACTGCAGTGGTTAGTGAACGTGAAGAAATTTTGCTCATGATGCGGCTTTGTGCAAAGGAGCTAAAGGCACGACCGCCGTATTCTTTGGGAATAATTAAACCTAAAAAGCCTTGTTCTTTGATGTATTGCCATGCTTCAACAGGAAGATCTTTTAAGTGATGATGAATTTCCCATTCATTCAGTAAACCACAAAGGTGTTCAACTTCATGATCTAAGAAGGATTGCTCTTCAGCAGACAGAGTTGGGTAGACATAACCATCAAATTTTTTCCAATCAGGCGCACCCATAAATAATTCTTTTTCCCACCAACTGGTGCCTGCATCCAATGCTTCGCGTTCGGTACTGCTCATACTCGGCATGGCTTTGGCTAAAGCTTTATAGGCAGGTTGAGTGATTAAAGACTTTCGTAATGGATCAATAACCACAATCAGGCTGAGAATAATTAAGGGCAGACCTAGAAGTAATGACCACGGACTGATAAAAATAGCAGCGAAGAGGGATGCAAAAATAATGATCGCAGCCCCAAATAAGCGACTGAGTTCAAAATAAAAAATGGCCCAGAGGATACAGATTAAAAATAAAATGGCGAAAATGAAACCCATTGAAACCTCCCGTTGTTTACACCGTGAGGTGAGTCATACGTTTTATAGAACTCCACGGAAAATAAGGCAAAACGTAGACTAAAAAGGTGTAATAAAATGAATTTGATGTGATGTGTAGCATCACGATTATTTTAGACTTTGAATTAGATTAGGATGTTTATTGAACAATGACTGTGTTAGAAATGTATGAATACGTAATTGAAAAATATAAAGAACGAAGATCGTAATAAAAAAAGCCCTCATATGAGGGCTTTTAATTCTTGCGTTTTAACTGTTTAACACCACAGCAAATTAAGCTTCAATCGTTTGAACAGCAATCTTTTTCGCAGGATCTGCTTTGCGACGTACTGCTGGTACAGGTTCGCCATAGTATTGACGGTCAGCGAAGTAGCTTGAACGAACCATCGGCGCTGCCCAAATATTTCTAAAGCCCAACTTTTGACCATGCGCAGTGTAGCGTTCAAACTCTTCTGGTGTAACGAAGCGGTCAATCGGCGCATGCTCTTTAGAAGGCTGTAAATACTGGCCAATTGTTACATAGTCAACGCCGTGTGCATGCAAATCATCTAAAAGTGAAATGACTTCTTCTTCAGTTTCACCAATACCGACCATCAAACCACATTTGGTTGGAACGTCAGGGCAATATTCTTTAAACATTTTCAATAGATTTAAAGAGTGTTGGTAGTCTGAACCTGGACGCATCGCTTTGTATAAACGCGGTACCGTTTCAATGTTGTGGTTAAACACATCAGGTGGACACTCAGTCATAATGCGAAGCGCAATGTCCATACGACCACGGAAGTCAGGTACCAAAATCTCAAGTAAAGTATTCGGGCTTAATGCACGTGCTTCTTTAATACAGTCAACAAAGTGTTGTGCGCCACCGTCAAGTAAGTCATCACGGTCTACAGACGTGATCACGGCATATTTTAAACCTAAGTTTGAAATTGTTTCAGCCATGTGACGTGGTTCGTCTGCGTCAAGTGCATTTGGACGGCCATGTGCCACGTCGCAGAAAGGACAACGACGTGTACAAATGTCACCCATAATCATAAAGGTTGCCGTACCGCCACCAAAACATTCAGGTAGGTTTGGACATGCAGCTTCTTCACAAACGGTATGCAGTTTTTGTTCACGTAGGGTTGATTTAATGCGTTGTACTTCTTCGGGTGCTGCCATTTTCACGCGAATCCAATCCGGCTTGCGTGGCGTTTCAACCGTAGGAATAACTTTTACAGGTATACGCGCGACCTTTTCTGCGCCACGAAGTTTGATACCCTGCTCAGGTTTACGGTTTTCAGACATATTCAACTATTCCACTGTTTTTGACGGGGGAGATGCTAAAAATAGCAGTATTAGTATAGCGGAAATGCGAATTGATAGGGCGGAAATACTATTCATTTACTAAATGTGGTTATCACTTAATATATGTAAGCTAAATACAGCAAATTGCCTGCAATTACGTCATAATATGCCCAAGATAAGTAATAAGTTTTTAAAGAAGGAGCGTTGAATGCCACGTAAAAAAGAGGTCGTTGGTGGAACTTTCGTTAAGTACGATGCGGTCGTTCTAGGTTCAGGCCCTGCGGGTGAAGGCGCGGCAATGAAACTTGCCAAATCTGGAAAGCGTGTTGCGATTGTGGATGTGCGTGAGCAGCTCGGTGGTAACTGTACCCACGTGGGGACCATTCCAAGTAAAGCTTTACGTCAAACTGTATCGAGTATTATCCGTTATCGCCGTGACCCAATGTTTAAAAAAATGGGTGACTGGCGCCAGTTTACAATGAAGCAAGTGCTTCAAAATGCACATAAAGTGATTCAACAACAGGTTGATACACACTCACGTTTTTATGACCGCAATAAAATTGATATTTACCACGGTCGTGCCTATGTTCAAGATCAGAATACGGTTTTAGTATTTAGCCCTGAAGGCATCAAAGAAACGATCATGTGCAAACAAATCGTGATCGCAACGGGTAGCCGTCCATACCGTCCTGCGGCGCTTGATTTTAACCATCCGCGTGTATTCGATTCTGACAAAATTTTAGACCTCGATTATTCGATCCAAAAAATCATCATTTATGGTGCGGGTGTGATTGGCTGTGAATATGCGTCTATTTTCATTGGACTCGATCATAAAGTTGACTTGATTAATACACAGCACAAATTGTTGAGTTATCTAGACGATGAAATTTCTGATGCTTTGTCTTATCACTTACGTCAACAAGGTGTTTTGATTCGCCATAATGAGCAGATTGATCATCTTGAAACCTATGATGATCACGTGGTGCTACATTTGCAAAGTGGTAAGAAAATTAAAGCAGATGCTATTTTGTGGTGTAATGGTCGCTCAGGAAATACGGATGGCTTAGGCTTAGAAAATGTGGGTATTACGCCAAACAGCCGTGGTCAAATTACAGTCAATGATCAATACCAAACCGAAGTGGAAAATATTTACGCTGCGGGTGATGTGATTGGTTGGCCTTCACTGGCTTCTGCTGCATATGACCAAGGTCGTTGCGCAGGTGCAAATATGAGCGGTGAAGTGGGTGTAGAACCTGTGGTTGATATTCCGACAGGAATTTATACCATTCCAGAAATTTCTTCGATTGGTAAAACTGAACAAGAGTTAACCGAAGAAAAAATTCCGTATGAAGTGGGTCAGGCTTCGTTCCGTCATTTGGCACGTGCGCAAATTACGGGTGACACAGTGGGTGAGTTGAAAATTTTATTCCACCGTGAAACTTTGGAAGTGCTGGGTGTGCATTGCTTCGGTAATAACGCTTCGGAAATTATTCATATTGGTCAAGCGGTGATGAATAGTCCAAACAATACCATCAATTATTTCGTAGAAACGACGTTTAACTATCCAACGATGGCTGAAGCATATCGTGTAGCGACTTTAAATGGTATGAACCGTTTGTTCTAATTTTTATAGTATTTTCAGAGACCTGTAAGTTTAGACTTACAGGTTTTTTTATATATAAAATTGCTATTTTGTAAGTGCAGGCATATCTAAAAGCCTAAAACTTTTTAACGATTTGTGCGATGGTAGGTGAGTGCGACAAGTAAAGGGGGGAGGGAGCAACTTTGTTTATGAGATACAAGTAATTTTGCGGGTGCCATGTTTCTTAGCGTAGAACATGGAAAGAATGATCCAGTGATATGGCGTAGCAGATATTATTAGACATAAAAAAACCAACAAAGTTGGCTTTTTTGAATTGGGCTGCGACGTGAAATCAGTTACAGGATGAACTGATGTAAGAAGTAGGCAGAAATCATCATGCCTAACACAAAAAACATGCACGAATAAGCGTCAAGCTGATAACGCTTTTCTAATTGATGTTCAACATGCTGTATATTTTCTTCTTGCATAATTTTCATGGAAGTTTTTATTCCGATTTAATTATCGTTAAAATCCTATTGCATGTTTGTATTTTTAACATAAAAAAATGCTTAAATAAAGTACTAATTAAAAATAATCAGATCTCCACTATACATAATCACTTAAATATTCAAGTTTATGCTCTGTTAACCCAGAAGCCAGTAGCTATCAATAACTAACTATCTGAAAGTCATAGAACTTAGGATTTTATTATTCATCGTTAAAATAAGATAATTGAATTTAAAACTGTGGATAAAAGTTCTTTTAAATGAATTTAAAATAGCAAGAGATAATAAAATATGTGGATAAGTTTTATACAAATGAATTCAAATTAAAATAAATCGTATTGATATAAATAAAAAAGCCAACGCAGACTATACATCGATCTTGCATAGTTTACGTTGGCTTGTTTTTATAAATTATTGATTTAATGCATAAATGTTGGCTTGAATCCAAATATTGCCGCGAATGTATTGTCCAATATTAAAGTTGGCGTACTCTGGATTTTTAGTGGCAATACGAATCAGTGTTGCAGGTTGGTTGTCTTCATGAATCAAGGCAACATCAAGCAGAGTGTAGTCTTGTTCCATAAACTGCATATTGGTTTTGCCCACAATATTCCCTTGGAACCATGCTTCATCTTCCTGACCGATCTTTTCGCCATACAAATAAGCGACCATTTTTGAAAAATCAACAGTCACAGGTTCTTTGTCATCATCCGACTTTGCTTCCCATGCATCAATCTGTTCTTGTAGGTTTGCAGGAGCAATGCCATTGTTTGCTGCCAAAATATCGTTCAAGGCACGATGATGTTTAATCGATGCCGGGTCATCAACCACCAGTTGCTCGTGTTCTGCGACCGCTTCTAGTTCATATGCCCATGCATTGAGATGTGCAATATAGGTTTGGTCTTTTTGGTATTGAGCATGATTGACACTATATAAGCTGTCATAAGCGTAGACGATGCTGTTATTGCCTAAGTTTAAACGTAAAACGGCTTGTGTGTTGGATTCACCGCGAATGATGCGTTCAACCACAGCAGACACTTTATAGGGACTATTAAAACTTGGAAATGCAGTTTTAACAGCCTTGGGTTTATTGTCTTCAACCGCGATGACTTGAGTCAGCTGAACAGCCGCTTGACTTGGACCTTGAATGAGCCAACAACCCGCATCCATATCTTGTTCAGTCTGGCATAAACCCATCGGCATGATTGGTGCATTTAAAGCTAAACCTAACCATTTAGGGACATCTTGTGCAGGGTTATCTGTGAGTAAATTCCAATGCTCGACGTGGCTACCAAAGTTTTGGTCATCAATGGTGATTATTTCTGGACTATTTTGATTGTTCATATGCACGATTGAATGAGGTTATATATCCCTATTAAATCGAGGGTTATTTCTATATTTCAAGTGCTATATTTTATTTTTACTGGAAAATCATCAAAAAAGACTAAAGCCTTACTTTATTTGACAGACAAAAGAGTAAAGTATTTTCATCTGATACTTAAAAAGTATGACACAAGCGTTGTATTAGGGATTTTGAGCGGTTTTATCTATTATGCTCAAGCACTGAGTTTGTTAGACTAAGGTAGTTTCTTTTGTTTATGGATGTGCAGTGCTGCCATTTAAACTCTGGGTCGATGCAGATGCATTGCCTAAAATTTTACGTGAAGTGATTTTACGTGCTTCAGATCGTTATCAGCTTGAAGTGACCTTTGTGGCCAATCAAAATGTCGGGATTACGCCTTCCGTTCGTATAAATTCAATTCAAGTGATGAGTGGGGCCGATGCCGCGGATAAAGAAATCATCGAACGCATGAAAGAGAATGATATTGTGATGACACAAGACATTCCGCTGGCAGCACAGGTGATTGAAAAGGGTGGAATCGCAATTCACCCACGTGGTGAAATCTATACTACCGCTAATATCAAAGCCCGCCTACATTTACGTGATTTTATGGATTCATTACGTGGAGCAGGTGTAAACACGGGTGGGCCACCACCTATTTCTGAGCGTGATAAACGCGAATTTTCTAGTTCTTTAGACCAAACCATTCAAAAGCAAAAACGCAAAACTGCCATTTAGCATTGAGCTGATTATGTCTTCTAAAGCCAATCTGATGGCAACCTATGGATTATTGGTTTTTATTTGGTCCACAACGCCTTTAGCGATTGTGTGGAGTGTGACCGATTTACATATGCTGTGGGCGTTGGTATTACGTTTTTTCATTGCGCTGCCTTTGGCTATTTGTTTGTTATTGGTTTTAAAGCGACATTTCCCTACCGATAAAGTTGCTTGGCATAGTTATTTGGCTGGTTCTTTTAGCTTGATTGGCTCGCAGTTTTTTACCTATGTGGCGACCAACTATATTAGTTCAGGCATGATTGCATTGATGTTTGGCTTAGCACCGATTATGGCAGGGTTGATCGGGCGTTTTTACTTTAAGACTTATTTGAGTGCGATGCAGTGGCTTGGAATGTGTATTGCACTGCTGGGACTTGCGATAATTTGCCTTGCAGGTACAGCACAGCATGTCCATCCGTTTGGGATTGGACTGATGTTACTTAGTGTATTTTCTTATGCAGCCTCTATTTTCTGGGTGAAAAAAGTCAATGCGAATATTGAACCCGTTGCACAAGCGACAGGTTCAATTTTGGTGTCGACATTGGCGGCTATATGTATTGTGCCTTTTATTTGGCAGCATGCACCGCAGCAAATGCCCGATTTGAAAACTTGCTTGGCGCTGCTATATACGGTCGTCATGGCGTCATTGATTGCGATGTTCTGTTATTTTAAATTGGTGCAGAAAATTCAACCCACGACTTTATCGCTGACTACTGTTATGACACCGATGATTGCTTTATTTATAGGTGCTGTGCTGAATCAAGAAAAACTCTCGATGATGGTGATTTTGGGTGCAGTGGTTTTACTGTCAGGTTTGTTTGTTTACTTTTATAAAGATCTTCAGGCAAGTCGGAAACTTGCCCAAAAGTTAAAAAGCCAAAAATAGTCCAAGGTTCTGGCTTTAATGATCTTCGACCGTCAAAGAAATACAGTCGGCCAATTTGACACGATCTTGCGGGTGCAAGGTAATAAAGTATGCTCCCGTACGGCACTTGCCATTTTCCTCTTCATTGCTGTACACCACTTGTGCAATCGCGGCAATATGGAAGAAGTTTTCAGGATGGCTCAAGGTTAAGTGGATATAAGTACCATCTTGAATTTGTTTATCACTATAGAAACTCAAACCACTTTCTGAAAAGTTCACATGTTCAGGCGTAGGTAACATGGTTTGTACAATTGTGTCGTACAAAGACCCCGTGATCAGGTTTAATTTCTGGTTAAATAGGGATAAGATTCGAGCAATTTGTTGATCTTTTTCAGATAATTGTTCTAATTCGTAGTTTAGTGCATGATCAAATTGATCTAATTCTGCGAGTAGTAGAAAATAGCGCGGTAAAACAAAATTAGGATCGTAAGGGTCATTCAGGGCAACATCATCAGAAATGATCTGATAGTTAATTCTCAAGGCCGCATCGATTCGTGACATCACACGACGTTCTGGTTGAACGTTTTGATGCTGTAAATTTTCCATAATTATGACCTCGGACTAGATGGTATGTTTAAACCAATCTCGCTGTATATAGGGTTGAGATATACTCGCGCACGGCGTAGCAACCACTTTATTTCTTTTATTGCACTGGTTTCGATGATCGGTCTAACACTGGGTGTGGCTGTACTTATTACAGTCTTATCTGTAATGAATGGTTTCGACCGAGAGTTGAAAACACGTGTACTTGGAATGATACCTCAAGCCACTGTTTCTTCAACACAAATTTTAACAGATTGGCCTGAACTTGCAAAAAAAATTGAGACAAAGGAACACGTCACAGGCGTAGCACCGTTTACTCAATTGCAGGGGATGCTTACGGCACAAGGCCAAGTGGCTGGAATTATGGTCACGGGGATCGAACCTCAATATGAAAAAAAGGTTTCGATTATCCAAGACCACATGGTTGAAGGTGGTATTGATAACTTAAAAAAAGGTGAGTTTGGTATTGTTTTAGGCAAACAAATGACCGATGCCTTAGGTTTAGGTTTAAATGATAGTGTGACTTTGGTTTTACCGGAGGCAACACCATCACCAGCGGGTGTGGTACCGCGTTTTAAACGTTTCAAAATTGTGGGCATTTTCAGCATTGGTGCTGAGGTCGATTCGATGATGGGCTACATTGCCTTGAATGATGCATCAACGTTGTTACGCTTACCTGATGGCGCGCAAGGCATTCGCTTGAAATTGGATGATATTTTTGCAGCACCTAAAGTAGCTGATGAAATTGTGATGGATCTGCCAAGTGGTTTTTATGCCTCGAATTGGACCTATACTCACGGCAATTTGTTTAGTGCGATCCAAATGGAAAAGGCTATGGTGAGCTTATTACTCTTCCTGATTGTCTTGGTGGCTGCATTTAATATTGTGTCGTCCTTGGTGATGGTTGTAACCGATAAAAAATCGGATATTGCCATATTACGTACCCTTGGTGCTTCACCTGCAACCATTACCCGTATTTTTATGGTTCAGGGCACGATTATTGGTGTAATTGGTACGGTATCGGGCGCGATTCTCGGCATTGTTTTCGCCTCTGGAATTAGTGGTTTTGTGGGTTGGCTAAACAATGTGATGGGACTGCATCTGTTTGATGCCTACTTTATCAATTACTTACCATCGTATTTAAGATGGCAAGATGTATTAACCATTGTGTCACTGTCTTTAGTCTTAAGTTTCCTTGCAACTATTTATCCTGCAATGCGTGCCGCAAAAATCCAACCTGCGGAGGCATTACGTTATGAGTAAAATTGTTTTAGAAGCGCAAAATATTGAAAAGCATTTTACCGATGGTAAGTCGACTGTTGAGGTGATTAAAGGTCTCTCTCTACAAGTTAAAGCAGGTGAATTTGTCTCGATTGTGGGGTCGAGTGGTTCGGGTAAAAGTACTTTGTTGCATGTCTTGGGTGGTTTAGACCGTCCGAGTTCGGGCCAAGTGTTTTTGCAGGGCAGTCGTTTTGACAGTTTGAATGAAGCTGAGCGTGGTTATTTACGTAACGAACACTTAGGTTTTGTTTACCAGTTTCATCATCTGTTGCCTGAATTTACTGCTTTGGAAAATGTGGCAATGCCATTGATGTTACGTCAAGGCACCAACTTTAAGGATGTACAAAAGCAAGCCGAATATTTACTCGAGCGTGTAGGATTGACGCATCGTTTAACCCATAAACCAGGTGAGCTTTCGGGCGGGGAACGGCAACGGGTTGCATTAGCGCGTGCATTGGTGGCCAAGCCTGCGTTGATGATGGCAGATGAACCAACAGGCAACTTGGATCGGAAAACAGCAAGCAAAATTTTTGAACTGCTGATGGATTTACGTCAGGAGTTCAATATGGCGATGTTGATCGTGACACATGATGAACAACTGGCTCAGTCCGCCGATTCTATTTTGCATATGCAGGATGGTCTTTGGGTCAATGACTAGGCTGAGTGCCGATAAAAATATGAGATAAAGCCACTATCTATTGAAGCCCACTTCGGTGGGCTTTATTATGGCGCCAATAAAAAAAATAACTGAATAAAAGAATGAAATTTTTATATGCTGCTGCTTGGATTGTAGGAATTGCATTGATGGGGCAGACCATCCCCATTCTAAATCACCTTTTTTATCCAGCGCTGATTTTAGTCATCCTACTTTTGCCTTTACAGCTTTTTCTCTTTAAGCACAAACACGCCCTTATTTTGCAGTTTATATGTGGACTGATTTATTCCATGCTGTTTTTAACTGCGGGATATCATTATGCACAATCGGCTTTGCAACAGCGTCTAGCCTATAAAGAAACAAAAGTTGAAGATGCTGAAGTCATTGTTTATATAGCAAAAATTAACCAACTGGGTGCTGAGACCATTCAGCAAGAAATACAGGTCTTGAACCGACATGTGCAACCAGTGCAGTGGTTGGGTTTTCAAAAAAGGATCTCAGATCAACAAGAGGTCTTGGAACTTGGGAAATACTACCGATTGACAGGAGAAATTCGTCCTGCACATAGTTATGCGGTGCAAGGTGTATTCGATGTTGAGCAGTGGTATCTGCAACGTAATCTCATGTCGGGTTTTAAACTCAAGCAAATACAACCCTTGTCTGAGTCAGAAATTTATGCGTTAGGCTATACCCATTATTTAAGAAAACAGCAGGGCGTACTCAATAAAATTCAACTGGGTATAGAACATCAGCGATTAAACATTCGTCATTTTATTTATAGCCAGCCCTTAAGCCATAAGGGCTTAATTCTAGCACTTCTGACTGGGGATGAAAGTTTCTTAGATAAGGAGACGACAGACTTTTTTCAACGTTTTGGCATTAGTCATTTGTTAGCGATTTCTGGGCCACATGTGTTGATCTTTGCCGTGATGCTGTGTTGGCTGTTACAAAAGGTGCTGAATCGTTATTGGCCACAGATTTTTCTAAAAATCCCACGACCTTATGCATTGTTACTGCCATTTTGTTGCTGCGTATTGCTGTATTGTGCCTTTGTCGGTTTTGAGATTCCTGCACTTCGTACTTTACTCAGTTGTTTCTGTTTAAGTGTGTTTATTTGGCTCAGACAGAAAATTTCAGCTTTGACGTTACTCTTATTGAGTGCATCCCTCCTTTTACTGTTTGATCCTTTTTCAATTCTATCAGCTGCCTTTTGGTTGTCCTATGGTGCGTGCTTTGTACTTTTACGCATTTATCAAACCACTATTCGGCTCGATTTGACTCGCCCGCAGTCTTGGCAGAAAAGACTCGTTTTTAGCCTAAAATTTTTGGTTGAGTCGCAGTGGAAAATATTTGTGGCTCTGATGCCTTTGGTGATTATTTTCTTCAAGCAAGTCTCATGGGTGAGCCCAATCAGTAACCTTGTCGCTATTCCACTGATCAGTTTACTGGTTGTACCACTGGAGGTTTTGGCAGCATTTACTTTTTATCTTTTTGAACCGCTGAGCAGCCTTTTGTTTCAGTTGGCAGATTGGGTGCTGGTATTTTTATTGGGCATATTCAATGTGCTGGATGCGCTACTACCGATTAAGTTGTATCCGATTGCGCTCAATACTTGGCAAGTCATTTTACTGATTTTGCTCTTAATCATTGTTTTTATGCCCAAACCGAGTCTACCAAAATCATGGCTGGTGCTAGGTTTGATTCCTTTGTTGGGGTTTAGTAGCCAAAACAGTCCTTTTGAGTTGATCGTACTGGATGTCGGTCAGGGACAAGCCGTGTATATGCAACATGGCCAACAGCATGCCATGATTGACGTTGGTGGCTCTTATGATGAAACGAAGTTTAGTGTTGCTAAGCAAATTATTCAGCCATTTTTATCGAAGCAAGGCGTGAGGAAATTAGATCAGCTAATACTTACACATTTGGATCAAGATCATAGTGGAAGTTATGCCACATTAAAAAATGAGTTGTCGATCAATCAAGTTTACTCTAATCAGCAATTGGATGTGGCAACTACGTCAAACTTTAACTATTGCCAACAAGGTCAGATCTGGCACCGGTCTGAACAAGTGGAAATCAAAATTTTGTCACCGAAAGCCAATCAATTGGCACAAGTGCCATATCAGCAAAATGAGCTATCTTGTGTGGTCTATATACAGGTGAAGGATGTACAGCCTTATCAGTCTTTTCTGATTATGGGCGATGCTGGCTGGCAAACCGAGTTTCAATTATTACAGGATTATCCGGACTTAAAAGTTGATGTATTGGTCTTGGGGCATCATGGCAGTCGACATAGTTCAGCCTATGCGTTTTTAAAACATTATCAACCGAAATTAGCAATTGCCTCAGCAGGGTTCAATAACCGTTATGGACATCCAAGTACAGTAACGCAAACTCGTTTGAAAGCTTTAAATATCCCACTCTTAACAACAGTAGAGCAAGGTAGTATCGGTTTTATTGTGCAGCCTACAGGGCTTATTGAACTGACGACACAACGTCAGAGTCGACAGTGGTTGCAGTCGACTGAATCTGTTGTTCCATACGCAATTGCTCTAAACGCGTCACAGCCTCATTAAAGGGAAGGTTATACAGTGCTCGAATTTTAGGGTTGGCCTTAAAGCGCTTATAGGTCCAATGATAATGCTCAGGATAACGATGGACCAAGTCCTCAATGGCTTGGTGAATGACGAAGGTGCCATCATTGGCTGTACCTTGATAAATACTTTCGCTCATTTCTTCAATGTACATATCAAAGCCATCATCATTACGAATAGCATAAAGTAATAGAGCCTTGGCTTTGGTTTTTTGAATCAGTTTGGCGCTCAGGTTGCTTGAAGCTAAAGGAAAGCCAAAATAAGGAATCATTTCACCGCCTTGTTTTGGGGTATGATCGGGCAGAATTACGGTCGTTCCCCCTTGTTTGAGCGCCTTAAAAATTTGGCGTACCCCTGATTCATCGGTCGGTACAAGGTGAGCGCCTTCACGGCTGCGTGCCTCACGAACAAATAAGTCGGCGCCAGGATCCTTCACGGGCTTGTACATAATGGTCATTTCAGTAAATTGGGCAACATAACTATTCATAATTTCCCATGTGCCAAAATGAGGTACGATTAAGACTAAACCTTTTTTAGCAGCAAGCGCCTCATGTAGCAAATGTTCGCCATGTACTTTTTGGACGCGTTCAATATTTTTCTGATTGCTTGAACCCCAAATACTAAAAAACTCAAAATAGGTGGTCAGTTCATTACGTACTGCTTGCTTCGCAATCACTTCGCGTCGCTCATCACTCAGCTCAGGCAGCGCAATTTTTAAGTTGAGTCTGAGAGCATCATTGTTTTTACTGATTTTTAAAAGATTGACTAAGCCTGCTAAACCCTTAGCAAAAAAACGTGCAAATTTAATAGGTTGTTTGCTTACAAAACGCAGTAAACGATAAGTCGAGTTTTGCTCTTGTGCTTTAGTCATTCTTTAGAGTCAATGGTACATGTGGATAAAAACATAAAATATTATAGGCTAAAATAAACGGTTTCGACAGTTTTCTACAAATCAGTGTATATAATGAGGGCAATTTTATTCAAGTTTGGATTGTTATATGTCCGATTGGCCACCAAAACCAGAAAATGAAACGCCGAAACAACAGCCTGTACATGAACAGCCGACAGGAAACGAATGGAAACTTTTAGAGAAAGCAGTTTTAGCTTCAGTTGAAGAACAACGTCGTGCACGTCGCTGGGGTATCTTTTTCAAATGTCTAACTTTTGCCTACCTTTTGTTTATTCTGATAGCCATGACCAAGAGCTGTTCGACCAGTGGTACTGATGCAACTGCATCTAAACATATTGCTGTAGTTGATATTGTTGGTACCATTGCCGCTGATGAGCAAAGCGTAAACAGTGATGACACGATTAAGTCATTAAAGAAAGCTTTTGAAAATAAACAAAGCCAAGCGGTGGTGCTCAATATTAACTCACCAGGCGGTTCTCCGGTTCAGTCGGATGAAATTTGGCAAGAAATTCAATATTTGAAAAAAGCGCATAGCGATAAAAAATTGTATGCGGTGATTGGTGATACAGGTGCATCAGGTGCTTACTATATCGCATCCGCTGCGGACGAAATCTTGGTAAATCCTTCGAGTTTAGTGGGTTCAATCGGTGTGATTATGCCGAACTATGGGGTGAATGGTCTCATGCAAAAACTGGGTGTTGAAGACCGCACCATGACCTCTGGTCAAAACAAAGCTTTATTGTCAATGACACAACCCGTTAACCCTGCGCAGCGCGCACATGTTCAAGGTGTACTTGATAATGTACACGAGCATTTTATTAATGCTGTGAAACAAGGTCGTGGCAAGAAGTTAAAGTCGAACGATCCTGCACTCTTCTCAGGTCTTTTCTGGACAGGGGATCAGGCGGTAAAACTGGGTATTGCTGATCGTATTGGTAATTTACATACTTTAAAACGTGAACTAAATACCGATAAAGCGATGGATTATACGGTGGTACATAGCCCACTAGATGCTGTATTAGGCCGTTTAGGTGCATCTATGGGAGCTGGTTTTGCATCTTCACTTTCAAATCAAATGCAATCTGAACAGACTACGAAACTCCAATGAAACCTTTAATTCATTTTGCGCACGCCAATGGCGTGCCTTCTAAAGTCTATCAGAAATTATTTGATTTACTGTCAGATCAGTATGATGTGATCTATGTCCCTTTATTAGGGCCAGATAAAAGCTACCCGATTGATAACCATTGGAAAAGCTTAACTCAGCAAGTGATTGACAGTATTGTTCGTCAGGCACAGGGTCGTAAAGTGATTGGTTTGGGACATTCATTAGGATCAGTGTTGACGTTTCAGGCGGCGTTACAGCGTCCTGAGCTATTTCAACAAGTCATCATGATGGACCCACCTTTGATCATGGGCAAAGCCTCATTTGCATTACACTTTGCGAAAATGTTGAAGTTAAAAATGGTTGATACCATGTCACCAGCAGCGCTATCTTTACGGCGTCGTGACCATTGGGAAAGCCGTGAGCAAGCAGCTGAACTTTTACGTCCAAAAGGTTTTTATAAAGACTTTGATTCAGACTGTTTTCAAGCTTATATTGACTATGCTTTAACGGAAGATCGTGTCCGTGGTGGTGTTGAACTTACGATTGCAAAAATGGATGAAGTTCATATCTTCAGAACCAATCCCTCTTTATGGTGGCTGCCTCAGTGCAAACCACAAGTGCCGATGCATTTAATGATTGCTAAAAAAGGTCCTTTTATTGGTCCAGGTTTTCCACAAATAGTGAAAAAGAAATTTGGCATTCCTTATCAAATCGTTGAGGGAAGCCATATGTTTCCTTTGGAGCGACCAGAGGAAACGGTTGCTCTGATTAAGACGCTGATTCAAGAAAATGTTTAATAGTACTTTTCAGTAGCCATAAAAAAAACGCCTCCAAGGAGGCGTTTTTTTATTTTAAAATTTGCAAAACTGAATTGGCTCGTGCATCAGGGTATTGCGGTAGAGAACGCCTTGGTCTGTATGCTGAATCGTTTGTGTACAAATCCACTCTACCACTTGCGGGTAGATGATATGCTCAAGCGTATGGACACGTTGGGCCAAACTATTCACACCATCATGTGAACCAACTTTCAGTACACCTTGTGCCAAAGCTTGACCTGCATCAAGTTCAGCCGTCACATAGTGCACGGTACAGCCATGCAGTTGATCGCCAGTATTTAGTACGCGCTGATGGGTATGCATACCTTTGTAATGCGGTAGAAGAGAAGGGTGAATGTTGATCATTTTCCCTTCCCAAGCACTGACAAATTTCTCACTTAAAATACGCATAAAGCCAGCAAGAACCACTAAGTCCACATTCCAATCAAGCAATTGTTGATGCATGACACCATCAAAGGCTTCACGATGAGGATACTGTTTGTGCTCAATGACTGCTGTTGCAATACCTGCATTTTCAGCACGCTGTAGCGCATAGGCTTCAGGTTTGTTGGAAATCACACCCACAATTTGGCCTGATAGATTGGCATCAATCAAGGCTTGAAGGTTTGATCCACTTCCTGAAACCAGAACAGCAATTTTAATCATATGGCTTAAGCGAATATCACGCGGATTTTTTCGTCTGCGCCTTCAACTGACTCAGCATTGTCAGCGATATGTCCCATAGTGAAAGCTTTTTCACCAAGGCTATTGAGTCGTTCAACTGTTTTATCCGCATCAGCAGCATCAACAACTAAGACCATGCCTACGCCACAGTTGAATGTGCGATACATTTCAAACTGTTCAACACCACCTTCACGTTGAAGAAGTTTAAACAATTCTGGCCATTCCCAAGATGCTTCATTCACAACAGCTTGAGCTCCATTCGGCAATACGCGTGGTAAGTTACCTGGTAAACCACCACCAGTAATGTGCGCCATTGCGTGTACATCAACTTCTTTTAAAAGTTGAAGAATAGGCTTCACGTAAATACGTGTTGGTTCCATTGCAACATCAGCAAGTGGGCGACCATCAACGATTTGCGTCAAGTCAACGTTTTTCACATCTAAAATTTTACGAAGTAGAGAGTAACCGTTTGAGTGAGCACCACTTGATGCAACACCAATTAAAACGTCACCCGCTTTGACTTTAGAGCCATCAATAATTTTGCTTTGCTCAACTACGCCTACACAGAAACCTGCCAAGTCGTAATCTTCGCCTTCATACATGCCAGGCATTTCGGCAGTTTCACCACCAACCAATGCGCAACCTGCAAGTTCACAGCCTGTACCGATACCAGTAACTACGTTTGCAGCCACATCTACATTAAGATGGCCAGTTGCATAGTAGTCAAGGAAGAATAATGGCTCAGCGCCACATACAAGAAGATCGTTTACACACATTGCAACCAAGTCTTGACCAATCGTGTCATGACGGTTCAAATTCAATGCTAAACGTAATTTTGTACCAACACCGTCTGTGCCAGATACGAGAACAGGTTCTTCATAACCTTTAGGGATTTTACAAAGTGCACCGAAGCCACCTAATCCGCCCATTACTTCAGGACGAGTAGTACGCTTCGCGACAGATTTGATACGATCGACTAACGCGTCGCCCGCTTCAATGTCGACACCTGCATCTTTGTAGCTTAAACCAGTGTTTGGGGTAGAAGTTGAGTTGCTCATAATGAAGTCTCCGCATTCGCGGGGCGATTATACCTGAATATACGAAACACATATGTTATTTCTGCGCTAAAATGTTATCTTTACTAAAATATTTTTCTCAATAACGATTAAATCTGACAAAGGCGAGATTGCATGCAAGATCGTACACTTAAACGTATTTTTATTTTGGCAGGAATCGCGCTCATACTCTGGGTGTTGTATCTACTCAAGCCTGTTGTTTTACCTTTTATTGGTGCATTTTTAGTCGCTTATCTGTTTAGTCCACTGGTCGATAAACTGCATAAAATTGGCTTACCACGTTGGTTGTCTATTAGTGCTGTTTTTATCGGTATTGGCGTTGTCATTACATTGGCATTTTGGTATTTGGTTCCACTGGTGTGGGAACAGCTGATGTATGCGAAGAACAGCATTCCTTCAGGTATACATTGGGCAAATTATAAATTCCTCCCTTGGTTATCTGACAGTTTTAATTTGGTCCCAATGGAATTAGATGTTGATCAGATTTCAGCTGCGATTATGGAATATGTACAGACCAACTATAGTGCTGACAGTATTCAGGCTATGATTGCCAAATTGGCTCAGTCTGGACTGAACTTCATTCAGATTGGTGGTACGGTTGTACTGATCCCAATTATTGCATTCTATTTTTTATTAGATTGGGATCGCATGCTGGACAGTTTCCGTCGTCTTATTCCACGGCGATATGAAGAACAGACCTTAGTGATTGTTAAAGAATGCCATAGCGTACTTGGTGCTTTTGTCAAAGGTCAGTTTTTGGTCATGGTGCTCTTGGGTGTGGTCTATGCAATGGGCTTACAGTTGATTGGACTTGAAGTGGGCTTGATTATTGGAATGGTGGCTGGGCTGTGCAGTATCATTCCTTACTTAGGTTTTGCTGTTGGGATTATTGCTGCAGTGATTGCAAGTTTATTCCAGTTTGGTATTGATTGGATGCAATTACTCTTGGTTGGCGTAGTCTTTATGATTGGTCAGGCGGTAGAAGGCTATATTCTACAGCCGTTCTTGTTAGGTGATAAAATTGGTTTGTCTCCAGTTGCTGTAGTATTTGCAGTACTGGCTGGTGCTCAATTGGGTGGTATTTTAGGAATGTTAATTGCATTGCCTGTCGCTGCTGTGATTGTGGTCTTATTAAGACATGCACGTGAGTTTTATGAAAACAGCCCAATGTATAGTACATCTACTTATGTTGTGCAAGATTCATCAGCGGGTTCAATTACGATTGAAACCGATCAAGTCGATGTTGATATTGAACTAAAAAATCAAACGGTAAAAGCTCAGCAAGCATCTGAAAATTCAAGTAAGATTGATCAGATAGACCATAAAGAAATTTAGGATACACAAACCAGCATGCGTCAATTGCAACTAGATATTGAACCCCAACTCGATGCCCGAATCAGTGATTTTTCTGGGCCGGGATGGGGGCATGTTATCGATGCGATTCGTCAGTTACATGCGGGTTTAATGAATCGTTTTTATGTGTATGGTGGTGCAGGTTCTGGGAAAAGTCATTTACTTTCAGCAATTTGTGATTCTTATTTGGATGTGGGTAAAACAGCGATTCAAGTTTCACTACTTGAACTGTTGGATGCGCCAACAGAAGCAATTACTTCTTTAGAGCGTTTTGACCTTGTCGCTTTAGATGACATCGAAGCCATAAGCGGTGTGCCGCATTGGCAGAAAGCGGTTTTTCACTTGATCAACTACAATAATGAAGAAGGCGGCCAATTGGTGTTCTCTTCTCGTGTTGCACCGATTGAATTAAAACTTGAACTACCTGATTTACAATCTCGCCTGACGCAAGCTGTAAGTGTGAAAGTACCAAACGGAAGTTTGTATGCCGATCGTTCTACATTAGTGATGTCGGTTTTATCGCGTCGTGGGATTCATATCGATCAACAGATTATTGATTATTTACTTGCGCATGGGCCGCATCAAACCTCGGTATTATTGCAAAGTTTAGAACAACTAATTCAACTGCTAAAAGGTGAGAAAACCAAACTGAGTAATGCAAATCTCAGACAAATTTATGCGCTAATTGACGAATATCGGTAAATCATAATATTACTTGAGAAATTGTCCGAGCTGTGACAGAGTACGAAAAATTGTTAGATATTGCAGGGATTTTGCAATCTAAGAATAAAAAGAAAAGATAAAATAAAAGCAAGGAGATCGTTATGCTCAAGAAGAGCATAGGTGTAGCTACGCTATTGGTGGCGAGTCATGCCTATTCGGACAATATTAAAGTGACCATCACTGACGATATTGTCAAAAATGACACGGAATGTTCACTTCGCGAAGCTATCGACTATATTAATCAGGGTATGCCTGAGGCGGGTTATTATGGCTGCGGGGGCAAAGATGCGATTTCCACCGTCATGCTTGAGAAAAATAAAACCTATTTGCTAAATACCCATCTTGCGATCAAAAAAGATTTAACACTCAGAACAAGTTATGACAGTTCTGTGGGGGAAGAAACTGTTCAGGGTTTAAGTAATGCCATCTTAAAAATGAATGGTTCTGACAACTTATTAAGGGTTGATAATGCTGAGAATGCTTTAATTCGTGTGTTAGTAAAAGAGGTTACTCTACAGGGCTGTGCGAAAGACTGCGGTGTGAATCAAGGTGGTTTAATTTATAACAATGAATATTTAGGTCTTGAATACGTCAAATTAACAGGTGGTTTTGCAGGGCAAGGGGGTGCGATTTACAATGTCGCAACCTTGCTCGAAGATGGTATCAGTCGTAGTCTAGTTGAAATTCGCTCTACTCTGGTTGAGCAAAACCAAGCGGCACAAGGTGCTATTTTGTATGGGGATGCGCCTTCTTTTCGGATTTATAATTCAGTTTTCAAAGAAAATAAAACAACAGATGGAAGCAGTGCCAATATTTACTCTGTCAATAATGCAGCTGTTAAAGAAGATACAACCTTATCCAGTTTAGCATCACGTCTGGTCAGTAGTACCTTTGTGAAAAATACAGGTTATGTCGTCAATGTCCGAGATGGCATGGCTTTGAATAACTTAACGGTGGTGGGAAACAGTAAAGGGATTTATTTCAATCCATCTACAAACTTGGCTTATCTGGCCAATAGTATAGTTTTAGGGAATGCTGAAAATACCATCACACAAAACTGTGCTGGGGATTTAAGTAAAGCAGTTCTTCAGAACAACTTAGTCACGCAAAGTGACTGTGGCAGTGGTGCGAGTTATTATCCGAATGAGTTTTGGTCTGGCGCTTTGATTGCAGGCAGTGATGTGGTGGGTGAGTGTAAAACCATGTCTGCAGATGCTGACAGTTTATTGTGTCCTTATATTGTTCCCAACCAAAAATTTTTAGGCTATATCCGTCCACGCATTTTAATGAGTCAGATGCATTGGTTAGATTCTCCAATTGTGAACAAGGGTAAAGTGGTTGTAAACACAACGGATTCTTTAATTGGCTGTGAAAATTCAGATCAACGTGGTGTGAATCGAAATACGAATAATACCTTTTGTGACCGTGGTTCAATCGAGATTGAGGTCCCAACGACCATTAGCTTAATTGGTGAAGATCTGATTGCGGGGCAAGTAGCTAAACTTTCAGTTGCAGATCTGCTTGGCGATAGTGATTTACTGTCCAAAACCGAATGTGCAAGCTTGTTCAAATCGGCTAAAGCGCCAAACGGTGAAGAATGGCAGCCGGGTTGTATGCGGGTGCAGCAGACGCAAACGGTATCCAAAGGCAAAGTGGTGATTGATGAACTAGGAAATATTACTTACACGCCAAATGGAGCATGGCATGGTGCTGATATATTCAGGTTACAGCTGGTCACAACCACGACACGTTTTGATGAACATATTCCGTTCGTCGAAGTGAATGTACAAATTGTACAAGAACCGCAAAATCATATGGAAAGTGACAAAATTAAAACCTCTGGGGGAAGCGCGGGTATTCTGAGCTTACTGGGGTTATTTGCTTTAATTTTGCTGCGTCGAAAATAAAAAGAAAAGGGCAAACATGAAACACTTTAAAAAAGGATTATTGAGTGTCATGGTGGTAGCTGCTATGACATTAATGGCTGCAGAAGATAGAACAATTCATGTCAACACATTTGAAGATGAAGATAATGTAAACATGAATCAATGTTCACTCCGTGAGGCAATCAAAACAGCCAGCTTAAATAAGGCTTATGGTGGCTGTAGTGCTGGGAATACGGGTTCAGGTCAAACCGATTATATTCAGTTAGAAGCTGGGACGTATAAACTGAATAAGGAAATTGTTCCCGAGTCTAAAGTGGTGGTTTTTGGGAAAAGCCCATATTTAGATCGTGAAAAAAATCCCATCACTTTTAAGTATCCTGCCCTAGGTGAGTTGACTTCACGGATTGATGCGGGTGGAAAGTCACGTTTATTTAATACCATTACTAAGACCAGTTTGACGCTAGAGAATGTCATTCTAGAAAATGGTTATTCGGCAGATGAAGGCGGTGCTTTACTGGTCGGTGGAGCATTAACCTTAAATAATGTACAAATTCTAAACTCAAAGTCCGATAAAAAAGGTGGAGCACTCTATCTCGTTGGTCCTGGTGAGCATCAGGTGACTGTAAATAATAGTGTATTGCAAGACAACCAAGCGACTGTGGGTAGTGTTCTTGCAATGCAATGCTATGCAGGGCTGTTGGATGTAAAAACGAATATAGAGTTTAGAGCGAATAGTATTATTTCAAATGGTCAGATATCGAATCTAAATACATTTGATTTTTGTGGTAATCCAAAAGTTGCTATGGCGAATAATACGATTGCAAAAAATACTGCGAGTACCGTAAACGGGAGCATTTTGTATGCCGTTAATACCCGAGAGCATAATCTGAGTCTTGAAAGTAATTTATTATTGTCAAATAACACTATTGTAGAAAACAGTGCAGCGAGCGTTTTGGATTATGATGATTTCGGTACGAAGTCGTTGTATTACAATGTACTTGCATATAATGGAAATACATCATGCCGCTATGTCGGTTCTCAGACACTATCCGACAAATATGATGCCGGTGTGACGGCAGGTTACAATGCGTTTGATACTGCAACTAGTCAATGTGAACTGGCAGCAAGTGCACGAATACTCGATGGTACGACAGATACCAATATTGATGTGAAAAATGTGGCTATAGGAAGTCTACTCAGTTCCTTAACTTCGCCATCAAAATATAATTTATTCCGCCCAATGTATTTTCCGAAAGTGAATAGTGGAGGAGTTGATTTACTAGATACCAACAGTAAATTGAGCTGCAATGATAGTGACCAGCGTGGTCTAGACCGTATTGTCGACGGAACATTGATGTTAGCACCTGCGGAAGCTAACAGCTGTGATATTGGATCGGTTGAGTTGCGTCGTTTAGCAGCAGCGGATATTGCTGATTTGAAAAATACCTCGCAGGCAGAACGTCTTCAGGCGTATGAGAATAATATTAAGGAATTGGAAGAATTAATCGCCGATAAAAACACCAATCCAGACTTTTTGATCGAGTTTAATGAAGAGTTAAAGCGTTATAAAGAGCTTTTAGCGGCAACCAAACTACATCAAAAATACCGAGCGATTTATGTCGATCCCTTTCAGTTTGTCTTGCAAGATGAGGCTGTGGTCAACACTGCTGATGGAACGTCGGCTTTAAAAGAAATGAACACTGAGAATTATACCATTACTGAAACTCAGGTATTAGGTGTAGGTGTTCTCAGCGCCAAAGATGGTGTGTTGGATACCTCAAAACTCAGAGCGGATCCAACTTTACGCTGTGAGTGGAAGGATGATTTAAAACAAATCATGATTTACCGCACCGATGGTAAGCCTACAACCAGCACGGAATATGTCTATTGCCAATATAGCGTGAAGAGTAAGGCTACGCAGGCAACATCTTCGGGGATTTTAAAAGCGGAGTTTAGCAATATACAACCGATTGCCAAAACGGATGAATACACCCTGAATTATGGTGGCACTTTAAAACTCAATGTAAATCCACTGGCAAATGATAGTGATGATGGTGATGGGCCGATTAGTACAGTCGCGGCAGAACATCAGCGTCCAGCATTTCACCGTGATGCGAATGGAAAGGATCTTGCTCTTCGTATTGTACGTCAGGATGCAGGCATTAATATTAAGCCAGAACGTACAGGTTCTTGTCCGGGGGAATATGAAAAATATGTATGTTATGGTGGGAATATTGAAGTTGAAGTCCGCAATAATTTCAGTCCATTCCCTTATGAAATTGAATATGTGATCTATGATGCAGAGGCTGAAGAGTCTAAATCTGCGATGATGTATTTTACAAACACTGCTAAAAATACCAATACGGAAGCGAGTGGCGGTGGTGGTGGCTCAATGGGTGGTCTTGGGGTGCTTGGATTGTTGTCATTAGCGTGGTTTAGACAACGACGAAAAATATAAATGTAAGCATAAAAAAATGCCTCACATGAGGCATTTTTTTATGAGCGTTTCTATAGTATTTATATTCGGCTAGGCATCTTAATGTGTAGCAGTGTTGCTATGGATGTACTTGTTGATATATTCATTTCGAATATTCACACGTTCATCTGCATCTGCTTTTTGCATGCGTACACGTAAATCACGTCGTTCTTGGGTGCTCATCTGTTGCCAAGTGTCACGCATTTTTTGCTTTTCTTGCTCAGGTAACTGAGTAAACCAGTCCATACGTTGTTGCAGGGCTGCACTTTGCGCATCGGGCAGTTCTTTAAGGGATTGGTAACGTTGAATCAACGCTCGTTGTTCTTCTTCAGACAACGACTCCCATGTTTCAGACACTTGGGTATCTGCATCTTTAGAAAAAATCCAAAAACGATCAAAACCTGCAAAACTGGTTTGTAAAAAACCTAGCGTGCAAAGTGCGAAAGCGACACGTTTAGCTGCCATGTGGAACAGTGTCCTCACCTAAAACCAATAACATTTCTAAATCTTCAACCATTTGAGGTGAAAGTTTAGGAGTCGAAACCACTTGGTTATGTGGCTTTTCATCAAGGGTTACAGAGTTCGGAAGTACGACAAAGCCAGCAATAGCCGCGGCTAAAGCAAAACCTGACATTTTCCAAAGGCCATAACGTGAGGACTTTTGATCTTGAATGTCATCAAGAACATGTTGCATCACCACGGGTTTGTTTTTGTGGTGTTGCGCGAGCCCATCAAGTTTGGAGGTTACTTGCTTTAAGAAATCATCTTTCATTCGGATGATCCTCCTAGATGTGGATTCAAATGTGCGAGAGCATTGCGTAAGCCTTGAATCGCACGGTGGTAATGAGTTTTAACGCTGCCTTCAGAGCAATTCATGATTTGCGCAGTGGTTGCAGTATCAAAACCTTCCCATGCACGTAACATAAATGCTTGCTGCTGACGAACCGGAAGACCAGCAATGGCTTCTTGAATTTCATCCGCAGTGACAGCTTGACTTAAGAAGTCTGAAGGATTCAGCGCTCTTTCATCGACCACCTCATTGACTTCAAAATCGTCATCATCAAGACTGACTTTTTTAAAGAAAGAAAAGGGTTGTGCTCGACGTGCTTCTTTACGACGCCAATCCTGTAATTTATTGGTTAAAATGGTATAGAACAGGGGATACCATTCTTCTGTAGATCGATCGGAATAAGATTTGTGTAATGAAATAAAAGCTTCTTGCACCAAATCCATGGCGATACCTTGCTGGTTTTGGGTGGCACTTTCCATCATTACTAACGCACGACCAGTCACTTCCTGCATGAAGTTTTTTAGGCGAGACTCTGCTGTACTCTTAAGAGTACTAGAATCCTGCGTTTTAGACTGTTTGGGTGCTAAATCCATAGAGATGGAAAATCCTGTCATCGGATACCCACCATTATTTCCTCGATCATGTGCCTATAACGTTGGAAATAATGGTTTGGTTGACAACACAAGTAATTATTTTTTCTAGTGTAATCTATTTTTTCTGCTGAGCAGACTTTAGTTAATATAACTTAACGATTTTAAAGTCGTTGACGTACCATTTCAAAAAAGCAGATTGAACCCGCAATAGCGACATTGAGAGATTCTTGGCCACCGGGCTGCGGTATGCTCAGTGCTTGAGCATGTGCCAAAGCAAAGTCAGAAACTCCTTGGCCTTCATTGCCTAAGATCCAGACACAAGCTTGTGTTAAATCTTTTTGATATAAACTTTCAGCCTGATGTGAGCTGGTCACATACACTGGAATTTCAAAGCGTTCGAGTACATCTTCGATGGCAACGTTTTCATAGGTGTTGAGTGAGAAGTGTGCACCCATGCCTGCGCGTAATACACGTGGTGACCAGAGTGCTGCAGAACCTTTGGTACAAATAACTTGCTTAATACCTGCTGCAGCAGCAGAGCGCAGTAATGTGCCTACATTGCCTGGATCTTGAATGTTTTCCAAAATCAAGGTATCCAAGCTAAAGTCTACACTTTGGCTTGAACTTGGTAAGTCTACAACTGCCAAGAAGGGCAAAGTGGTTCCTAATGTGCTTAAGTCACGATATAGGCTTTCAGCAATGACAAAAACAGCACCCTCATATTCATCTAGAATATCGCAAATATCAGGGTGTTCGAGTGCATTTTCAGTGGTGAAAATAGAATTGAGTTTCTTCTTTTTTTCAACCCAAGCTAAGCCTAAGTGTGTCCCTTCAAGCACAGTTTGACCTTGCTTTTTACGGTAGCTACTTTGCTCTATTAAACCGCGCAGATGTTTAATCTTTGGGTTGTCTTTTGATTCAAGAAAAACGATTGACATGGGAGAGACTCATGCGCATAACGCTTCAGATGGCTATGCGCATTTAAAAAAATTAGTTGTGGTAGCCGGTCACTAAATCGACTTCGTTTTTAGAACCAATAATCACAGGGACACGTTGGTGTAGGTCAGTTGGTTCGATGTCTAAAATACGAACGCGACCCGTTGTTGATGCACCGCCAGCTTGTTCAATTAGCATACTCATAGGGTTTGCTTCATACATTAAACGCAGGCGACCTGCTTTTTTCGGATCTTTGAGGTCGTATGGATACATGAAAATCCCGCTACGGCAAAGAATACGGTGAATGTCACCCACCATACAAGCCACCCAACGCATATTGAAGTCTTTCTCACGTGGACCTGTTTTACCTGCGAGAAGTTCTTCAATATAACGTTTTACTGGGTTTTCCCAGTGGCGTTGGTTTGATGAGTTAATGGCATATTCTTTGGTATCTGCTGCCACTTGAATATTTTCAGATGTGAGCAAGAATTGTTGAGTTTCTGGGTCAAAGGTAAAGAACACCGTACCTGCGCCGACTGTTAGTGCCAACATGGTTGATGGGCCATAAAGTACATAACCCGCAGCAACTTGTTGGTTGCCTGCTTGCATAAAGTCTTCAGCTTGTGTCACAGCATTTTTTGCAGGCAAGATTGAGAAAATAGTACCCACACACATATTGATGTCGATGTTGCTTGAACCATCAAGAGGGTCAAATAAAACTAAATATTTGCCATTTTCTTGAGCTGGTGTGAATTCATCCAATTCTTCAGACGCTAAACCACCAACTTGTGGGTGGATTTTTAGAGCATCAATCAAATAATCATTTGAAATCACATCCAGTTTTTTCTGTTCTTCACCTTGCACGTTTTCATGCTGCGCGCTACCTAAGACACCAGCTAAAGCACCTTTTTGTAAAGCTTGATCGATGGTTTGGCAAGTAGCAGCAATGGTGCTAATTACTTGTGCCAATTCAGGCGTAAGATTTCCCGTTTGTTGTTCTAAAAATTGGGACAGATTGAGATATGACATAAGGGGGAGGACTCCACTAAAACTTGAATACGTAACAAAATCAACATTGCGCTATATTTTAGTCGAGAACGAGACAAAAGAACAATTAAACTCGACTATTTGCTGCGATTTTACCCTTGCAAGTCTTGTGGAAAGTGCTATGTTGATGGAAGGGATATCAGGTAAAAATAGGAGCACAACAATGACAACGCAAAAATTTGATGCGACTCCAACGCCGAGCGAAGGGATTAACTTAGATGATATTTCAGACGATAGTGTGAAAAAAGCGTGGCAAGACTACGAAGCAAAGGCTGAGTATAAAAAGTTCAATAAACATGACATGATTGAATCTATGCAACATGCTGAAGAATCTGATGAAAATCCTAAGCCTGAACAAGTTTAAGTCATAAAAAAAGCGCTCATTGAAAGGAGCGCTTTTTTTATTTCAGTTGTGATACCAGCATTATTTTAAAAGTGGTGGAACTGCTTCGTAGTTAATTTCTACGCGACGGTTTTCTTTCCATGCATTTTCGTCATGGCCTGCATTGATTGGCATTTCTTTACCGTAACTAACTGCTTCAAGTTGGTTTGGGCTCACACCTGTGGTGATTAAGAAACTTTCAACCGCTTTGGCACGGCGCTCACCCAATGCCATATTGTATTCACGTGTACCGCGCTCATCGGTATGACCTGTTAACGCTACACGCGAATTTGCATTTGCCATTAAGAACTGTGCATGGGCTTGTAGCGTTTGGTAATCATCATTGCTGAGGTCGCTACTGTCATAGTCAAAATGTACAACGCGTTTTGCTAAAAATGCTTTGTTGGCTTCAGTCACGCCTTTTGCTGATGCACCTGCAAGATTTTGTGCATTTAAAGCAGCATCTTCACTTAGACCTTGAGTATTGACTGTGGTTGAGCCATTTGGGTTTTGGCCTGCTTCAATTGTTGCAGCAGGTTTGCGGCTCGCACAACCTGTAGCCACAAGAGCAGTCGCTAAGATTGGAAGGGCTAAAAGTTTGATCGATTTCATTCTTCATCTCCATGAAAATTGATGATTATTAAATGACTAGTCATTAAAAAGTTATTTGGGTGCCCAAGCAGGTTCACGGACTTCACCTTGTTCACTTGGTAAATTCATACGGAAACGGCCATCCAGTGACATGATCGATAACAAACCACGTGAACCTTCACGCGTTGCATACACCACCATCTGCCCATTTGGCGAGAAACTAGGTGACTCATCCAAACTGGTTGGTGTTAAAATATTGGTGACACTTGAGTTTAAATCTTGAATAGCGACTTTATAGTTACTGCCGCTTGGACGGTGGACCAGTGCTAGTTTTTTGCCATCGGCACTGAGCGTACCACGTGCATTGAATGCGCCACGGAAGGTCAGACGGTTATAGCTGCTATTTGCCAAGTCATAACGGTAAATTTGTGCAGAACCACCACGGTCAGAAGTAAAGATAAATGACTTACCATCTGGCGCATAACGCGCTTCAGTATCAATGGCACTGTCGTTGGTCATACGCTGCAGTTGACGGGTTTCCAAGTTCATTTGATAGATTTCTGGGTTGCCATGCATAGAAGCGGTGAACAACATACTTTTCCCATCTGGAGAGAAGCTTGGTGCGCCATTTAGACCACGGAAGCTAGCAAGCTTTTCACGCGCACCTGTGGAAAGGTCTTGGACATAAATTGCAGGGCGTTTGGTTTCAAATGAAACATAAGCAATTTTCTTGGCATCTGGAGTCCAAGCAGGCGATAGAATGGGGTCGCGTGACGTTAAAATTGTACGTGGCTGCTCACCATCAGTATCCGCGATTTGTAGTGTATAGCGTTGTTCCGGTGTAGCTGGATTGCGTAGCACATAAGCAATACGACCGCTAAAGTCTCCTGGAATACCAGTTAATGCTTGATAAATGGCATCACTAATCATGTGTGCAGCAGAACGAACGCGTGATGCTGGAACAGTTAATAATTCATTTAAAAGATATTGTTGTTTTTGGACATCATACAGTTGGTAATGAACCTCGTAGCTACCATTTTCAGTGGTTTTTACTGTTCCTGTAACGACATATGGAACACCAGCTGCTTGCCAGTTGGCTGCGTTCGGATTATTCATGCTGGCTGTTGCAGGTAAATTTTTTGAAGCGCTGGTAAATTTCCCTGAGCGGTTTAAATCCGTTTCAATAATAGGATAGAGACTGCTGTCATTGCTAAAAGGTACGATTGCAATTTTAGGCGCTTCTTCAGGTGCTTTTGCAATTTCTAAATGAAGCTGAGCATGCGCTTGAGTCACTAAGACTGGGCTGAAAGCAGTTAAAATGGCTAGGCTAAGAAGGTGTTTACGCGTCATTTCCATCATTCGTTATTTACTCAAACAAACGGCTTTTATTGTGGGTTTAATTGTTCTACATAATGGCATGATTTTCTAATATTAAAAGCATGAAATTATGACTGATCTGTTATAACACTGTGAAAAATGAGTAAGAATTAAGTCGTTGAAGCGTAAATGCAAAAACGCATAGGTAGATATGTGTGATAAGGAGCAGTAGAGACTCGCTTGTATGGAGTGAAATATCGACTGAAATTAAAGATATTGCACTGATTGTTATTGAAAGCCAAAACAGATTAAACGTATTTAAAATAAGTTATTTGAGTATATAAAAGTACTGAGATTTAGGCTAAAAAAATCCCCCTGACTGTTCAGAGGGATTTGGGTTATTTTGCAGTAAAGGATGAGGTAAAGCTTTGTGCTTGACGGCGCGCTTCTGGATCTGAAGGCATTGGATAGGGTGCAGCAGAACGAACAGCTGCTTCGACGCTGGCTTTCATGTCAGGGTCACTGGAGCTTACGATCACAGAGCGTACAGCGCCACTATCCGAAAGCGTGACACGTGCAGTCGCGGTTTTACCCGTTGAACCTGCTGGGGTATCCCATGCACGCTTAATTTTATTTTCAAAGTCGCGCTTAGCTGTTGAAGCAATTTGCTTTGCTTCAGCTTTCTTTTGCGCGGCTTCTTCGGCAGCTTGTTTTGCAGATGAAGCACGTGCTTCTTCAGCTGCACGTTCTTTTGCTTCAGCATCGGCTTTACGTTTTGCATCAGCGGCGGCTTTGGCTCTTTCGGCATCAGCTTTGGCTTTTGTATCAGCATTTGCCTTAGCTTTATCCGCATCAGCCTTACGTTTCGCATCAGCGTCAGCTTTGGCCTTCGCTGCATCTGCTTTAGCTTTAGCATCGGCATTTGCCTTGGCTTTATCGGCGTCTGCTTTGGCTTTTGCATCAGCGGTGGCTTTTGCTTTGTCCGCATCGGCTTTACGTTTTGCATCAGCGGCAGCCTTGGCTTTATCGGCATCGGCTTTGGCTTTTGCATCAGCCGCAACTTTAGCTTTATTGGCGTCAGTAATTTGTTGCTGCTTTTTAGCGAGATCTGCTTTCTTTTGTGCGTCAAGCTTCGCTTTTTGTACTGCCTCTGCTTTTTTCAATGCTTCTAAGTTTGCTCGGCGTTTGGCGTCTGCTTCGGCTTTCGCCGCTGCATCTGCTTTGGCTTTCTCAGCATTTTTAGCTTGCTCCGCTGCACGGGCAGCAGCACGTTCTTGCTGAGCTTGTAGTTTTTCAGCTTCTGCCTTTGCACGTGCCTGAATCTGCTGCTGTAATTCAGCTTTACGCGCTGCCGTTTCAGCAGCTTTGGCATCCGCTGCTGCTTTTTGAGCGTCGACCTTTGGTACAACGGGTGTTATAGGTGGCGCTGTTAGGATAACAGGTGCAGGCTCTACAGCGGGCGGAGCAGTTTGTGTGATTTCTTTGGCGACATTTTCATGTGCTGTTTCCGTAAACTCTGTTTCTTCAAGCGTAACAGGCTTTAAGTCCTCAGGTTTGATGAGCACAGTTCTAATTTGCTTCGGTGGCTCTGGTGGTTTACTCATACCAAGATAAAGTAAGCCAACAACAGCAATCACATGGACACCAAAGGTAAATCCAAGCGCGATGGCTTTTTGTTTAAACGGTGGCTTTTTAAAATCTTTCATAAATTACTTTAATGGCTCTGTGAGTAATCCAACTTGGCTGAGACCCGCTTCTTGTAGACTGTTCATGAGCGACATGACTTCGCCATAAGAGCGCGACTGTTCACCTTCCACAACAACGGTTAAAGTTTTATTTTCAGCCTGAGCTTGTTGCTGTGCTTCACTTAAAATAGACGTCAATTCAGATAAAGCCAAAGGTTCAGCTGAACTGTGTGTTTTATATTTAAGGAAATAGCGACCTTCTTTATCTAAGCTGACCATTGCAGGTGCATCTTTTGATTCAATGGGGTTGCCATTGGCCTGAGGAAGATCGACATTGATGCCGCTGGTAATCATGGGTGCGGTGACCATAAAAATCACTAATAATACGAGCATGACGTCAATATATGGGACGACGTTCATCTCACTTTTTAGTGGTTTTTTAATGCGCTCGAAGCGCCCTGAACGTTGAATTGCCATTAGTCATGTTCCTTAGTTTCACCCAAAGACTGACGTTGTAATAACGCAACCATTTCTTCTGCAAATAAAGCACGATCGGAGTAAACCGTTTCGCCTTTTCCAGTGTAATGGTTAAATGCCAATACCGCTGGAATCGCTGCAAATAAACCAATCGCTGTAGCAATGAGGGCTTCAGCAATACCGGGTGCAACCGTTGCAAGGGTGACTTGATCTACGTCTGCTAAACCGATGAATGCATTCATGATGCCCCAAACGGTACCAAATAAGCCGACATACGGGGCAACAGAACCAATGCTGGCCAAAGCACCTAAGCCTTGTTCAAGTTGGCTTTGGTCACGACTTAGACCGACGCGTAAAATACGTTCTGTGCCTTCAATGGTTTGTGCTGGGGCAGCATTGCGTTTTTTGAGTTTTAAAAACTCGCCTAAACCTTGATAAAAAATATCCTCAAGGCCGACACGTTTGGAATTAAGTTGCGCATTGTTATACAGCGTATTCAGTTCAGCACCCGACCAAAAAATTTTTTGGAAATGGTCATCGTCTGCCTGTGCTTTTTTATAACTCATGTGTAACTTGGCAATCAGATACCAGCTAAACAGCGAGGCCAAAAGTAAAGCCAGCATTACCAGTTGTACGACTGGGCTTGCTTGTAATATTAGATCTGAAACTTGAAGAGATGATTCGAGTTGAGTTGCCATAGTTACTACATGTGCCAATAATTTTTTTAGTCTTGTCCTAATTCTTTTAGAATCAGTTCGCGGATTTCATCGGGAAGTCGACGTGGTTTCATTTCTGAACTGATACATGCCAATTCGACCTCACCAGATGCAAGCATGATTTCACCACGATAAATATTTTGTTGCAACACAAATGACGTAGCCTTACACGAAACAACACTTGCTGTAACAGTAATTAAATCATCCATTAAAATTGGACGTGAATATTTCACATTAATTTTGTGTACAACGAAGTTATAGTCTTTTTGATGCCAGTAATGATCTACACCAGAAGCTCGTAACCACTCTGTACGGGTACGCTCCATAAAGCGAATATGATTGGCGTGGTAAACAATGCCACCTGCATCAGTATCTTCAATATAGACACGAATGTTGAATTCAAATTTATTCGCCATGAGAGTATTCCGTTTTTCCAGTTGTACGAGTCGATTTAGATTGACTTGGCGCTTTTATATTTAAGGACAGGGTCTTAAAATTGGTGCACGTCAAAGTACTAATGCATCGCAGTTTAGCATTATGAGATTTCACTCCAATGGCACAAGATGTCAAATATTGTGATTCATGACTGTTGGGGGAGTTAAGCGCTGTATGGCTATAAAAATATAAGGATAAGGGAATGAATGGTTATTTTAAGCTGCTGCTTATTTTGGCTGTGGCATTTGCGCTGTGGACATATTGGCTTAAACCTGAGCAAGGAAGCAGAAGTTTAGAGTTATATTCACCGACTGAAAATGTACAGCAAGTTGAAGGCTACACGATTACTTCCTTAGAACCATATGCGGGAGAGTTTCGTGTGTTGGCGCGTGAAAACTATAGGATGGGCCGTGAAGCAGATCTAAGTCCTGTGGATTTTGCTTTGGGTTGGAACGAGATGGCGAAACCTGAAGTCTACAAGCAATTATCCATTACACAAAGTAATCGTTGGTATTATTGGCGTTATGAGAACAATCCACCCATTCCAGTAAATGAGATTGCGTCGAGTAGTGCCAATACGCATTTGATCCCAGCCAATAAAGTTGTTGCACAAAAGCTTGCAGATATTGATGCAGACGACATGGTTTATTTAAAAGGGCAACTGGTTGAAGTTAAGTCGGCTGATGGTTGGACGTGGCGCAGTTCACTGAGTCGGACAGACACAGGAAATGGGGCGTGTGAGTTAATGCTGGTCGAAGAGGTGAGAGAAATTTCTTCTTTATAAATTGTCGAGAGGGGATGTATAGCCAAGGCTTGTGATGGATTCTAGTTTAAAAAAAAGATAATGTTATTTAAATATTTTATCAATGCATACCCAGTATTGTATTAAGAAGCTGACTAATAGTGCGGTAGGTATAACCTTATTAAAACGTGAATATTAACTTAAAATGGCATTAAATTTGCTTTTAGCGTTATGTAATTAAATTAGGGAAATTTACATATGACAACGCGTTTAGCATTATCTATAGCTGTCACATCTGGTCTTTTAGCACTTTCATCTTTCACTTTTGCTGATGACTTTCAGGTTTTAAAACAACTAGAAAATAAGCCAATGTTATTAAAACAAGGTGAATATCAAGGGAATTATTATGTTCCAAGTACATTAAAAACAATTACATGGGGCTATTTACCAAATAAGAATGCTAAACCAGTATTAACAGTTCCTTCGGAAAGTACAGTGACCTTTGATACTGTTTCACATGAAGGATTGCTTGAAGATCAGGGGAGAGATGCTGAAAAGTATTTTTCATCGCATGGGGTTGAATCTGAAAATGTTCTAGATGAAGCAAAATTAATTACGCGCTCCAATTTAAAGCATGATTTTCATAAAGATGGTCCACACATCATCACAGGTCCAATTGCAATTGATGGTGCAATGCCTGGGGATATTTTAAAAGTTGAAATCTTAAAAGTTGAACCACGAGTTCCTTATGGTGTGATTTCAAATAGACATGGAAAGGGTACATTACCTGAGTTTCCAAAGCGTAAAAAGATGGATGGAGCTTCAGCAAATAATCCAGATGCATACGGTAATGTTTCTATCTTTACGCCAATTGAAAAAAATAAAAATGGAGTTTGGGAAGGTGTTTTAAAAACTGATACAGGCCCATCAATCCGCTTTCCTTTAAACCCATTTATGGGGACTATGGGGGTGGCTGCAAATACAAGCGAACCTGTGCATTCAGTACCCCCATCATTTTATGGAGGAAACATTGATATTAATGAGTTAAGTGCTGGGGCAACGGTGTACTATCCTGTACAAGTGCCAGGTGCACTGTTCTATACAGGTGATAGTCATTTTGTTCAAGGAGATGGTGAAGTTTCCTTGACTGCTCTTGAGGGATCAGCGCGGGCAACGTTTAAAATTACATTGTTAAAAGCGGGCAAGGATAAAGTACCTGGTAAAACCATTAGACAACCTCTAGCAGAGAATGCGGAGTTTTGGATTACGCCTGGTTTAGACGAAGATTTGGACGAAGCAATGCGTAAATCAACACGTGAAGCGATTCGCTTTTTGGTTGATGAATATGGTATTTCAGAAGAAATTGCATATGCTTATTTAAGTGCCGCTACAGATTTTGAGGTATCCCAAGTAGTTGATCGTACCAAAGGTATTCATGCCATGATCCGTAAAGCAGACTTTAATGAGTTTAAAGAAACAAAGAATAAATAGTGAATGCAAAAGAAGGTGGCATTAAGCCTCCTTCTTTTGCATTAAACAGGTATTTTAGGGTTTATCCTTCGGTTCAGGCGGTGTCATACCAAACTGCAAATACGCCATATTGGTGGCAATACGGCCACGGGCTGTCCGCATCACATAACCTTGTTGAATTAAATACGGTTCAATCACGTCCTCTAATGTACCTGAGTCTTCAGCCATCGCTGCTGCCAAAGCTTCTACACCACCAGGGCCGCCATCAAAACGTTCAAGTAACATACTCAAATAACGACGGTCTAAAGTGTCTAAACCATCTTTATCGACATTGAGCATATCGAGGGCACGCTGAGCCATGTCTTGTGTCACTTCACCAGTACCTTTGACTTGCGCATAGTCACGAACTCGACGTAATAAGCGGTTTGCAATACGTGGTGTGCCGCGCGAACGACGTGCAATTTCTGCTGAACCTTCACGCGTAATAGGTACATCCATCAAATTGGCAGAACGAGTCACAATATGCGTCAAGTCAGTGACTGAATAGAATTCAAGGCGTTGCACGATGCCAAAACGGTCACGTAAAGGAGAGGTGAGGAGTCCAGCACGTGTGGTTGCGGCAACTAAAGTAAAAGGGGGTAAGTCGAGCTTAATTGAACGAGCGGCAGGACCTTCACCAATCATAATGTCGAGTTGGTAGTCTTCCATGGCTGGGTAAAGAATTTCTTCAATCACGGGGGAAAGACGGTGGATTTCGTCGATGAACAGCACATCACCTTCTTCAAGGTTGGTCAGCATGGCTGCCAAATCCCCAGCCCGTTCTAGTACGGGGCCTGAAGTCGACTTGAGGTTTCCACCCATTTCACGGGCAATAATATTGGCAAGTGTGGTTTTACCTAGTCCCGGTGGACCAAAAATTAAGGTGTGATCGAGGGCTTCACCACGACCACGTGCTGCGCCAATAAAGATTTCCATTTGCTCACGAACTACGGGCTGACCGATGTAGTCATCGAGTGAGGTCGGGCGGATAGCGCGGTCGATATGATCTTCGGGTTTTTCGGAACCACCGATGAGACGGTCTTGCATATATTATTTAAACTTTAGGTGAATATGCTTTGTAGCAAAATGTCAGAAAAGAAAGTATATACCTTGGCGGAGTCTTTCCATTTTCAAGCGAAACTCAGGAATAACCTGCGGTTCGTCTTACTTTTGTTTTACAAAATGAGAAGCAATGCTTCGCAAGAAAACCACTTGCGGTGCAATGTACCTCATCGCAAAACTCATCGAATGAAAGTTCGTATCGACTATATCGCAGAAACATTGATGTGCAAATGTCTCCTGACTCGAACAGTTGCGAATGACACTTACGTGTATCAAATGTCGTCTTGATTGAGATGCTTTATTTATTCATCGATTTGAGTGCAGCACGGATGATGTCACTTGCTTCAGTAAAATCACCTTTTGCAGCATTGACCAATTTCTGTGCTTCTAAAGGTTTATAACCTAAAGACTGCAACGCAGCTTCGGCTTCTGCAACGGCAGAGTTGCCTGTGAACTGGATTTGTTCAACGGTTGAGTTGCTTGGTACTGTGCCTGAAGACATCGCTTTAAAGCGATCACGTAGTTCAATCATGAGGCGTTCAGCGGTTTTTTTACCCACACCAGGTACTTTAACCAGTGTATTGATATCTTCATGTTCGACAGTATGAATCAACATATCGACGCTGAGCGTGGATAAGATACCTAAAGCCATTTTAGGGCCGACACCGTTGACCTTTAATAGGGTGCGAAAAATGATTTTTTCTTGTTGATGTAGAAAACCATAGAGCAGTTGAGCATCTTCACGCACGGCAAGGTGCGTCCATAAGGTAATGTTCTGGCCTTTTTGTAGTTGGCAGAAGGTTGTCAGTGGTGTATCAATTTCATAACCGACACCATTTACATTTAAAAGTACGGTGGGTGCTTCTAGTGCGAAGACTTCACCAATAAGACATCCGATCATGTTGTGTGATTCACTTTTTTATCAATGGTTGCATAGTAGTGAGCATTGCGCAGAAAGGCAAAAGACTCATGGAAAATTGAGTTCGGATTGATGGCTTTATCATCAAACCGGATGTTGATGACTTATTTAAATCAATCCTGCCTTATTGCCTTGTAACTCTTGAGACAAGTTGTACGCTTGGTGGTCTGAAAATTTAGAAATAATATCTAAGACCTGCATGATATTTTCATAGTGGTTACCGCCAAAGTGCGCACCAGAACGACATAAAATCGCCATTAAGCGTTGTTCTTTAAAGCTCAATGTTTTATGCGGTGTAGTGAGCGGAATAAAGGCATCTAAAATATTTTGTAAGCTTTGATGGGCAATAATTTCCAAACCCGCTTTTTGTGGGTGTTCAAATATTTTATCGCGTGCTAAATCCTTTGCACGGTTAATGCCTAGCTCAATATCAGCAGCGCAGTATTGCAGTAAGCTGCCAGCCAGTTGTCCGTTTAAAATTTCAAAATGATGCTTAGCAAATGCCGATGTGACTTCTTCAACCAGACGTTTCATCACTCGTCCACGCAGGGCTGCAATTTTTTGCTGCCAAGTCGTATCTGGCATCGACAGTTCAGTTGGTGCGCTATATTCACCCAGCAAGCTTAAAAAAATCGGTTCGACTTCTTCATAAGACAACATGTTTAAAATAATGCCATCTTCAAGGTCAATCAGGGCGTAGCAAATATCATCTGCTGCTTCAAGTAAATAAGTCAGTGGATGACGGCAATAATGATATTCACCCAGTTGAATCAGTCCAAGTTGCTCTGAGATTTGTTGCAGGATTTCTTTTTCTGCCTGATAGCAGCCAAATTTGGCACGTTTACTGGCAGGAGTATTGCCTTGTGATTCGATGGTTTTAGACAACCATGGATATTTTAAGTAAGCCCCAAGTGTTGCATAGGTCAGACGCATGCCACCATCATTAGGGTGATAGTCAATTTTAGTCAGTAAGCGTAGACCTTGGGCATTACCTTCAAATTGACGTACATCGGCTTGTTCTTCTGCGGAAAGTTTCTCTAAAAAGTTACCATGTGACGCATCGTCAAACCATTCACGAATAGCATATTCACCCGCATGACCAAACGGTGGGTTCCCAATATCATGTGCTAAACAAGCCGCTTGAATAATGGCTCCAACATCGGCAGGGGAAATCCACATTGGTAGTTCATCTTTGATCTTTTCCGCTGCAAGCATGCCAAGAGAGCGGCCAATACAGGACACTTCGAGCGAATGCGTTAAACGAGTATGAATGCCATCGTGCTGAGTCAGTGGATGGACTTGGGTTTTTCGGTTCAGTTGGCGAAAACTTTGGGAAAAAATAATTCGATCATAATCTTTGTGAAATGGGCTACGTGCCAATTCGGTATTTTGTTTTTTACTTCCAATACGAACTGTTGAGAGCAGTTCCAACCAACGCATTTGCATCATTTATCGTTATTCAGTAAGTCATTGGCTTCATCATGCCAAAAAAGTGTGACGAGCTCTAGAGGGCTGCGACATAAGTTGTCTTTTAATTTATGCAGTATTAAGTTTTCAGAAATAGAACATCTTAAAGCAGTCATGTTTGTTCTCAAGGAGGCTATCGACTTCGTTATTTGCAGCTTAAAAATCAATTGAAAAGGGTTTTTAGAACCCAACAAAAGCCCAAAAGTCGGGCATCTTTGAAATTTATCCCTTAAAACATTTGTTACTAATCATGTTTGATTTTTAAAGTCAAAGTAAATTGATCTTTTAAAACAAAGAAATCTCACTTTTTTAAGTCGTAGACGACTAGCTGATTTTGGCAATACACAGTAGAATATGCGCTCTCTTCAAGTCACATTGAGGTAGGTTGTCTAGACCTGCCCGTGGAGCCAAAAACAGCATGTTTATCGTTGCCGGTGCACCTGCACACTCTTCTTTTAAGCAAACACAACTTTTAACACGTCTATCGTCTATCAGTTCTGTTCAATCAATAGAAAGCCAATGGGTTTACCTTTTCGACCAAGCGCTCGACGAGCAACAACAGCAATCTGCTTTGCAGCTATTAAATGATGGCGCAACCTTCCAAGTTCGCGAAGCGACAAGTGATGAAGTTCAAGTCCTCGTGACGCCACGTGTAGGCACAATCTCGCCGTGGTCATCAAAGGCAACGGATATTTTTGCCAACTGTAATACCCCGATACACCGCTTAGAACGCGGTGTTTTGTTTACTTTAAAAGGTATTTCTGAAGTATCGGATGCAGTAAAACAAGTTTTACATGACCGTATGACTGAAAGTGTGTTCAATCAAATTGAAGACGCTGCGGCATTGTTTTCTGAAACTGCACCAAAGCCTTTAAATGCAATCGACATTTTAGGTCAGGGTAAAGATGCTTTAGTAAAAGCGAACTCTGAGTTTGGTTTTGCACTCTCTGATGAAGAAATTGATTATTTAGTTGCTGCTTTTAACAAGCTCGGTCGTAACCCACACGATATCGAACTGATGATGTTTGCTCAGGCAAACTCAGAGCACTGTCGTCATAAAATCTTTGGTTCTGAATGGACAATTGACGGTGAAAAACAGCCATTGTCATTGTTCCAAATGATTAAAAACACTTATAAAGAATCACCAACAGATGTATTGTCGGCATATAAAGACAATGCTTCGGTGATCGTTGGTTTTGATACTCAGCGTTTCTATCCAAAGAAAGATGAAGCGACGGGTCACCACGTTTATAAATACAAGAGTCAAGCGGCTCACATCCTGATGAAAGTGGAAACGCATAATCACCCAACAGCGATTGCACCTTTTGCGGGTGCTGCGACTGGTTCGGGCGGTGAAATCCGTGATGAAGGTGCAACAGGTCGTGGTGGTAAACCAAAAGCAGGCTTAACAGGCTTTACGGTTTCAAACTTAAATATTCCGGGCTTTGAACAGCCTTGGGAAGAAAACTACGGTAAACCATCTCGTATGGCATCTCCGCTTCAAATTATGATTGAAGGCCCATTGGGTGGTGCTGCGTTTAACAACGAATTTGGTCGTCCTGCTTTAAATGGTTACTTCCGTACTTTCGAACAAAATGTAAATGGCGATGTGAAAGGTTTCCATAAGCCAATCATGATTGCTGGTGGTTATGGCAACATTCGTCCAGACCACGTGGAAAAAGATGCGATTCAACCAGGCGATTTATTGATCGTTCTTGGTGGCCCTGCAATGCTGATCGGTCTTGGTGGCGGTGCCGCATCTTCTGTAGATAGTGGTAAATTAGGTGAAAACCTAGACTTCGCTTCTGTACAACGTGAAAATCCTGAAATGGAACGTCGTTGCCAAGAAGTGATTGATGCATGCTGGCGTATGGAAGACTTCAACCCAATCGTGTCTGTGCATGACGTGGGTGCAGGTGGTGTTTCGAACGCAATGCCTGAATTGGTGAATGACCACGAACTGGGTGCGATTCTTGATTTGCGTAAGATTCCATCACTTGAGCCGGGCATGTCTCCAATGGAGATCTGGTCAAATGAAGCGCAAGAGCGTTATGTGTTGGCGATTCGTCCAAGTTCTTTAGAATTATTTGAATCATTATGTGCACGTGAACGTTGTCCGTTTGCTGTTTTAGGTGAGGCAACAGAAGCGCGTCAATTGACGGTGAACGATCCATTGTTTGATAACAAAGCCGTGGATATGCCAATGCAAGTCATGCTAGGTGGCACACCTCGTATGAGCCGTTCGTATGAAACGATTGAACGTCAAGGCGACGACTTTGATGCATCTAAAGTTACAGATTTGAAAGATGCAATTTACCGTGTACTTAAAAATCCAACGGTTGCATCGAAATCATTCTTGATCACCATTGGTGACCGTTCAATTACAGGTATGGTTGCACGTGATCAGTTTGTAGGCCGTTGGCAGGTTCCTGTTGCAGATGCAGCAGTAACCACAACAAGCTTACAAGGCTATACAGGTGAAGCAATGGCGATGGGTGAACGTCCGCCAGTTGCCTTGCTAAATCCTGCGGCATCTGCGCGTTTATCGGTTGCAGAGTCGATCTCGAATATTATGTCTGCAAAAATCGATCAGATCAGTGACATTAAATTGTCTGCAAACTGGATGGCAGCGGCAGGGCAAAAAGGTGAAGACCAAGCTTTATTTGAAGGTGTAAAAGCCATCGGTATGGAAATGTGTCCTGCACTTGGTATTGCAATTCCAGTGGGTAAAGACTCATTGTCAATGCGTACGACTTGGAATGATGAAGGCGAAGATAAATCGGTGACTTCACCGATGTCAGGTGTAATCACAGCTTTTGCTCCTGTGACTGATGTACGTAAAACCTTAACGCCTGAATTGAAAAATGAAGAATCAGTGCTTGTGCGTATTGATCTTTCTAAAGGTCAGTTCCGCCTAGGCGGTTCGATCCTTGCTCAGGTCTATAAAGCGATTGGTTCAGTGACACCTGATGTGGATAGTTTTGACGACTTCAAAGCTTTCTTTGCATTGGTTCAAGACTGGAACAACCGTGGCTTAATTAAGGCTTACCACGACATTGGTGATGGTGGTTTGCTTGCAACTGTTGCGGAAATGATGTTTGCAGCACGTCTTGGTGTGGCTTTAGAAGATCAATCAACTGAAAGTCTATTTGCAGAAGAAATTGGTGCAGTGCTTCAAATCAGCGCGTCTGATTGGGCAACACTTGCAGAAGAAGTTGCGGCATCTACATTACGCGATGCAATTGCGGTCATTGGTACGGTAAACAACACCGATCAATTGACGGTAAATGGCTTAGTGCTTGAACGTGCAGACTTGCAAGTGGCGTGGACTGAAGTATCACATCAGATCCAACGTCTACGTGACAACGTAGAAACAGCGGATCAAGAATTTGCATTGATCACGGACAAATCACATGCTGGTATTATTGCAAAACCAACATTTGATTTGAATGAGCCAATCGAAGCGCCTTACATCAACGAACGTCGTCCAAACATGGTGATCTTACGTGAACAAGGCGTAAATGGTCATGTTGAAATGGCTGCGGCATTCGACAAAGTTGGTTTCAACACTGTAGATGTGCACATGAGCGACTTGCTTGCAGGTCGTATCAGCCTAGATGACTTTGAAGGTCTTGTGGCATGTGGTGGTTTCTCTTACGGTGACGTCATGGGTGCAGGTGGTGGCTGGGCGAAATCAGTTTTGTTCAACCCAAAACTTCGCGACCAATTTGAAAAATTCTTCAATCGTGACGAAACGTTCTCTCTTGGTATTTGTAACGGCTGTCAAATGTTGTCGCAATTGGCGCCACTGATTCCGGGTGCTGAAGCTTGGCCGCGTTTCCACCGTAACACTTCTGAGATGTTTGAAGCGCGTGCAGTAAACGTTCGTGTTGAAAAATCGAACTCTGTATTGTTAGAAGGTATGGAAGGTTCAATCCTACCGATCGCAGTTGCACATGGTGAAGGTCGTGTGGTGACAAGCGCGGATAACTTGGCTGCATTAAATGCAGGCAATCAAGTGATCTTGCGTTATGTTGATAGCCAAGGGAACCCAACTCAACACTATCCAATGAATCCGAATGGTTCACCAGAAGCGATTTCAGGTGTCACATCGAAAGATGGTCGTGCAACGATTATGATGCCACACCCTGAACGTAACTTCCGTGCTGTACAGCATTCTTGGAAGCCTGAAGAGTGGACTGAAGACGGTGCATGGTTACGTATGTTCCGTAATGCACGTAAGTTCATTGGTTAATCTGAAGTCTGTGTTTTGAAAGCCACCTTCGGGTGGCTTTTTTATTGAATTGTCTTTTTGTTTTTTTAATTTTTATTTCTCCCGTTGAAGTTGGTTTAGATTTTGCTTTTATATTTATGTGAAAGTGATATTGTGTAATAAATGCACAAATATCATGCAAAATAGAAGAAAGATGGATTACTAAACAATTTCAGTATCAACACTCATGTATGAGGTGATGACATGATTAAAACAGTTACATACGAAGCAGTCGATAAGTCTGCGTTGCGTAAAAAAGGATGGAAGTTGTTTGCTGTGATTTTAAGCTTGCAATTGATCTTTTTGATTTTGGGTTATATGTTGCAGGTGTGATTTTGATAATTAAAAAAAACCGCCGTGAGGCGGTTTTTTTAAGGGAAAAATTGAAAATGATGGTTTTTAAAAAAGAATAAAATATACTCATACCAATCAAGGTGAGTATTGCTTAGTAAGTAGATATGTCTGATTTAATTATACAAATTGAAATTCTTCAAAATTTATTAATTTCTGTAGCTACAGGAGGAAATAGCGATAATGAGGAGTTTCAAAAACTAAGAAAAATAGTTTTAGAAAATCAAAATATTCAAAAATTAGTTCCAAGATATATTAGAACATGTAGAGACCTTGCTCAGTTTTGGCAATTTATTAAGTATGAATATGCTAGTTATGCTGAACGTCGAGAGTTTATTTGGAAATCATTTCAGCCTTTATTGGAAAAACTTGAGTTAAATGATTCGGCGCCATCGGATCAAATTGTAAGTGGTCTAGTACAGAAACTGGATTCTGATCATATTCATAGTATTTGGCAAAAAGCATTGGATAGGAGAATATCTGATCCTGAAGGTGCAATTACATTATCAAGAACATTATTAGAATCTACATGTAAGCATATTCTTGATGAGTTAAAAATCGATTACGGAAATAGTCCTGATATAAACCAGTTATATAGATTGGTTGGTAAAGCATTAAATTTATCGCCATCACAACATACGGAACAAACTTTTAAGCAAATCTTAGGTGGTTGTAGTTCTATTGTTGAAGGACTAGGGGCTTTACGGAATAAGGTTGGTGATGCACATGGACAAGGGAAAGTTAATTTTAGACCTGCTCCAAGACATGCAGAATTAGCAGTGAATTTAGCAGGAACCATGTCAGTGTTTCTTTTCTCAACTTGGGATATAAGAGCCGAGTCCGAAAAATTATCAAATTCTCATAAAGAGTAGTTTAATGCTCAAACTTATTTACTATGTCCCTGAATCTCACCTTGAATCTACCAAACTTGCGATTTTTGAAGCAGGGGCCGGTGGTATAGGAAACTATGAACACTGTGCTTGGCAGGTCTTAGGTACAGGCCAGTTTAAACCTGTAAAAGGAGCAAATCCGTTTATAGGTCAGTTGGATGCTTTGGAGAAAATTCCAGAGTGGCGGGTGGAAACCATTGTTCCAGAGGAAAAAGCTTCTGCTGTGGCAAAGGCTTTAAAATTAACACATCCCTATGAAGAGCCCGCTTTTGAGTTTATTCAGATGGTCGATGTTCTTTAATGATGAACCTAAAAATATATTTGATACACGTTAACGGCATTCGCAACTGTTTGAGGCAGGACTTAATTTATCAGTTAAAGTTTCTGCGACTAAATTGATAAACGACGGAATAGAACGAGTTTCGCGAATGACAATGGTTTTACCTACTTTTCCCGAAAGAAAAGTAGGTAAAACCGAAGGTTAATCCTGAAATTAAAACTTTAATGAAAGGATTCCCTTGAGAAAACTAATATTAAACCTTCTGAATAAATAACTCACGATCAAAACGATACTGCGGGAAAAACACACCGTCTTCTGCACGCTCACCTGCACCAATCACCATCACAGGGTATTGCTGATCATTTAGATTTAACAGTTTACGTACCAAAGGCTCATCAAAACCTTCCATCATACAACTATCGAAACCATAGGCACGTAAAGCTAGCACTAGGTTCTCGCAAGCTAAAGCTGTGGTTTTACTTGCCCAAAGTTTAGCATCGGCTTGAGTAAACGCAGTTACGGGTAGTTGTTTATCTAAGCTACGTGCAATTTTGAAAGCCACTTTCTTAAAGTTACCCAGTGCATTTAAGTAACCTGTCTTATAGTTATAAGGAATGAATTTATAATATTTCTGTACAGCCGCAGGCGCTTCAGGAAAAGGGAACTCTGTAATGTTGCGTTTCGCCATTTCATCATTACGGTCTGTACGCGCGACACACACGATCAGTTCGGATGCGGTTTTTGCTGCTAGCTGATTTAGGCAAGCTTTGACCAGTTGTTTTTTCTTGGTCGGGTTCTGCACCACATAAAAAGTCCAAGGCTGTAGATTAGATGAGTTTGGTGCAAGTAGGGCCAAATCTAAACAGTCATCAAGTACTTCAGTTGGAATTTCTTTCTTGGTAAATTTGCGAACTGAGCGGCGGCTTTGGATGACTTTCTTAAAATTTTCAACATCGATACCTTGTGGTGCAGGCTCAAAGTAACGCTTTTTTTCTGTAGTGTTCGACATAAGTAGTTTTTCCGAATGGGTTCTTAAATATGTTGGGACGGAAAATAAAAAAACCACTGTGTAATATGCAACACAGTGGTTTTTAGTCATTCAACGATGAAGGATTAGTTGAACTGGGTGAAATCAGGTTTACGCTTTTGCATAAATGCTGATACGGCTTCCATCATTTCTGGAGAGCCGACACGATCCATGAAAATTTCAGCTTCATGATCAATCCAAGCCACAATTTCATTTACATTGTGCTTCATCAATGCCTTAGACTGCACTAAAGAGGCTAACGGTAAAGCAGATAATTGTGCCGCTTTTTTAGCTGCTGCTGCATAGACATCATCTTCAATACTGTTGACAAGGTTTGCAGCAACTGCAGTTGCACTATCAAACTTCTGAGCGGTCAGCAGTAATTCAGCAGCTTTGTGATAACCCGCTTGTTCTACCAATAATTTGCTTGAAGCACCTTCTGGAGATAAACCAAGGCTTACAAATGGAATTTGGAATAGGGCAGTGTTATCGCTATAAACCAAGTCACAATGTAATAGGATCGTTACCCCAATACCAATCGCCACACCACGTACAGCCGCAATCAACGGTTTAGAAAATTTTGCCGCAGATTTAAGTAAAATAAATGGAGGGCCTTCAGCCGCAGGTGCTTGACCTTTTTGCGCTGCAGATTTCATAAAATCTTGCATGTCGTTGCCAGCGGTAAAGTCCGCGTCTTCACCACGTAGAATGACAGCACGAACGCTATTGTCTAGATCTGCTTCATCTAAAGCTTTTGCGATCCATAAATAAAGTTCGCCATACAACGCATTCTTTGCTTCAGGACGGTGAATGGCTAATGTCAGTACGCCATTGTCTAATTTTGCATTCAAATGTTGATGAGGTTGTTGAATACAGCTCAGTGTCATCGTACTATCCTTGCTAGAAAGTTTGGTTTAATTTTATGGGCTCATTATGTCGCATAATTTTATGATCGACACAACTGACCAGTTCATAAAAAAGTAAAAGATTTATGCCATATACATTTGATTATCTCGTATTCATTGGTCGCTTCCAGCCATTTCACTTGGCGCATATGCAAACCATTAAGATTGCTTTAGAGCAAAGTGAAAATGTCATTTTGGCTTTAGGCTCTGCGCAAAATGAACGAAATACGAAAAATCCATTTTTAGCGTCTGAACGTGAAGAAATGATTTTGTCGAACTTTTCAGAAGCACATCAAAAACGGATTCACTTTGTACATGTAATTGATGTTTATAATGATGTTAAATGGGTGCAATTGGTAAAAAAATTAGTGAATCATGTAGTCACACATGAGGCGAAGGTTGGACTGATTGGCCATTTTAAAGATGATTCCTCATATTATTTACAGCTTTTTCCTGAGTGGCAAATGGTTGAGCTAGATAGCCTACAAGATGCGATGTCTGCAACCCCCGTTCGTGAAGCTTATTATCGTGGGAAAATTTTAGAGCAGGCGTTTCCATTGGGGACCAGTGAGTTTTTACATAAATTCCAACAAAGTGAAATATATAAACAGTTACAACACAAATTTTTAACTCAGGACCCATCCAATTTAGACTAAGGTTCTCAGTCGAATAAAAATATTTCGACGAGGATCGAGTTCAATGGATAGAAAACAACAGGCGAAACAGATTGCACGTTATACGGTCATTAAAAATGCTTTGATGATTGCAGGTATTACATTTACATTCAGCACTCAAGTGCAAGCCAAGTCATGGACATTGACGCCTCAGAGTAATGTAGGCTTTGAAATTAAATCCTTGGGTGTGACCGTTGTAAGAGCTAAATTTAATCGAGTGCAATCCATTATGCAGTTTGATGCCAAGGCACCACAGCAGGCTTCAACGAATTTTGTCATGGATGTAAATAGCCTAAGCTTAAGTAAACCTTCACTGAAAAATATGATTTTGGGTGAAGATTTGTTTTATGCATCCAAGTACAAAACTGCTAGCTTTAAAAGCACCAGTTTTAAAGACTTGGGTAGTGGTCGATATAATATTGTTGGGAACCTAACACTTCGCGGCATCACCAAGCCTGTTAGCTTTAGCACGACCCTAAAACCAAGTGCCAATAATGCCAATCTACTGGATGTCCAGTCCTCAGCCGTAATTAACCGAAGTGATTTTGGCATGAAAAAAGCCATTGCTGGTGTAGGCGAAAAAGTGAATATTCAACTGTCAGGGCAGTGGAAAGTGCAATAGAGGCTTCATATCTTTAAGACCTATATTCAGGGCTTTATTAATTCATCGCTGCGTGAGCCTGTTCAATCAAGAGATCTGTTAGCAGATTTAACTGCATCGACTGCTGTTTCCAATGATGCCAATACAAAGGCAAATCGATATTGAGTTGAGGATCTACCTCAACCAATGAGCCATCCTGCAAACGCGGTTTGGCTTGATAATAGGGCAACCAACCGTAGCCGAGTCCCATCGTAACCGCATCAAAAAATGCACTGGAAGACGGAATAAAGTGATGTGGATATTGAGTTGGATTGAGGCCAAACTTTTGTTGGATATACGCGGTGTGGAGTTGATCTTTTGCATTAAAGATCAGTGCAGGGGCTGTACGTAGAGACTCTCGGTTAACGCCTTGTTTAAACCATTGCTGCGCAAAAGTTGGTGTGGCGACAAAACGATAGTTCATATCGCCAATGTATTCCGCTACACAGCCTTTCATGGCTTGTGATTCATCTGTCACGCAGGCATTCACCAAGCCGGCTTCAAGTAAGTGGTGGGTTTGCGATTGGTCATCGACCTGAAAATGCACCACGATCTTTTGTTCAATTAATGTTGAATGTAGCAAGGGCAACAGCCATGTCGCTAAGGAGTCGGCATTGGTCGCAATATTGATTTGATAAAAAGCAGAGGTGTTCATATGACCCGTGAGGTTCTGAATGAAACTTTGTTCTAACAGACGACTATGTTGCAAATAATGCAGCAGCGATTGACCTGCTTGTGTGGGGCGGCAAGGTCTTTCCCGCACAATCAGTAAATGCCCCAAACTTTTTTCTAGGCTTTGTACGCGTAAAGTGACGGCTGAAGCAGTAATGCATAGCTGTTCAGCAGCAAGGTCAAAACTTCCTGTTTCTGCCACAGCTAAAAATGCGTCGCACTGTTTATGATTCAGCATATCGGGACTCACTTTAAACTAAAAATATTTTAGTTATATTGATATTTTCTAAATAATACTTAATTTAACTAAAAATGAAAGATAATCCTGACATCATCAATTAAGTTGAAAAGTCAAAATGTTAAGTACATATGTACAAGGGCTTGCAGTTGGGATGAGCCTCATTATTGCCATTGGGGCTCAAAATGCATTCGTGCTTAAACAGGGGCTCAAAAAGCAGTTTGTTTTTTGGGTATGTTTTGTCTGTGCATTGTCGGATTCGATTCTAATTGTCTTGGGCGTTTCTGGTTTTTCAAAAGTGCTTCAGCACTATCCTGAAATTATTCAGTTTGCCAAATGGGCAGGGGCGCTTTTCCTGTTTTGTTATGGATTCCAACATGCGCTGCAGGCATTCAAATCACAGCAGGGCTTGGAGGCAAGTTCCATTGAAAAGCATCATCTAGTGAATATTGTTTTGCTGTGTTTGGCGCTGACTTGGCTTAATCCGCATGTGTATTTGGATACGGTTATTTTACTGGGTTCTATTTCAACACAGTTTGAGCAACCTGCGTACTTTGCTCTAGGGGCTGTGTGTGCATCTTGGTTGTTTTTCTTTGCTTTGGGCTATGGTGCTCGTGTGCTTATCCCCATTTTTGCAAATCCGAAAGCGTGGAATGTGCTAGATGCGATTATTGCTTTAGTGATGTGGGGAATCGCCATTTCACTGCTTGTGAAATGAAAAGCGTGTGCAATAAAAAACTATAAATTAAAAAATCACAAAAAACAAAGCCCGCATCTGCGGGCTTATATGCATTAAGCTTGTAATGCTTTTAAGTCTTCTAAAACTTGTTCAGCATGTCCCGCAGCTTTTACCTTACGATACTCTTTAACCAGTTTACCGTTATGGAAAATAAAAGTTGAGCGCTCAATGCCCATCACTTTTTTACCATACATATTTTTTTCTTTAATCACATCAAAGTGTTTACACAGTACTTCTTCTTTGTCGCTAATTAAATTAATGGTTAAAGCCTGCTTTTCCGTAAAATTCTGGTGCGCTTTAACCGAGTCACGTGAAACACCAATGATTGTGGTTTGTAGGGCATCAAACTGATCTTTTAAACATGAAAAACCAACGGCTTGAGTTGTGCAACCTGGCGTTGAATCTTTCGGGTAGAAATACACAATTAGCCATTCAGTCGGCACTTCAGTTAAGTTCACTTCACCTGTTGTGGTCGGGAAGTTCTGATTCGGTAGTTGGATGCTATCAGTCATGTTTTATCCTTAAATGTCGTGCTGTTCTAATGTAAGTGGTAAAAAGGCATAATTTTCGTGATACAGAATATCACCTTTAATCACCGAAAGTGGGTGTTTGAAAATGGGACCATCAATTACTGTGGTGTGGAACTCACCCGCTTCACCGCAAGGATCAATACCTCTTGCAGTCAATTCATTAACAAACTCAAGGTTAAGTGCTCGACCTAAGTCTTCAACCTTCATGCCTAAGTTTAAATTGACAGTAACGATAATGCTTTGAAAGCCAAGTTGGATAAACTCACGCACAATGTCTAGACGTGGACGTTGCCACAGTGGCATACATAAGCTGAGCTCACTTTTATCGCAAACGGATTGATTCCATTCGGCATGTGCCATTAAATCAATATCACCTGTAACTAAGCTTTCTGCTCCAAGAGCTTGAGCTTTTCGTAACAGTTGAATGAACTGGTTTTCATAGTCTTGCCACGTCGCAGAGGCACTATAGATGGGAAGCCCAATTGCTTTGGCCTGCGCATGAATAATACCGAGGGACATTCCATGTGAGCGTGATTTCAGACCTTGCTCTTCTAACATGACAATTAATGCAACAGGTTCACCCATTTGCATCGCTTGGTATAAAGCAAGGCTGCTGTCTTTTCCACCACTATATGACGCAACAAATTTACGATTTTGGGCGCGTGTATTCCATTGGGTGAGCATATTTTCAAGTTCTATCTATTTTGAACATATAAAAAAGCCTGCATAGAGCAGGCTTCATTCACATTCAGTGAATTATTTTTTCGGAGCAGCTTTCATGGCTTCTTCAGTTAAAGATTTTAATTTACCTGTTAACTGTGGACCGAAACATGCTTGTAAGTCATTATTTTGCTTTTGTACAAAAGCTAAAGTAGACGGGCTTTTCTTTTGGTTGATCGCACTTTGGATTTCCCATTTTTGTGCATTGGTCAACTTACCATCAGCTTCAACTGCACAAGTACAGTATTTGCTTACTTCTGCTGCGCTAAGCTTTTTGCTTTTTGCGGTTTCTTCTTTACAAACATTAATCAATGCCGATTTTACATTGCTGCTTTTATATGCTTCTTGTAATTTGTTCGATTCAGCAGCATTTGAAGCTGTAGCGAACAATGCAGCTGCAGACACCAATGTAGAAAGCAAAATGTTTGATTTTAAATTTTTCATAAACTGTACCTTGTCGTTACGGTATATAACGCGTTGGGTCTGCTACGCCAGCATCTGCAAAACCTTCTTTACGAAGACGGCAGCTGTCGCATTTCCCACAAGCACGTCCTTGGTCATCTGCTTGGTAGCAAGACACCGTTTGACTATAGTCTACGCCATGTTCTATACCTAAGCGAATAATATTTGCTTTGGATAAATGTAACAGAGGTGTTTCAAATTTAAGAGGTTTTCCTTCAACGCCAACCTTGGTGGCAAGGCGAGCCATGTTGGCAAATGCCTCAATAAATTCAGGTCGACAGTCAGGATACCCTGAATAATCAACAGCATTAATACCAATCACAATGGCTTCGGCATCTAAAACTTCTGCTGCTGCTAGGGCATAAGATAAGAAAATCGTGTTACGTGCTGGAACATAAGTTACAGGAATACCGACTTGTTCATGATCTGGAACATCAATGCTATGGTCTGTTAACGCAGAACCGCCCAAATTACCTAAGTCGATATTAATGACACGATGTTCTACGCCTGCCTTTTTTGTCAGTTCGCGTGCGGCATCGAGTTCAGTGGTTGAGCGTTGACCATACATAAAGCTGAGCGCTGTACAGTCATACTGTGCTTGCGCCCATGCTAAACAAGTTGTTGAGTCTAAACCGCCAGATAACAAAACTATGGCACGAGGGCGCATACAAATTTCTCCAAATATAAATTAAAGATGAATAGGCAATGTATTAACGACCAGTTTCGTCATTCCAAAGCAACTTGTGGAGTTGGAGTTGGAAGCAAACAGGGAGATGGTCTTCTAATATCCATTGCGCTAAGTCGCGCGCAAGTTGAGGTAAACGAGCGGCACCTTTCTCAACGGCAAAAGCAGGAGAGAACCATACTGTGCTGACTTTTTCATTGAGTTTATAGTCTTCAACTTGCTGTTTTGACCACTCATAATCCTCACGGTTACAAATTACAAACTTGATTTGGTCGTGCTGGGTTAAATGGTCGAGATTCGAAAGCAAATTTCGTGCAACTTCACCTGAAGTTGGGGTTTTCAAATCTAATACTTTTGAAACACGTGGGTCAACCTTAGACACATCTAAAGCGCCACTGGTTTCTAAAGATACTGCACAGCCAAGGTCAGCAAGACGTTGCATTAAAGGCAACGCATTGGGCTGTGCAAGAGGTTCACCACCTGTCACGCAGACATAAGGGGTTTTAAAATCAAGTGTGGTTTGAATAATCTGATCTAAAGATTGGCGTTCGCCACCTTCAAAGGAGTAGGTCGTATCGCAGTAAGTACAACGTAGTGGACAACCCGTTAAACGAATAAAAACTGTTGGCAGTCCTGAGGTGTTGGCTTCTCCTTGCAAAGAATAAAAGATCTCCGTGATACGTAGACCCGCAGAAGGATCAGAAACAGGGATAGCAGAAGATCGAAGCGTATTCATAGCAAAATTAAACCACAGGTTAGAAAAACAAAAATCTCTACGGCTAGTCTTAACCGTAGAGATGAGGAACTTTAGTTCCGCACGACAACGAAAAATTATTCGTCGCGTAGTAAATCGTTCAAGCTCGTTTTAGAACGTGTTTGTGCATCTACCTTTTTCACGATGATTGCAGCATACAGGCTGTAAGTACCGCATTTAGAAGGTAAGCTACCTGCAACTACAACAGAACCTGCTGGTACACGACCATAGTGAATTTCGCCAGTTGCACGGTCAAAAATCTTAGTCGATTGACCAATGAACACGCCCATAGAAATTACAGAACCTTCTTCTACGATCACGCCTTCTACGATTTCAGAACGTGCACCGATGAAGCAGTTGTCTTCAATAATCGTTGGGTTTGCTTGAAGTGGCTCAAGAACACCACCAATCCCTACACCACCAGATAGGTGAACGTTTTTACCAATTTGAGCACATGAACCAACAGTTGCCCATGTGTCAACCATGGTACCTTCGTCAACATATGCACCAATGTTCACATAAGAAGGCATTAACACCACGTTTTTCGCTTGGAAAGAACCTTTACGGGCAACTGCAGGAGGAACAACACGTACGCCAGCCGCTTTAAACTGTTCCTCAGTCCAACCTGTAAATTTAGTATCTACTTTGTCGTAGAATTGAAGGTCACATGACTCAATTGGTTTGTTGTCATTTAGTTTGAATGATAAAAGTACAGCTTTTTTCACCCATTGATGAACAACCCACTCACCATCAATTTTTTCAGCAACACGTAATGTCCCGTTATCTAAACCAGCAATGACTTCTTCAACTGCTGCACGAACTTCAGCAGGACAGTCCGCTGCTGTAAAATTCGCACGGTCTTCAAACGCTTGTTCAATAATTGTTGAAAGCTGAGACATGATCTTCCTTCCAGAAAAAAAATTTTCCTGATTTTACACTAAATTGTGCAGAGAATAGATGAAAAAACAGCATAGGATCGGAAATAATAATGAATGATTGGAAATAAGTCTTTTAGAGCTGTTTGAATAGAAGCGTTAAGTAAAGAATTATCATTTAAAACAACAAGAAAGTATAAAATGTATCAAAAAATAACAAAAACAGCCTAAATCTAGAATAAAAAATAGTCAGGGGGTGTTTTAAGATGGGCTCATCAAAAAATGGTAAATGATGTAAAAAAATCTTTAATTGGAGGAGAAAAAACATGAAATCATTACGTTTAGTTGCATTCGCAGCAGCAATGTCAGCAGTCGCAGGTACAGCTTTTGCTGATGATGCAGTCGTAAAAGATGGTTATGCTTTTGACCAAAATAAATTAATTCCTACTGGTGTTCGTGCTGAAGTCGGTACAACAGGTTATGGTGGTGCCTTGTTGTGGACAGCGAATCCATATGTGGGTTTAGCTTTAGGTTACAACGGCGGTGATATTTCATGGTCTGATGATTTATCTATCAATGGCTCAAAGTATGATATGGATATGGACAACAGCGTTGGTTATTTAAATGCTGAAATTCGTCCTTGGGGTGCAAGTACAAATCCATGGGCACAGGGTCTTTATGTTGCAGCTGGTATTGGTTATATTGATAATGAATATGAGCTAGATCGTCGTGTAAAAGCAGGTGAAGGTTTCTCTGTAAACCATACAGATTTTGTTGCTGGAGCGAACGGTGCGCATATTAATGGTAAAATGAACTATAAAAATGATTTCGCTCCATACGTGGGTTTAGGTTGGGCTCCAAAGATTAACCAAAACTGGGGAGTGTTTGGTGAAGTGGGTGCATACTATACAGGTAATCCTGATGCTAACTTAACATTAGTTAGCGGTGGTGCAGAACCTAACCCAACGCGTGGTTCACTTGAAGATAACATTGCGGCTGATGAGGAAAAAATCCGTACAGATGATAAACATGAATGGATGCCAGTTGCAAAATTAGGTGTAAGTTATCACTGGTAATCAAAACATAAAAAAACGAGCTTCGGCTCGTTTTTTTATGTTTTGATTTTAGCTAAATTCTTTAAAAATGATGCGCAAATTTGAGTCCAAAGATCCATGCATCATTGTCATTCAGCGCTGAAAGTCCTGTAATGTTTGCCAGTGGATTTGAGTCAGAAGATGTTTTGGACTTCTTAAAACGCAAATAATAAAGACCAGCCGAGATATCAAAATCAGTATTGTATGTGTACATGCTGCCTAGACCAATACCTTGATAACCATCACTTGGATTAAGCGTAGATGCAGGATTATTAATCCCAGAGTCCCAGAGCAGCTCCATAGTACTCAGCCATTTTTTGTTCCATACGTGTGCTAAGCCGAGTTTTGCAGACCATTGATCTTCACTGTACTGAATGAGTTTGATATCTTTGGCTTCTGGGTACAACATCGCTGCATAATCGATCACGGCTTTAAATTTGGGTGGTTGAATGACAAAGTCTTGCCAATTCACCCAGCGTAGCGTCCCATACAAGATATTTTGATAGGGAAGTCCTGTCATGAAATCAAGGTTTACCGATTGTGGTGTTTTCACCTCCATCACATTGGGGGTGTCCACGCCGACCTTGATAGACTCTGTTGTGGTGATTTCATGTTTAATGGCTGAGCGATAAGTCAAAGATGTTCTAAAATAATATTCAGGGATTTGATAACTAATACCTGCTAACCAGCCCAAGCTTTCATCTTGTTTAAACTCGGCATCATAACCATCAAACACAGAATAGGCCTGACCTTTCGCTTTTAAAGAGCCTGCAAAACTTTGATAGCTTAAACCACCATAGATTTCCCATTGTGGGTTGAATTGGTAGCCTAAAAGCGAACTGAGATTATGACTTTCAAAGTCGATATCGGCAGATTCAACCTCATAACTTTCACCGTAAATTTTTGGGCGATAGCGATAATCGATGTCTACAGCAAAAGGCTGGTCATAAATGACAGCAAAGTTGAATTGAGGATTTAGTTGGAGTTTTAACGCAGCTCCCAGCATTACTTGTTCATTGCTTAAATTGCCTGTTGAAAAGTCAGTGATGCCAAACTGTTGCAGTATCTCTGTATGTTGAACTTGGCCAGAAACATCTGGATCAATATAAGCCAAAGAAATTTCTGCATAATTTCCATGTTCAAAAAAGGGTTGTATCGTTTGGCCTGATCGTTCAAAAGCAGCAGCAAAGCATGATCCCGACGAATAGAAACATAAACAAAGTAATGGAGAGCCCAACAGATTTTTATTCACTGTTATTGCTCACTATTGTTTTTATCAGTTGATTAAATAATACACTATACCCATTTAAAGTATATGGATTTAAAAATAAAAAAAGAGGCTTGGAGGCCTCTTTTTGAAAATAAGAATGGTTTAGTCTTCTGGATAAGCCACTCTTTTTAGTGCTTTAATGTCTGCATCTGGCGAGCAGAGTGAGATAAATTCATAGCCATAGCCACGCAGGAGGTGACCTTTACGCACTGCAATCCATGTAGTATTAAGCCCAAAAATATCGGTTGGAATTTGTTTTAAACGATAGTCACGCTCAACGTCATATGCCACATTGTTGACAATACCAACACCCATATTCAGTTCAACGTAGGTTTTAATCACATCGGCATCTAAAGCAGACATTACGATGTCGACATCCATACCTGCATCTTCAAAAGCTTTGTCAATTTTTGAACGGCCTGTGAAACCACCGTGATAGGTAATCAGTGGATATTCCGCCAAGTCTGCAATACTAATATTTTGTTTGCTTGCCAGTGGGTGATTTTGCGGGGTAATAATACTGTGCTGCCAATTATAGAACGGCACGCTAGCCAGATTGTCCTCAGTGGTCAGTGACTCAGTTGCAATACCAATATCAGCTTCACCTTGGAGAAGCATTTCGGTAATTTCAACTGGGCTGGCTTGTTGCAAAATAAGATGAACTTTTGGAAACTCTTTTTTGAATTGGTTGACAATCGGCGGTAGTACATAACGCGCTTGCGTATGTGTAGTCGCAATCGTCAAAGTGCCTTCATCGACACGGTTAAAATCATCTGCAAGACGTTTAATATTGTCTGCGTCGACCAACATACGTTCAACAATGCCCAGTAGTGCTTGGCCTGGTTCAGTTAAACCTAGTAAGCGCTTACCTTTACGAATAAAAAGCTGTACGCCTAATTCATCTTCTAGATCTTTGATGTGCTTACTGACGCCTGACTGAGAGGTATATAGTGCAGCAGAGGCTTCGGTGAGGTTGAAGTTTTGTCTCACCGTTTCTCGAATAATTCTGAGTTGTTGAAAGTTCATAGTTTTGGATCTCTTTTATGATGAATGAGGCATTCAACATGCCCCATTCAATAGGTCTTAAGCCGCAGGTTTTGCAAATAAATGCAAGTTTGATGGGCTTAACCATACCGTTTGATTAGGTCTAAATTGGTGTAATTTTGCTTCTTCAGAAGTCAGTGAAATTTCAATCAGCTTGCCTTGGCGATCATGGAGCTCTGCAACCACTTTGCCCGCGATCCATAATTCTCGAACGAACGTTGCTTGGATGGCATTGTCTTGCGGCTGTGCATGAATCCTTAATTCATCTGGACGGGCAAAGGCAATTACGTCACCCGAAGGCGCATTGCGTAAAGAGTCTAATTGAATGCGGTCTTCACCAATTTGGATCGTACCTGCGTTATTTTGACCTTCGAAACGGTTTGCTTGACCTAAGAAGTCGAACACAAACGGCGTTGCTGGCTTTTCATACACTTCGCGGGGTGATCCAATTTGCTCGACGTTCCCTTTATTCATCACAATGATTTGATCCGCGACTTCTAAAGCTTCTTCTTGGTCATGCGTTACAAAGATTGAGGTGATATGAAGTTCATCATGCAAAGTACGTAACCAACGACGGAGCTCTTTACGTACTTTTGCATCCAAAGCACCAAAAGGTTCATCCAGTAATAGTACGCGTGGTTCAACTGCCAAAGCACGTGCCAGTGCAATACGTTGACGCTGACCGCCTGAGAGTTGTGCTGGGTAACGATCTGCCAAGAACCCCAATTGGACTAAGTCCAGTAAACGCGTGACACGTTTTTTAATTTCAGCTTCAGATGGGCGAGTTGCACGTGGGCGAACGCGGAGACCAAAAGCGATATTGTCAAACACGGTCATATGGCGGAACAAGGCATAGTGCTGAAATACAAAGCCAACTTCGCGCTCACGTACGTGTACATTGGTTGCATCTTCACCTTCTAAGATGACTTGACCGCCATCTGCGGACTCAAGTCCCGCAATAATACGAAGCAGGGTAGTTTTACCACAGCCTGATGGCCCAAGTAATGCAACCAATTGACCATCAGGAAAATCGAGAGAAATGTTATTCAGCGCATGGAATGCACCAAAGTGTTTTTCAATATTTTTAACTTGAATACTCATGAGGTCATTCCTTTAAACTGTTGAATCATTATGTTTGTTTTGCTTTTCTTGGCGAATCTCAACCCATGTTTTTAACACAAGGGTCACAATCGCTAAAAGCGCCAAGAGTGAAGACACAGCAAAAGCTGCACTAAAGGTATATTCGTTATAGAGAATTTCGACATGCAGAGGTAAGGTATTGGTTTCACCACGAATATGACCTGAAACGACCGATACCGCACCAAATTCACCCATTGCACGTGCATTACACAGAATGACGCCGTAAATTAAACCCCATTTGATGTTGGGTAAGGTTACTTTCCAGAAGGTTTGCCAGCCTGATGCACCGAGTACAATCGCAGCTTCTTCTTCTTCAGTTCCTTGGGCTTCCATGAGAGGAATAAGTTCACGTGCAACAAAAGGAACGGTGATAAAGATCGTTGCTAATACAATGGCAGGAACGGCATACAGAATTTTGATGTCGTTATCCATCAGCCAACTACCGAACCAACCTTGCGTACCAAAAATCAGTACCAGCATTAAGCCCGCGATAACAGGGGATACTGAAAATGGCATATCAATAATCGTGGTTAAGATTGATTTGCCACGGAAGTTAAATTTGGCCACACACCAAGCGGCCGCAACACCAAATACGACATTCAGTGGGACTGCAATCACCGCGGTTAATAAAGTGAGTTTGACTGCGGAGAGCGTGTCTGGATGAACCAAGGCTTGAGCATAGACACCGACCCCTTGTTTAAAGGCCTCAACGAACACCAAAATCAGCGGTAAGATCAAACAGCTCAAAAAGAACAGTAGAGCAATTGTAATCAGGGTGTAGCGAACCCAAGTTGGCTCACGTGTTGCATCACGCGATTGTAGCTTTTCGGCAAGCGCATTACTGTTGATATTCATCGTGCTGTTCTCCCTGTACGACGGCTTGCCCATGCTTGTAACAAGTTAATCAGGAATAAAATGGCAAAAGACAGCACCAACATGACGACTGCAATCGTGGTTGCACCCGCATAGTCATATTCTTCTAAGCGTGAAATAATCATGAGCGGCGCAATTTCTGTTTTAAACGGTTGGTTCCCTGCAATAAAGATCACTGAACCGTATTCACCGACGCCACGAGCAAAGGCAAGTGCAAAACCGGTGATGAGTGCTGGAAATAAAATTGGCAAAATCACTTTGGTCACAATCTGTAGACGGTTGGCACCTAATGCTGATGCTGCTTCTTCTAACTCTGTTTCCAAGTCGCTGAGGACTGGTTGCACAGTTCGTACCACAAACGGAATACCAATAAAAATCAGTGCTAAGGTAATACCAATTGGGGTATAGGCCACTTGAATCCCTAAAGGTTCAAGATACTGACCGATCCAACCTGTAGGCGCATAAAGCGAGGTGAGTGCAATACCTGCAACAGCTGTGGGTAGGGCAAACGGCAAGTCGACCAAGGCATCTACAATGCGTTTGCCCGGAAAACGATAACGAACCAAACACCATGCTAGAAGGAGACCAAAAACCACATTAATAAACGCGGCGATCAGGGCTGTACTAAAACTGAGCTGCAAAGATTTTAAAATACGTTCTGAACTTAAAATTTCCCATAACCCATCCCAACCAATGCCTAAAGATTTAATGAAAACAGCGGACAATGGAATAAGAACGATTAATGACAAATATGCTAGGGTAAAGCCTAGAGAAAGACCAAATCCTGGCAGCACTCGGGATCGCTGCGACATGATTACTCCTCAAAGAGAGAAAGCTGACCTAAAAAGAGTCAGCTCAAATAAAACTGAATTTCGGCACAAGTATCATTTGCAGCGTTTAAATTGCAAATTTAAATAAATACTTGCTTTCATTGTAAAAACTAATGTTTTTTAGCACATTTTCTGAAATCAAAAAATCATAAATTTCAGGGAATGGCCCAAAACCTGACGCAACATTAATATGTCCGACTTGCCCCAAGTTCTTAGGCCTAATTTTCCATGCTTTTGCCAGTTGCAGCGCATCTTGAAAATTAAGCCAAGGATCATTTTCACTGATGATCATTTGGGTGGGAACCTGCAGCTTGAGTTGGTGGAAATATTGCTGATAGTCATTTTGGCTCTCACGAGCAAAACCAGCATCACCAAAGCGAGCAGGGTTAGCTGGTGCAACCAGAACTAAATTTTTGATTTTTTGATTTAGCTCAGGATGCTGTGCTAAAGCAGCGACTGTCGTTAAACAACCAAAGCTATGTGCCACAATTTGAATCGGTTCCTGAATGGATTGAACTGTTTTGACAAATTGCTCAATCCACTCATGGAGTACGGGTTTATTCCAATCCTGCTGCTGTACACGAGAGCATGACTTGAGCTGACGTTGTAACCACGATTGCCAGTGGTCATGTTCACTTCCACCCACGCCCGGTACAATTACAGTATGAATCATGTCGATGCTCCCTTACAGCTATTTACTGGACTCGGTTTTATTTCGTCGTATTGGCTTTCACAATTTGGTCAAATACACCACCATTTTCAAAGTGCTGTTTTTGTACCTTAGTCCAACCGCCAAATTCTTTATCAATGGTCACCAACTTCAACGGTTTGAATGTGGTTGCATATTTTTTCAAGACAGTTGCATTACGTGGGCGATAGAAGTTTTTCGCCGCAATTTCCTGTCCAGCAGGTGAATACAAATAGTTGAGATATGCTTTCGCCAGATTCAGATTGCCGTCTTTTTCCGCATTCTTTTCAACAATGGCAACGGGTGGTTCTGCCAAAATAGATAGCGAAGGCGTCACGATCTCAAATTTACCCGGTTGTTCACGAATTGCTAAGTGTGCTTCATTTTCCCATGCTAAGAGAACATCACCGATACCGCGTTCAGCAAAAGTTGTGGTTGCACCACGTGCACCTGAATCCAGCACTTTGGTATTTTTATAAATTTTACGCACGAATTCTTGTGCTTTGGCATCGTTACCCGCAGGTTGATGTTTCGCCCAAGCCCAAGCGGCTAAGTAGTTCCAGCGTGCACCACCTGAGGTTTTTGGATTTGGTGTAATAATGCCAACACCCGGCTTCACGAGGTCGCCCCAGTCTTTAATGCCTTGTGGATTACCTTTACGGACGAGGAATACAATAGTCGAAGTATATGGTGTCGAGTTATTGGGTAATTTCTTTTGCCAGTTGGTCGGTAAAAGTTTTGCTTTTTCAGCAATCACATCGATATCTGCTGCAAGTGCAAGTGTCACCACATCTGCACCTAGACCGTCAATTACCGAACGAGCTTGTTTACCCGAGCCGCCGTGAGACTGTTTGAAGTTAATGTCTTGCCCTGTGCGTTGTTTCCAATAAGCGCCAAACTGTTTGTTGACGTCTTCATAGAGTTCGCGTGTTGGATCATACGACACGTTAAGGAAATCTTTTGCTGCAACACCAAAAGATGTGACTGAAACTAGCGCCGCTAGTACCCCAATTTTTAACTTAGATAAGCTCATGTGAGACCTCAAATTTTAAACGTTTTTAAACATGAGGCAAGAATACTGTGAGTCTTATTGCTAAAAAAATAATAAAAAATGAATTTTATATGAATAAAAAAGAAAAAGAGTTCAGCTTAGAATTCATTAAACTAAAGCAGAAAATTGTTTCAGGGTAGATTGGCATGCATTGCTATAAAAATGCACAGGAAATCAAACAAATAGAATTATTAGATCGTGCATTTCACTATGGAGATGGTTGTTTTAGTACAGCGCGTATTCGTGATGGTGTGATCGAACTAGAGCCTCTACACATAGCACGCTTGAAATTGGCCTGTGAAAGACTACTGTTATCAGCAGATTTAGCCTTTATTCAGCACAGCATAGTGCAATTAAAACAAACCCATGCACACTTAAATGGCACTCTGAAAATTATTATTAGTCGGGGTGAAGGGCAGCGCGGTTATAGTTTGCCCACACATCCTGCTGACGTTTGGGTGTTTTTCTATCCGCAAGCATCAGAGGCTTTGACATACAGCGAAATTGATTCAGGGGTACTGCAATATGCGATGGGGTTAAGTATGCCGCAAATGGTGGGTGTGAAAAGCTTAAACCGTTTAGAGCAAGTCTTACTCAAGCATGAAGCAGAACAACACGGTTGGTTGGAAGCGTTGGTCACAGATGTGCAAGGTTCTGTCGTTGAAGGTGTGAGCAGTAATTGTTTCATTCTGCTAAATGATCGATGGATTAGTCCCGAACTTCGTTATAATGGCGTGCATGGTGTCATGCGTGCCGAAATATTGGCACGGATGCAGCAACAAGGAATGAGCTGTGAGCTGAGAATGATTGATATGGAAGAAATTCCACGCTTTCAAAGTTTATTTTTCTGCAATGCCTTGAGTCCTATGAAAATAGCCAAAAGTCTGAATCATCAGTATTTAGATGTTCAGCCGTGTATAGATTTGTTCCATCGTCTTCAACTTAATCAGATGCAGTAGTATGTCCGCAGCCAAAACCAAATCGAAAAAGAAAACGCAACCACCCCAACGCAAAGTGAAAGGGTTGTTATTGATTGCTGTGAGCATCATTGTTTTATTGATGATTGTACTGTGGTCGAGTTTGTTTAAATCTTATCCTGTCGAGGGTAAAAAACAGTTATTGGCAATTAACTCTGGCGATACCTATTCCGGTTTTATTGACCGCTTAGCCAAAGAAGACATGGCTAGTTTTCCCATTATTTTAAAGCTTTATCAAAAAATATTTATTCATGACACGTTGAAAGCCGGTGTTTATGAAGTGCGTGAAGGTATGAGTATTCGCCAAGTTTTGGATATGATTTCCAATGTTGATAATGCCGAGATGAATCGTATATTGGTGATTGAAGGGACGACCTTTAAACAGCTGATCGAGGCATTGAAAAAGGATGCATTGGTTAAAAAGGAAGTCTCCAATTTACCCATGGATCAGCTTTTAAAAGCCTTAGATATTCCTTATACGCATGCTGAAGGGCTTTTTGCCCCCGATACTTACTTCTTCGCCAAAGGGGAGTCAGACAAAAAAATCTTAACGGATTTATACAAACGCCAAATGAAAGCTTTAGATGAAGCGTGGGCAAACCGTGCGGCAAATTTGCCGTATAAAGACAAATACGAAGCCCTGATCATGGCCTCTATCATTGAAAAAGAAACCAATGTTGACCGCGAACTGGAGCAAGTTTCGGGTGTGTTTGCGCGTCGTCTTCAACTCGGCATGCGTTTGCAAACGGACCCAACGGTGATCTATGGTATGGGCGATAAATACACAGGCAACATTACCCGTCAAGACTTGCGGACCCCAACAGCCTATAATACTTATACCATCAATGGTTTACCCCCTACGCCAATTGCTTTACCAAGTAAAAAAGCCATTGAAGCTACCATGCACCCAGATAACAGTAAAAACATCTACTTTGTTGCAACGGGCAATGGTGGACACACATTTAGTGAGACTTTAGAGCAGCACAACCAAGCTGTAAAAGAATATCTCAGCGTTTTAAAAACCAAGAAGGATGAATAGATGTTTATTAGTTTTGAGGGCACAGAAGGTGTCGGTAAAACCACACTGATTCGCAAAATTTATGAGCATCTAGAACAACAAGGTCAGCAGGTTGTTTTAACGCGTGAGCCAGGTGGTACACCGATGGCTGAGCAAATTCGCTCGCTATTATTGTCAGTCAATCATGAAGAGTCGATGTCGAATGATACCGAACTGCTGCTGATGTACGCGGCTCGTGCACAGCACTTAGAACAAGTGATCGTGCCTGCTTTAACGAAACATAAAACCGTGTTGTGTGACCGTTTTACCGATGCCAGCTTTGCTTACCAATGTGCAGGACGTGGTTTAAGCCAGTCGAAGCTGCAACTGCTGAATGAAAACTTTGTCAGCCATATGCCAAATATTACATTTTGGCTCGATGCCCCGATTGAGACAGGCATGTCTCGTGCGCGGGAACGGGGGGCTTTGGATCGTTTTGAACAAGAAAAAGTCACTTTCTTTGAAAAAGTCAGAGCAGGTTATCAGCAGTTATGGGAACAATATCCTGAGCGGGTCAAACGCTTGGATGCAACACAGTCACCCGAGCAGGTTTTTGCACAAGCGTTGCAATATTTAAACTAAAAATAAGCCTGAAATGTTATTTCAGACTGTAGTGAAATGCATTTTTCTTTTATAGTCAGTGACAAAGGACTGTATGTTGAAGGAAAAATGAAAAGTAACTTAACTGAGATTGTAGCTTTTTTAGAAAAGGAATTTCCGCAAAGTTTAGAAAAATGTCGTATCGAGTCTGTCACTGAGCGCGCAGCAACAGTTGTGTATCAGGTGGATGAGCGCGATTTGCGACCGGGTGGAACGGTTTCAGGCCCAACCATGATGACTCTTGCAGACTATGCATTGTATATCGCTATTTTAGGGGAGATTGGGCTGGTCGGTTTAACCGTGACCACCAATTTATCGGTCAATTTTCTAAGTAAACCCGCAGCCTCTACAAATATCCGCGGTGAATGTAAATTAATGAAAGTTGGCAAAGCATTGGTGGTTGGGGATGTGTGGTTGTATTCAGTGGGTAAGGATGAACCCATTGCACATGTGGTGGGAACTTATTCTATTCCACCTAAATCCTAAAAAATGACTGAATAAAAAAAGCCTGACGAATCAGGCTTTTTTTAATTAGTTATTCACTAAAGGGGTTTCAACTTTAAAATTTAAAGGGGTGAGTACGGTTTTACGCAGTTCATTCGACAGTTCAGGGTAATCTAAAGTGTAGTGTAGACCGCGCGATTCTTTACGCTCCATAGCACAACGCACGATCATTTCAGAGACTAAAACCAAATTGCGCAGTTCAATCAGATTTTTGCTGACTTGGTAATCTTGGTAATACTCGGTAATTTCTCGCTTCAACATTTCAATGCGGTGTAGCGCACGTTCAAGACGTTTCGTAGTACGCACAATGCCGACGTAGTTCCACATGGTTTGACGGAGTTCATCCCAGTTTTGCAAAATCACCACATCTTCATCAGGATTCATCACTTGCGAGTCATCCCAAGACGGAGCAGTTGGGGATTGATAATTAGAATCAAAACTTTTTTCGATGTGCTCTGCTGCACTCATGCCATACACAAAACACTCTAACAGTGAGTTACTGGCCATACGGTTAGCGCCATGCAAACCTGTGTACGAGGTTTCCCCAATCGCATAGAGACCTGCAATGTCAGTTTGACTGTGTTCATCAACCACCACACCGCCACAGGTATAGTGCGCAGCAGGAACAACAGGAATCATTTCCTTGGTAATATCGATGCCGAGTTCAAGTAAGCGTGCGTATAAGGTTGGGAAATGTTCTTTAATGAAACTTTCGGGCTTATGGCTAATGTCGAGCCAAACGTGACGAATACCTAAGCGTTTGATTTCATAGTCAATCGCTCGCGCCACAATGTCACGTGGAGCCAGTTCTGCACGTTCATCAAAGCGCAACATAAAGCGTTCGCCATCGGGTAAACGTAAATAGGCACCCTCACCACGCATTGCTTCAGTAATGAGGAAAGAGCGTGCTTGCGGGTGGTATAAACAGGTTGGGTGGAATTGGTTAAATTCCATATTCGCCACGCGGCAACCTGCACGAAACGCCATGGCAATACCATCGCCCGTTGCAATGTCTGGGTTCGAGGTATACAGATAGGCTTTCATGGCACCGCCACACGCCAGCGCGGTGAAGGGTGCTAAAAAGGTATGGACTTTTTCAGTCTTTTCGTCGAGTGCATACAAGCCTAATGCACGATTTTGTTCTTCTAAGCCCAGTTTTTGAGAGGTAATTAAATCGATGGCGATATAATTTTCAAAAATGGTGATGTTATCTTTTTCAATCGCACGTTCAACTAAGGTAGTTGAAATGGCACGACCTGTGGCATCTGCGGCATGAATAATACGGCGTTGAGAATGTCCACCTTCACGTGTTAGATGCAACTGTTCTTGATCATCAAGGGTAAACTGCACGCCGTGTTTCAGTAGAAAATCAACAGAAGGTTTACCGCCTTCAACGGTTTGCTTTACGGCTTCGCTCTCACACAAGTGAGCGCCCGCAATCATGGTGTCATCAATGTGCTGTTCGATGGAATCCGTTTCATCTAAAACAGCGGCAACGCCACCTTGTGCGTAGAAGGTACTTGCATCGGTCAGGTTTGATTTTGCAAGAACAGCAATATTGAAATGTTGAGGCAACGATAAGGCTAAGCTCAGGCCTGCACCGCCACTTCCCACAATAATCACATCAAAATGATGCGTTGTGTTTAAATTAGACATGTCCATCAGCTAATTTGGAAAAAGTTCGCTAATGACAGCGCTTTTTTCACGAAAAGGCAAGGGTAAAATCTCTACAATTGATGGGAAATATAAATAAAGAACGTATTTTTTAAGGAAGTTTAAGCACTTGTTTATACAAACATAATAGAACATATTATTACCCAAGATAGACAAAGATTATGCTAAAAACGCTAATACATAAATTGATAACAAACATATAGGTCAATACTTGATATGAAAAGTCGCGCGATACAAACTGGTTTTTTTGCTGTTGCATGCACAATGGCTGCGGTGCAAACACAAGCAGCACCTGTTGATTTCTCAAACTTGGTTGAGCAAGTCAGCCCTGCTGTAGTTAGTGTAAATGTGGTTAAAAAGATGACTCAAGAAGAGTTACTGCAGCAGCAAATACCTGAGATTTTGAAGCGTTTTTTTGGTAATCAAGTCATTATTCCGCAGCAGCAAGCGCCGCAAGAAAAAACGGCTTATGGCAGCGCATTTTTTATTAGTAAAGATGGGTATTTACTGACAAACCACCACGTCGTAGAAGATGCATCGAAAGTCACGATTATGTTTAATGACCGTCGTGAACTGGATGCGACTGTGGTAGGTAGTGATGAACGAACTGATGTGGCCTTGCTTAAGGTGAATGGTACGAATTTTCCATCACTCCGCGCAGGCAATGTTGATCAACTACGTGTAGGCGAACCTGTGCTTGCGATCGGTTCACCGTTTGGTTTCGACTATTCGGCTTCAGCGGGAATCGTGAGTGCGAAAATGCGTAATATGATGGGGGAGACATCGGTACCTTTCATTCAAACCGATGTGGCTCTCAACCCTGGAAATTCAGGCGGTCCGTTATTCAACCAACAGGGCGAAGTAGTTGGTGTGAACTCGCGTATCTTCAGTGGTACGGGCGGTTATATGGGGCTGTCTTTCTCGATTCCAATTGATGTCGCAATGGATATTGCTGACCAACTTAAGAAAACAGGTAAAGTTACGCGCTCTTATTTAGGCTTTAATCTACAAGATCTAGATCGAAATTTGGCAGAGTCTTATAATTTGCCAAAACCTGAAGGTTCACTGATTACCAATGTTCAGCCGAATTCACCTGCGCAGAAAGCGGGACTAAAAGCAGGCGATATTATTTTAAAATTCAATGGAACGCCGATCTCACGTACCTCTGAGTTATTGAACTATTTAAATCGTACCATGCCAAATCAAACGGTACAGCTTGAAGTACTGCGTGATGATAAAAAGCGGAATATATCAGCAACATTAACCACTGCACCGGATGACACACCTGCAAAATCCGATGTAGTTACACAAACTAAAGGGCCTGTGTTAGGTATAGCTATCCGAAATTTAGCACCAGCTGAATTATCACAGCTTAATGTGAAAGGTGGTGTGTTAATTCAAGAAGTGAAACGTGGCGGCGCAGCAGCACAGTCAGGCATGGTGGCTGGTGATGTGGTCACTCACATTAATAATAAAGTCGTAAAAGACACCAATGATTTTGTCCAAGCGGCATCTGAGTTGAAAAAAGGTCAGGTTGCCCGCGTTGGAATCATCCGACAAGGCACACCAGCCATTTTAGGGATGCGCATCCAATAAGCGAAAAAAACCACTCTTCGGAGTGGTTTTTTATTTTTTGCAATTTGATGATGCCTGTTATTTGCGTACACTGCCATCTTCATAAGGATATTTAGATTCAATAGAGTGTTTATGAGTAGTATTTTTGACTTAAGACTTCAGGTACAAGCAGAACATATCGACCAGTTAGGCCATGTGAATAACGTGGTTTATATGCATTGGATGCAGGATGTTGCAACAGCACATATTGATGCACTGGGTTTAGGCTTAAAAGAATATATCGAGTTAAAACATGCCATGGTTGCGGTTGAGCATCATGTACAGTACCGAAAAGCTGCATTTAAAGAGGATGAAATAATCTTACGCACATGGTTTGACGATATAAACGCATTATATTCATCACGCCAATATGTGTTTTATAGACCCAAAGACAATAGCATTTTATTTGTTGCTCAAACCAAGTGGGCTTGCGTAGAGATTGAAACCGGCCGTGCAAAACGTATGTCACCCAGTTTTACCCAAGCTTACCAACCGCTTGCAAAAGATGTGAATGCCTTAGATTTTTCAATGGATTACTCAAAAAGCCCAGTGAAAAGCGAAAACACGTAAAAAAGCGTCAGAGTTGTGAAAAGGAAGCGTATTAATATGGATACTTTAAAAAAACCATCTGTTATAATCCTTCGCAATTTCTATTCGGCTTTTGTTGTGCATCGAAATTTGTCTGCATAACGCTTCATTTTGTTCAAGGTAGCCCATGGCGCAAGCTAAAAAATCTGTTGATATTAAAAATATCCGTAATTTCAGTATTATTGCTCACATTGACCACGGGAAGTCAACGCTCGCTGACCGCTTTATTCAAACCTGTGGTGGTTTGCAAGATCGTGAAATGCAAGCACAAGTACTTGACTCCATGGAACTTGAACGTGAGCGTGGTATTACCATTAAAGCTGCGTCGGTTACTTTGTATTACACCCATCCAAATGGCCAAGAGTATCAATTGAACTTTATTGATACACCAGGGCACGTCGACTTTTCATATGAAGTGTCACGCTCATTGGCGGCTTGTGAAGGTGCATTGTTGGTTGTAGATGCAGCACAAGGCGTGGAAGCACAGTCAGTTGCGAACTGTTATACCGCAATTGAGCAAGGTCTCGAAGTCCTTCCTGTATTGAATAAAATTGATTTACCACAGGCTGAACCTGAACGTGTGATTCAAGAAATTGAAGACATTATTGGTATTGAAGCAACTGAAGCGCCAACCTGTTCGGCAAAAACAGGTCTTGGGATTGATAGCGTTTTAGAAACCCTTGTTAATGTCATTCCTGCACCTACTGGTGATCGTAATGCGCCATTACAAGCTTTAATTATCGACTCTTGGTTTGATAACTACTTAGGCGTGGTTTCTTTGGTACGTGTGAAAGAAGGTCGTGTGCGTAAGGGCGACAAGATGTTGATGAAATCAACAGGCCAAACGCACATTATTACTTCTGTGGGTATTTTCAATCCTAAACATACTGAGACAGACATCCTTGAAGCGGGTGAAGTTGGTTTCGTAATTGCAGGGATTAAAGACATTTTTGGTGCACCAGTGGGTGATACGATTACCCTTGCAAGCACACCAGAAGTCAAAACCTTACCAGGCTTTAAAAAAGTGAAGCCGCAGGTTTATGCAGGTTTGTTCCCAATTGATTCAAGTGAATTTGAACCGTTCCGTGAAGCTTTGCATAAGCTTCAGATCAATGACTCGGCGTTATTCTTTGAACCTGAAAGCTCAGATGCTTTAGGATTTGGCTTCCGTTGTGGCTTCTTAGGCATGCTACACATGGAAATCGTGCAAGAGCGTTTAGAGCGTGAGTATGATTTAGACCTCATTTCATCTGCACCGACCGTGATTTATGAAGCGGTAATGAAGAATGGTCAAACGATTTATATCGATAGCCCATCTAAAATGCCAGATGGTTCAACAGTCGAAGACTTACGTGAGCCGATTGCTGAGTGCCATATCCTTGTACCGCAAGAGTATTTGGGGAATGTCATGACTTTGTGTGTGGAACGCCGTGGTGTTCAAAAAGACATGAAGTTTATGGCGAACCAAGTTTCAATTACCTTTGAAATTCCAATGGCGGAAGTGGTGATGGACTTCTTTGATAAATTGAAGTCGTGTTCACGTGGTTTTGCGTCGCTCGATTATAACTTTGTACGTTTTGAAAGTTCATCATTGGTAAAAGTCGATGTTCTAATCAATGGCGATAAAGTGGACGCCTTGGCAATGATTTGTCACCGTCAAGATGCGCGTCATCGTGGTATTGCATTGGTTGAAAAAATGAAAGATTTGATTCCACGTCAAATGTTTGATGTGGCAATTCAAGCGGCCATTGGCGCACAAATTATTGCTCGTTCAACCGTAAAGGCAATGCGTAAAAACGTATTGGCGAAATGTTATGGTGGTGACGTTTCTCGTAAGAAGAAACTGCTATCGAAGCAAAAAGAAGGTAAGAAACGTATGAAGCAAGTGGGAAGTGTAGAAATCCCACAAGAAGCGTTCTTGGCTGTGTTGAAAGTAGAAAGATAAAAAGGTAGGAATATAAGCCCATGGATTTTGATTTTAATTTGATACTTGTTCCTGTCACACTGATTTTCTTTTTGGTGTGGTTGCTCGATAAGTTTGTATTTAAACAACGAGCGACGAAAGGCAAGGGAAATGAAAATTTTGTCATTACGTGGGCTTATGATTTCTGGCCAGTCCTTGCAATTGTTCTATGCTTACGTTCATTCTTTTATGAACCTTTTAATATTCCTTCCGACTCGATGGTGCCGACTTTAGAAACTGGTGACTTCATCTTGGTCAATAAGTTTGACTATGGTGTGCGCCTACCGATTGTGAATAAAAAAGTGATTGATGTGGGTGAGCCTGAGCGTGGTGATGTGATTGTCTTCCGTTATCCACCGCAACCGACGATCAGCTATATCAAACGTGTAGTTGGTATTCCTGGCGATCACATTGTTTTTGATCATGGCCAATTAACCATTAATGGTCAAAAAGTTGCTAAAGTTCCTGTTGAATTTAGCCGTGAAAAAGACCGTTTAGATACGCCTACTTCGATATATCATAAAGAAACCATTGGCAAGCATACCTTTACTATGCGTGAGTTAGAGGGCGTCAATGTTGCACGCCAAGCACCGTATATTAACTTTGTAGAAAATGGTAAATACTCTGCTGAAAATGGTTTATATTGGGAAGTGAAAGTAAAAGAAGGTGAGTACTTTGCGATGGGGGATAATCGCGACCAAAGTGCTGACAGTCGTTTCTGGGGAATGGTTCCTGAACAGAACCTAACAGGTCGTGCATTTTATATTTGGATGCATAAAGAGCCTGGCTTTAAGTTGCCGTCATTTAACCGTAACGGTAGCATTGACTAATATCGATTCGGAAAATAAAAAATGCGCAAGAATCAACAAGGGGCATCTTATATCGCCATTTTATTTGCAATCATGGGGTTTGCATTTATGGCGAAAGTGGCAATTGCAGTTTGGGCTCCTTATTTTGATGATCGGATGATCAATAGCCAAATTGAGGAAGTATTTCAAAGCAGCCCGAAAAATATTCAGCCCGCGGAGTTTGAGAGTCAGCTTTCAAAACGTCTGGAAATGAATAGTATTCGTGATGTGAAGATTAAAGAAATTATGCAAGTCACCAATACCGAAGGGTTGCAGGTGAAAAAGGAGTATGAGGTAAGAAAACCCTTCTTACTGAATATAGATTTAGTATTAAAGTTCGAGAAAAGTTTTGATCAAAGCTCAGTCCAAGCTAAGTGAAGCCCGCTTAGCGAGCCGTATCGGTTATCAGTTTAAACAACCTGAGTTACTTCAGCTTGCACTGACCCACCGATCGGTGAGCCACAAATACAACTATGAGCGCCTAGAGTTTCTAGGCGATTCTTTGTTAGGGATGATTATTGCAAATTATCTCTATAAAGCTTATCCAACTGAGAACGAAGGCCGTTTGACGCGTATGCGTGCAACCTTGGTTCGTCAGGAAGCTTTAGGTAAAATTGCAAATGATTTAAAACTGAGCCAGTCACTCATTTTAAGTACAGGCGAGTTAAAATCAGGTGGACATCATCGCGAGTCCATTCTTGCGGATACAGTTGAATCGATTATTGGTGCAATCTATGTGGATTGTAGTGATTTAACGGTGTTGGAGCCGATTGTGTTAAAATGGTACGAGCCATATTTAGACCATATCGAGCCAACCGATCAACTTAAAGATCCTAAATCTCGTTTACAAGAATATCTTCAGGCCCGAAAAAAAGCGCTCCCAGTTTATGATGTGGTTGATATTCAAGGCGATGCACCCAATCAGCATTTCAAAGTGGAATGTAAAGTGGATGGATTGTCTGTTGTAATGGGTGAGGGTACCAGCCGTCGTTTTGCTGAACAAGCTGCCGCGGCGGATATTTTAAAACTTTTGGAGCAGTAATCTGCCATGTCAAATTCTTCCGATCACATCGATGCTGATCACGAGTCGCAAAGCGACAGTAATGATTTAATTAGCCAGTTTTTTAGCGAACAAGGCACAGAAATTCCAACGGATTTTCGTAGCGGCTTTGTAGCAATTGTCGGTCGTCCAAATGTAGGTAAGTCTACGTTGATGAACCATTTATTGGGGCAAAAATTATCGATTACTTCACGTAAGCCGCAAACTACACGTCATAAAATTGTGGGAATTGATTCACGTGAAAAATCTCAAGCGGTATTTGTTGATACGCCAGGGATGCATAAAAAAGAAGTACGCGCCATCAATAAAATGATGAACCGTGCTGCGTCTTCTGCATTGCGTGATGTCAACTTGGTATTGTTTGTTCTGGATGCAGACAAGTGGACTCAAAACGATGAGCTCGTTTTGGAAAAACTCAAAAATGCTGAGATGCCAGTGATTCTTGTGATCAATAAAATTGATACACTTGAAAATAAAAACCATGCATTACCTTTAATTCAAGAACGTGCAAAATTAATGAATTTTGCTGAGATTGTTCCTGTTTCTGCACTCCGTGGGGCAAACTTAGACCATCTGCGCGATACCATCGAAAAATATTTACCTTTCCAACCGCCGATGTATTCATTGGATCAACTGACAGATCGTTCTGAGCGTTTCTTGGCATCAGAAATTATCCGTGAAAAAATCATGCGTCAGTTGGGTGAAGAACTACCTTATGATTTAACCGTGCAAATTGAGTCGTTTAAGACTGAAGAAGCAACGGTGAATGAAAAAACAGGTCGTCCAAAACCAGCGTGTACATACATTGATGCAACGATTTTTGTAGACCGTCCAGGCCAGAAAGCGATTGTGATTGGTGAAAAAGGCGCTAAGCTTAAAAAAATTGGTATGGATGCCCGTATCGATATGGAAAAAATGTTTGAACAAAAGATCATGTTGACACTTTGGGTTAAAGTGAAAGGCGGTTGGTCTGATGATGAGCGTGCATTGAAAAGCTTAGGTTATAGCGATATTTAAGTTTTAAGATAACAAATTTTTATAGGGATGGTGTTATGGTCAAAGTGTTCGCAGTAATGGCTTGTATGTTGTTTTTGCAAGGTTGTATACACAAGATCGTCACCGTTCCTGTAAAGATTGCGTATAAAACCACAAAAGGCGTGGTGAAAGGAACCGCAGCGGTGGTTGGTGCTGTTATCCCAGATGGGGATGATGAAGACAGCGAACAGAATGATAAAGATAAAAAAGATTAGTTAATTTCTCATGCGCAATGAAGTACTGCATGGTTATTTAATTCACCATAGAAAATACCGTGAACGTAGTCATATTGTGCATTTATTTACCCAAGAGCATGGGCGAGTTGATGGTATTTTAAGACAAACCCCGCCGCCACAATATCAGCCGATTTGTTTACAAGCTTCGGGTAAATCTGAACTCAAAAATTTTACAAAACTTGAAATTGTCAATCAGCCGATTTTTTTCTTCGGGGATGCTTTTTTTTCAGGTTTCTATCTCAATGAGATCCTACTCAGGCTGTGTCCGCTCGAAGTACAAATGGAGCAAAGTTTTGCTCAATATGCGCATACGCTAACGCAATTACAACAACTGGAGCAGCAAGCAAATCCTAATCAGTTTTTAAAACAAATTCTAAGGCAGTTTGAGCACGAACTGCTGGAAGATTTGGGCTATGCCTTAGATTTTTCGACCGATGCCAATCAACTTGAAATTCAAGCATCACTCAACTATATATTCCAGTTGAATGAAGGCTTTATTCCTACTGCACAAGCCTCGCGGGCAACCTTAAACGGACAGCAAATTTTAAGCATGTGCCAATATGAAAAGGGTAGGGATTTTGGTTTGGAACAGTTACAATTACTGACCAAGTTGTATCGACAAATGATCAGTTCATTGTTGGGCGATCGCCCCTTAAAAAGTCGTCAGTTGTGGATTCAGAACACTCAAACTCAATCGTAATTAGGAAATGAATATGGCTGCATTACTTGGTGTAAATATTGACCACGTGGCAACTTTACGACAAGCGCGTGGGACTTCTTATCCAGATCCAGTCAATGCAGCACTGATCTGTGAGCAAGCCGGTGCAGAAGGTATCACTTTGCATTTACGTGAAGACCGTCGTCATATTCAGGACGATGATGTGCGTCGTATGCGTCCAGCGCTTAAAACACGTATGAATTTGGAACTTGCAGTTACAGATGAAATGATTGCATTTGCCAAAGAAATTAAACCGCACCATGTATGTTTTGTTCCTGAAAAACGCCAAGAAGTGACGACTGAAGGTGGTTTGGATGTGGTTGGACATTTTGACGATGTTAAAGCGGCAACTCAAGCCTTGTCTGAGATTGGCTGTGATGTGTCCTTGTTTATTGATGCTGACTTTGCACAAATTGATGCAGCGGTTGCTTGTGGTGCACCAACCATTGAAATTCATACAGGCGCTTATGCTGATGCAGAAACACCTGAAGCTCAGCAACATGAGCTTGAGCGTGTTGTCAAAGGTGCCGAATATGCAGCATCGAAAGGTTTAGTGGTCAATGCAGGGCATGGACTCAACCTTGAAAATGTAACGCCAATTGCGCAAATTCCACAGATACACGAATTAAATATCGGTCATTCATTGATTGCCGATGCTATTTTTGTGGGCTTGGAACAAGCAGTACGCGAAATGAAAGCAGTGATTAAAGCTGCACGTTAATTTAAAGTTTTTAAGATTTGAATATGTCGAATATCAATTATGATGAACTCATGAAGCCCGTCATGGACTTCTTGGGCTGTGAAACACCAAAAGCTTGGTTGGCTGAAGCACTGAGTAATCTTGATGTGCTGATGCAAGACCACGCGAATTGTGAGAAGAAAGCTGCAGGTACAGCGATGAACCTCATGTTTCGCTATAGCTTTTTTACAGATTTGCAAGTCAAGCTTGCACAACTGGTTCGTGAAGAAATGCTGCATTATGAGCAAGTGCTTGAATTTATGAAAAAGCGCGGGCTAGAGTGGAGCAATCTGAGTGCTGGTCGTTATGCGGGTGGTTTACGTAAAGAAGTGCGGACTTATGAGCCTGAGGCTTTAATTGATATTTTAATCATTGGTGCCTTTGTAGAAGCACGCTCTTGTGAGCGTTTCTACGCGTTAGCACCTTTGGTGGATGATGAATTGGGTCGTTACTATCGCTACCTTTTGAAGTCTGAATCACGTCATTTTGAAGACTATTTAGCTTTGGCTTTAGAGGTTGCGCAAACGGGGAAATTGAAAAATCCGAAAGAAGATATTCAAGCCCGTATTGATCATATCCGTAATGTTGAAAAAGATCTGATTAGCACACCTGATGATGTATTCCGTTTCCATAGTGGTGTGCCTGCGGAAGCGGCTTAGGAATAAAGCGGGTGAATGCTACAGTTTGTAGACTGTTCGAAAGTTGCAGATTCTCAGTGTAGATAATTCTGACTCATTAAAAAGCCTAATCTTTATCGATTGGGCTTTTTAATCAAAGAGGGGTAGATATGATGTATTGAGAGCTGTAATTTCTTTCAATAAAATCGCGAAATATGAGTCAGTGGCATGAGTTATTTGAGTAGGTGTGCTTAGAATTTTGACGATGATTTATTGTATTTTTTATATCTTCCACGTTCCACCATTGCACATCATGAAAAATGGTTACATCAGAAAGAGTATTTCGCAAAGTCTCAGAGACATGACTTAATTGGGTTGAAAGATCTATTTTCTTAAAAAATATTTTTAATGATCGGCTGTGGTGGGTAAATAAAAATTAAAAATAAGCTGTCATTTTACTCATAATGATTACATCCAGTAGAAATATCTTCATAAGCAGGATCACTAAAACTAAGCTGGTATTCCCAATCTTTTTGCCCTTTCCATTTTTTCATTTCAATTGCTGTGATCGGGAAGTGATCTGGACGAACATCCACATGTGTTTTAAATGTGCTCATGATTTTTCTTGTGAATCATTTTTTAGTGTTTTTAAGATAAGTGATTTTTCGAGAATAGTTTAGTTCTGGCTTTCTGTTGGGTTTAGCTGGAAGATTTACATCTTAAGCAGCGAAATTTTTAAGACGTAGAAAAGAAGAAAGCCCACGACTTATAGTGTGGGCTTTCTTGAATTTGGCTCTCCAACCTGGGCTCGAACCAGGGACCTGCGGATTAACAGTCCGTCGCTCTACCGACTGAGCTATTGGAGAATCTGCATGCGATTATAAGGACATTTCATAGTGGGTCAAGTCTAAAATGTCATGTTGCTGTGATTTTTATATTGGATGCTTTTTATTTGAACAAAAAAATCATTTTCAAAAAAAATCGTATTGAAGTGCTTGCAATGTTGAAAAGTCGTTGATAGTCTGACTTTAACAACAGAGCGTTTAAGTGAAAACTTAAACAGTGTGGATTTATAACCAACTTGCCAGCACTAAAATGGCTAAACAGGAGAAAGCGAATGAATACGCTTACCATTTCCGATATTTTTGCGAACCTAGCTGATTATCAAGATCAGTATCTCTCTATTATTTCAAACCCTGAACAATACTATACCCCTGTAGAGTCTGCCTATATTGATGTTTGGCCAGTCGGTTGTACAGACTTGTATTTGGGTGATTTATTACAACTTTGGTTTAGTGAGCGTTGGCTGGTCAATAGTCCTTGTCAGTTGCTTTCAACACAGTCGACGACCACTCTTAAAAAGACTGTGCAGCGAGAACATGATCTGTATTTGTATCAGTTGTCAGGCAGCGCTTTATCAGGTAATAATCGTTCAAAAGTCTGGTCTGCTGCTGAAGGTAAAAGTTTAGACGTGAGTTTAGACAGCGCATTTAAATACTATTGTATTTATAAAGGAGTTGAGCGTCCTGATGCCTCAAAATTGCAGACGCTGAAGACGTTTAAAACCGCAATTTGATCTGTCATGCTGAAGTAAAGTTTACTTTGGCGTAAAAAAGGCACTGAAATTTATCAGTGCCTTTCGTTTTTAGGGGCGAATAATCATACAGGTGGCTGTGGCATGGGCGTAGAGTTTACCGTCTTCATCTACAATTTTACCTTCAGAAATACCTAAGTTCTTACTGATGTTGATCACGCTGCCGATGGCAAGCAGTTCTTTGTCTCTTGGAATTGGTCGGCACATTTTAATATTCAGATCAATGGTGCCATAGCCAACACCAGCTTCAAGCATAGTATGTATGGCACAACCCGTCACTGAGTCGAGTACTGTTGCTGCAAAGCCACCATGCACGCCACCAAGCGGGTTTAAATGACGATGATCTGCTTTTGCTTTAAAGCTAATTTTCCCTTCAGAAACTTCAAAAGGCTGCATGGGAATGGTTTCACTGATACTTGCAGGTGGAATTTTTCCTGTACACATGGCTTCTAAGAGTTGTAGTCCTGTCATTTCTTTGGGATTCATCTTGTTCATTCCTATATTTATCTATGAGTTCCTTTTTGGAACTTGTTATCTAATTAAGCAAAATTCACTCTTTTCGTCAATATTGAGCATTGGATTGATCAGTACAAAATCAACGAAATCGTAATCATGGATTGAGCTCATGCTGTGAACATATTTTAGGAAAAAGATTTAGGATTATTCATTTTGATAATTTGAGTGTTGATAGAACGGAGCAGCCTAAACGTGAGCATTGTTTTAAAATGGTGCACAAAATTTATACACTCTTTTGTTTTTTATTTATATATAAGATAAACAAGGTTTTAGTAATTTTACACAGTCTTCATATGAAGAAGGAACTCACAATGAACGTGTCCTGTTTATGCGGTAAAACTAAGTTCCAAGCCGCACTCAAAAATCATGATGTGCATGCTTGTCATTGTTCTATGTGCCGCCAGCAGTCGAGCGGGGTGCTCATGAGTATTGATGTCGAACCCAGTAGTTTAAAGTTTGAAAATCAAGAATATTTAAAATTATTCAAGTCATCGGATTGGGGGGAGCGAGGTTTTTGTAGCGAATGTGGCACGTCACTTTTTTGGCGAACTCAGGACGGCAGCTATTGCAATATCAATGTATTTGCAATGGAAGTACAGCCAAAAGATTTAAAGCTTACAACAGAAATTTATATTGATAATAAGCCTGATTTTTACCAATTCAAGTATTCTACGGAGCAGCTCACGGAAGCTGATGTGATTGCTTTATTTTCACCAGATGATGCTAAATAATAAGGTATTCAGGTTGAATCATCTGAGTTGAACATTGTTATTGCTGATAAATTTCATGAGAAAAACTCTCTAGATTTAATAAGATATATTCGATATATCTAAAGCAGGCTGTTGAATAAGGATGCTCAAACATGCTGCTTAAAATTTCCATTGCAATGTTGGCCTTTGCAGCCAATTCGGTGCTATGTCGTTTAGCGTTGGCTGAGCAGCAGATTGATCCGATGAGTTTTAGCTTACTTCGGGTCTGTAGCGGTGCAATGATGTTATTTCTACTGTATATGCTCTCTACTCATAAGGCCAAAATAGAGTGGAGTGTAAAAAACGGATTTTTTCTTGCCTTATATATTGTGGCTTTTTCACTGGCCTATTTGCATATCGACGCGGGTGTAGGTGCATTACTCCTATTTGGGACAGTGCAGTTAAGTATGGTCAGTTATGGCCTGTGTCATGGTGAAAAAATCAATTTGCGACGCGGGTTGGGGCTGGTGATCGCTATTTTAGGTCTTTTGATTTTATTGCTACCAGGGGCTTCGGCACCTCCTTTAAGCTATGCTGCATTGATGGTACTTTCAGGCATAGGTTGGGCGATGTATAGCATCGCAGGTAAAAATATGCATAATCCACTGGCCAGTAGCTTGGCAAATTTTGTAGTGGCGATTCCTTTTGTCGTCTTGGTCTATTTATTTTTTTACACACAGAGTTTTATTAACCCAAAAGGTATGCTGCTAGCGCTCTTATCTGGTGGTTTGGCATCAAGTGGGGCATATGTACTTTGGTATGCCATAGTGAAGAAAATTGATCGGGTCACGGCCAGTAGCGTGCAATTGTCCGTGCCATGTTTGGCGATTCTGGGTGGGGCATTGTTTATTGGGGAAGCGTTGAGTTTCCGAATCATTATTTCTGCGACGATTATTCTGGCAGGCATTGCCTTGGTGATCTCGGCATCATCTAGCAAAAAAGACGTAGATACAATAGATTCTGCTGGTACTACACGGCTCTAAAATTATTTAAACGGGCTTAAGAGCAAATGTTGCAGATTTTGTTTAAAAATAAAAAACCCGCGAAGTTCGCGGGTTTCTCTAATCTAACTTTAAAGGGTTAAATTATTTTTCAGCAGCAATTGAAGCAATCGCAGCATCTACGCCTTCGATTGAATCAGCCGCTTTCTTGATACGTGCAAGCGCATCTACAAGTACTTCATCAGCAGTTGCATAAGAAATACGCATGAAACCGCCTAAGCCGAATGCATCACCAGGAACTACGGCAACGCCAGTTTCTTCCAATAACCATTCAGAGAATTCTGTGCAAGATTTTAAGCCTTTCGCACGAATTAATGGACGGATGTTTGCATATGCATAGAATGCGCCATCAGCAGGTAAGCAAGAAATACCTTTGATGTCGTTCAAACCGCTAACAACTAAGTCATGACGGCGTTTGAATGCTTCAATCATTGGCTCAAGAACGTCTTGAGGGCCATTCAACGCAGCTTCAGCAGCAACTTGTGAAATAGAAGTTGGGTTTGAAGTGGATTGCGATTGGATTTTTTTCATTGCGCCAATAAGCTTAGCAGGGCCCGCTGCATAGCCAATACGCCAGCCAGTCATTGCATACGCTTTAGACACACCGTTTAACACGATTGTACGGTCATAAAGGTCTGGTGCAACTGTTGCGATATTGTAGAATTCGTCATCCCAACGGATTGGTTCGTACATATCGTCAGAAGCGATATAAACTTCTGGGTATTTACGAAGAACGTCAGCCAAAGCTTCTAATTCAGCTTTAGTGTAGATCATACCTGTTGGGTTTGATGGGCTATTAAGCACTACTAAACGAGTTTTGTCTGTGATCGCTGCTTCAAGTTGAGCAGGTGTGATTTTGAAACGTTGTTCTTCACCACATTTTACAATAACAGGAACACCTTCAGCGATAATCACCATGTCTGGGTAGCTTACCCAAAATGGTGCAGGGATGATCACTTCATCACCTTTGTTTAACAAAGCTAATGCTAAGTTAAAGAATGACTGCTTGCCGCCGCAAGAAACCAAAATTTGGTTTGCAGCATAATCAAGGTTATTGTCACGCTTGAATTTTGCAATAATCGCTTTTTTAAGGCCAGGCGTACCATCTACAGCGGTGTACTTTGTGAAACCGTTGTTAATCGCTGCAATTGCTGCATCTTTGATGTGTTGTGGGGTGTCGAAGTCAGGTTCACCTGCGCCCAAGCCAATAACGTTCTTGCCAGCCGCTTTTAATTCAGCAGCTTTGTTGGTAACAGCAAGAGTTGGGGACGGTTTGATGGCATTCACACGATCAGAGAGACGTACGTCCACGGCAGTATTCCTTCTTATAGGGTTTAAAAAATAAAAAGCACACTATCTTAGCTTAAAAAACTCAAGCAAGGCGTTTAAAAACACAGATTTTCTGCAAAAAACATAAAAAAAATTCAATTTTGAAGTGACGATTTCAAAAATGTACAGAATTAGGAAGTTTCTCGCATCTTTATGAAAAAAACTTTAAAATAAGCGCAATTTGATGAGAGTGATGGTCATGAGTAAGCAACAGCCTACTTCAAAAAAACCTTTGGTGAATCTCCCATTCCCAATGCCAAATGCAGAACAAAGTGCTGACGATGTTGCACATAATCAGGTTCGTCCAAAACCTGAACAATATGCAGATCGTACTTGGATGCCACCACGTGGCACCCGTCGTTCAATGGGTAAGCGTTGATTCGCCATTGAAATAAAAAAGCGCCCTGTTTAGGGCGCTTTTTTATTGATCATTCGCTGGGTTGTAATTGCTAACCCGTCGATCATTTTCTGCATAGTAGGTTTTTTTGTGTTCATACATCGCAGTGTCGGCACGTTTAAGCATATCTTCAACCCGCTCATTTGGCTGGCTGGTGGCAGTTCCAACCGACACACTAATCGGTTGATGATTGTTAAATTGGTTATCGACCATTAAAAGCTCATGCAAACTTTCAATACAGTGGTTCAATGCGGCTTCATCGGCGGCAGGTAATAGCACCACAAATTCATCACCACCGATCCTTGAAGCAGAGTATTGCGTGTTTTCAATTAACTGATTCAGAGTATTACCCATACGGCGTAATAAGCTGTCACCTTGGTCATGACCAAGGTTGTCATTAATGGCTTTTAAGCCATTCATATCTAAGAAAATACAAGACACAGGGCGCAGGTTATTGCGCTCAAGTCGGTTAATTTCAGTGCTATAGAAAGAGCGGTTATAAAGTTTGGTTAAGACATCATGTTTGCCTAAGTACTCAAGATAATTTTCGGCTTTTTTACGTGCAGTAATATCGGTGAGCGCCAGTTGAACCATACCCCAATCGTCTTCGAAGCCTGGAAACACGGCAAAATGTAACAGCACATGGCGAATACTGCCATCGAGCGCGTAGTTGACCGCTTCGCAGTTATGTTGAATATTGCCATCCCATAGTTCGAGCAACTGATGTCGAAAGGTCTGTTGGGTTTCGTTCTGAAAGACTTTATGCAAATTTTTAAGTAAATGGTCTTTGTCACGTGCAGCAAACAAATCGAGTGTGGCTTGGTTGACATCGGTAACCATGATGTCTCTGAGACATTCATTAATAAAGTCATTGTGGACATCAAGGAAGGTTTTAAAGTCACTGATCCCCAAACGACGTAAATGATCTAAACGTGCTTTGACTCGGCTAAAGTCCTCGACCCAAAGTGAAGTAGGCGAGTATTGAAAACGTGCTTCAGCAATTAAACGACTTTTTTCTTCTAAACGTTGTGCATTGGCATAAGGGGTGATGTCTTCCGTGGTGATCAAAACCAATGAAAGATCGTGTTCATGACCGGGAAGTACTGTTCCGCGCAGTCGAATGTCAAGGCGATGACCTGTAAGCGTATAGTTTACAGCAGTATTTTCAAATAAGGTCTCACCATTCCAAAGTGCGACCAGCTCATTTAAATGAGTGCTTGACATATCTGCTTTAAAAATTTGCGCAAGATTTGCGGTTAAGTCTTCAAAACTTTGGGCTTCAAATTGTTTTAAGGTTTGCGGGTTGACATGCAGGACTTTAATTTTATGTGCACAACTTAAAATACGTGATTTGTCTTCCAACAGAAAAGACGCAATATCTTCAACACCTTCACTCCGCCAAAGATCGAATTGTTTTTGTACTTCGCTAAAGTCTTCTAACCACATGGCAATGGGAGATAATTCAAAAATAGGAGAGTCCAATAATTGCATTTATATCTCGTTTTTATGTTGGAATTTAAAGCAGTATAAGCGCTAAAAAAATTTTTTAAAATAATGTGATAAAAAAAGTTATTTTTAAAATTTATGTGAGTTTATGGGGGATTCAGTCAAAAAATGCATATTGATTGCGCATAGAAAGTGCATAAGCTCCAATGGTTTTGGAGCTTAAAGAGCGTTTATGCTGATAGCGATAAGCGCTAAATGCTTTGAGGTCGATAGCGAAAAGTTTGTGATTGTTGATATTGATGGTCGCGCCAAAATAAATTGATTACCAATAGGTTTGGAATCAATACCATGAAGAATAAATAAATCAAAAAATTCTTTCGTTGTTGTTGATAGATCTGCATGAAGTCTTGGCTGCTGATGGTTGTGTTGTCTGCTGTGACCGATAACACTAAAACTTCTGGGTAGATAAACTGACGGTTGTCTGTGTAATAACGGATACTAACCTTTTGTTGTTGAAGGTCTTCTAGTAGCGGGCAGCTTTTAAAGCGATCCATGAAATTACAAACCAGTCTTAGTGGTTGCTGCTGAGAAGCTTCATTTAATACAATATCTTCATAGTGTGATTTATTACGCCCAGAGCCCACAGTGTAGCTATTTAACCGAATTTGGCCCTCGATGTGTTGTGGGTTAGGTATATGTTTTGCAATACGTACAGCCGAATAGTCAGTAAATTTGCTGAGACTGGAAAGTGCAAAAACATTAATGATGAAGAAGGGTGCCGTCATGAATAAAATATTTAAGAGGAGGTTGTTCTTTTTTGGTTGTTCGTTCTTTGTCTTTTTGAGGAAGGATAAGCAAATAACAAAGATAAAATATACAGGGGATAGATTTATAAAATTAAAATCTTGAAACTGAGGCAGTTGATAAAATGCAATCAGCATGACAACGGCAATAGCCATACTGAAAAGTGCATGCTTGTTTCTTTTGGATTTTAAGGCTTCAAGCTGTCTATTTGTTCTCATGATTTATTTAAATTTTTGAAAAGTATGATTATGATTCAGAGTGTAAGTGAACTTTTAAAAGTTAAAAAGGGAAAAGCAGGTACAGTACCGTCACATATTTGTTGTAGTAGTAGGCGATTGGGGGATAGGGAAGATTTCAATAACTCTATTATTTTCAATTAAAAAAGCCAATCTGATGGATTGGCTTTTTTGAGAAGACTGGATTTAACGTGAGGCTTTTCGCGCACGATGTTCAGGCTTCGGTGGTGCGATTTCTCGTGTGCCTTGCCAAACCTCAATGAAGTCTTGTTCATTGATATTATAAAGTTCCAACAGCGCTAGAATGGCACCACCAAAAAGCATGCGTCCCTCAGCGTTGGTCTCAAAATCAAATATTTTCCCAGACAGCGCATGTAAAATATCTTCAATTTCAAACACACGATCACGGCCATTACTGTCGGTTGGATACATGCGTGTGTTGAGAATAATTTTGGCTAAACTTTTTTCATTATCGGTTAAGGCCAAATGCTGAATCAGCATGTCATCATTTTGAGTACTGAAAATCACAGCATCGTTAAAAATAGTATGCAAAAACTTTTTACTTAGACGTGGCAGAGTTCTTTCCACAAATGGGCGAAATGATGCGGGGAAAATAACATTATGAGAAATGCCTTTAAACATAGGAGCAATTTCTTCAACTTTATAACCCGCAATACCACAGCCGATAGAGGTTAGAAAGTAAGTCATTTTAGGGTGATTTTTAGTATAGATTTTAAAGTCATCAATATAGTGTTGAATTTGCGAGAGCGGCATTTGCTGTAAGTGTTCGTTCATGGTGGGAATGGCATAACTTTGCCCTGACCAACCACGTCCGACGCCTTTTATTGCGCCAAAGTGCTCAAGTGCAGTTCGGGCAGCACCATCCGCATGTTGACCTGCCATGTTACTACCAAACACAAATACGGTATGTTCATCTAGGTTTTTGACGATGCTTTCGTCATGATATTGGTATGTCATAGGCTCTGATTTTTCGCTCTTCTTCACTTCATGTTGCCCTTGAAATACGGGGGGGTCAAGTGAAAAATCTTTGTAATATTTTCAGTAAATTACATTAAAAATCTAAAAGCGAGAATTGCTCGGGATTGAATCTGTTAAAATAGTCGGTTGAAGAAGCAAATCTTGGGATATGTCTGTGAGTGAGAAACAACCTTTTGATTTAGTCACCAATTACCAACCCGCAGGTGATCAGCCGCAAGCCATCGAAAAACTTGTTGCTGGAATAGAAAAGGGCTATCACGACCAGTTGTTACTTGGGGTTACCGGTTCTGGTAAAACCTATACCATGGCCAACGTGATTGCACGGACGCAACGTCCGACCATTGTCATGGCACATAATAAAACCTTAGCTGCACAGCTTTATGGTGAGTTCAAATCTTTCTTTCCGAACAATGCCGTCGAATATTTTGTCAGTTATTATGACTATTACCAACCTGAAGCCTATGTCCCATCTTCAGACACATTCATTGAAAAAGATTCTGCGATCAATGACCACATTGACCAAATGCGTTTATCTGCAACACGTTCTCTCTTAGAACGTCGCGATGCAATTATTGTTGCTTCAGTTTCTGCTATTTATGGTTTGGGTGACCCTAATGCCTATATGAGCATGTTGCTACATATTGTACAGGGCGATCGTATCGCACGTGATGACGTCATTCGTCGTTTGGTGGAAATGCAATATAGCCGTAATGAGCTTGAGTTTTTACGCGGTACCTATCGTATCCGCGGTGAAATTATCGATATTTTCCCTGCCGAATCGGATCAGCATGCGATTCGAATCGAGTTGTTTGATGATGAAGTCGATTCGATTCGTTGGTTCGATCCACTGACAGGCAAACTGGTACGTAAAGTTCCGCGTGTAACCATTTATCCAAAAAGTCACTATGTAACACCGAAAGATAATTTAGAGCGCGCCATCGGCACGATTCGTGAAGAGTTAAAAGAGCGTTTAGGTTTCTTTCGTGCACATGACAAATTGCTTGAAGCTCAGCGAATTGAGCAACGTACCCGTTATGATTTAGAAATGATGCAGCAGTTGGGCTACACCAACGGTATTGAAAACTATTCACGTCATTTGTCAGGTCGTCCTGCGGGTGAAGCGCCGCCGACCTTGTTTGATTATGTTCCTGATGACGCCTTACTGATTATTGATGAGTCACACGTGACTGTACCGCAAATTGGTGCGATGTATAAAGGTGACCGTTCGCGTAAAGAAAACTTGGTGAATTATGGTTTCCGTCTTCCTAGTGCTCTAGATAACCGTCCAATGCAGTTTGAAGAGTGGGAACGGATTACCCCAGCTACAATTTATGTCAGTGCAACACCGGCCAAATACGAGCTTGAAAAAGCCGAACAAGTGGCCGAGCAGGTGGTTCGTCCTACAGGTCTGATTGACCCCGAAATTGAAGTACGTCCAGTATTGACTCAAGTTGATGATGTCTTGTCTGAGATCAATATCCGTAAAGATCTAGATGAGCGTGTCTTGGTTACCACCTTAACTAAACGTATGGCAGAGGATTTAAGCTCGTATTTGAAAGAGTATGGGGTCAAAGTTGCTTATCTGCATTCAGATATTGACACTGTTGAACGGGTGAAAATTATTCATGACTTACGTTCAGGTGTCTACGATGTTCTCGTCGGTATCAACTTACTACGTGAAGGTTTGGACATGCCTGAAGTGTCTTTGGTGGCGATCTTGGATGCGGACAAAGAAGGCTTCTTACGTTCTGAGCGCTCTTTGATTCAAACCATTGGTCGTGCAGCGCGTAATGTAAAAGGCAAAGCGATTTTATATGGTGATCGGATTACCGATTCGATGCAAAAAGCCATCGATGAAACAGCCCGTCGTCGTGAAAAACAAATGGCCTTTAATGAGCTGCATGGCATTATTCCGCGTAGCACCATCAGACAAAATAAAAAGGATATTGATACAGGCGAAGTGCTGACAGATGATCAAGTTGAAAGTGGTATCACAGATCAACATCAAACGCTCAGTGCAGATGAACAGCACTTGCTGTCCGATCCGAAACTTCTTGCCAAGCACTTAACTAAGCTGGAAAAAGAAATGTTAAAAGCTTCTAAAGAGCTACAGTTTGAGCAAGCTGCACGTCTACGAGATGAAATTTTGCGCTTAAAGGCGCAACTTCTAACCTAAGTTGCATTTACATAACGCTACAGTAATTTGGGCAAAAAGCATTATTTTTTAAAGAGATGTTTATTTTTAGATCATAAATTCTGAAATATTAAAGGTACAGTTTATGTCTGCAAATCTTCCAAAGGCGGGGTTTACGCTTGCCAAAATTGCTGTAGGTGGTGCTGTTTTAGTCGGGTTAGGCATGGCAACCATGGCTTACGCCCAAAGCAAACCCTTAGCCGTGGTGGATAAGGTTGAATTAGACCGTTATTTGGGGGTTTGGTACGAAATTGCACGTAAGCCCATGTACTTCCAAAATAAATGCGGAACTAATGTCTCGGCTACTTATACCCTGAATGAAAATGGCAATGTGACAGTAGATAACCGCTGTTATACCCAAGATGGTAAGCTGATGCAGTCCATAGGTGAAGCATTTGTACAAAACCCACCTTTTAATAGTAAGTTGAAAGTGAGTTTTTTACCTGAGGCGGTGCGTTGGTTACCTGTGGCACGGGGGGATTATTGGATTTTAAAAATTGATGATGACTATGAAACGGTTTTAGTGGGTGAGCCACGCCGTAAATATATGTGGGTGCTTTCTCGCTCGCCTCAGCCAGACCAAAAAGTCATTAATGAATACTTAGAATATGCAAAGTCAGTGGGTTATGACTTGAATGATCTGATTCATACCAAACAATTGCAAAAGTAAAATTTATTAAGTCTTGAAAGCCATGCTGAAGCATGGCTTTTTTAGTTTCATATACGTATTTTAAAACTTGAATAATAAAGCTTTATACAGTCGAACGCTTTATAATCGGAACCTAGTAAAAAATCGTGTAATTCAATGTGGGGTGAAGGATGTATAAAGGTGTTGCACTATCGGTTTTAGCATCCGTCACTTTTGGGGTTTTGTATTTTTATACCTTTTTTTTAAAGCCCTTAGATAGTGAACAAACTTTTGCTTGGCGTATGCTTTCGACTTTACCCTTTTTAACCGCATTCATGTGGTGGAGTGGTGATTTAAAACTCATTTCGGAGTTGTTTAAGCGTCTCTTTAAACAACCTTGGATGTTTGCTTGGTTATTGTTTAGTTCAGTTTTATGTACCACGCAGTTGTGGCTATTTTTATGGGGGCCCATGAATGGTCGTGGTCTACAAGTATCACTCGGCTATTTTTTACTGCCTTTGGTCATGGTGTTGGTTGGTTGCATCCTTTACAAGGAAAAACTATCCCGCTGGCAAATGGCCGCGGTAGCCTTTGCTGTGCTTGGGGTAGGACATGAAATTTGGCGTATTGGTAGCATGGCATGGGAAACGGTTTATATCGCTTTGGCTTATCCTTTGTATTTCTTCCTGCGCCGTGTTTGTAAAACGGATCATTTGGGTGGCTTCTGGTGGGATCTGTTTTTAATTTTACCTGTCGCGTTTTATTTGGGCTTTGTGCATAGCGATAGTTTGGCTTTGATACAAGAGTTTCCACATCTGATTTTGGCGGTCATTGGATTGGGTTTCTTAAGTGCAATGGGACTCGGAAGTTATATACTCGCGAGTCGTTATTTACCTTTTGTGATCTTTGGTTTGCTGAGTTATTTGGAGCCTGTTTTATTAGCAGGAGCATCAGTTGCCATGGGAGAGCGTATAGAGGCAGGTGAGTGGTTTACTTATATTCCAATTTGGTTTGCAGTCTTATTGCTTATTATTGAAGGCTTGTTGCATTTATATAAACAGCAACAAAATAAAAAACAGCTCGAACGAAATATTGAGCATTTTGAAAAACAGCAACATTCAGACTAATTTGATGATGTTCGGAGCTGTCATTGCGCTGGAATTTGGGCGATAAGCAAGTTCCTGATTTGTTTATTGCCCTTTAAGAATAGTTGACTGTTTGATAAAACATCATTTGTGTAACTGTTTATTTTTTATCTAAAAAATATTTTTTTAATTTTTATACTGCAAAATCATAAGACTAAATGCAATCATTTCTTAAATTAATAATGAATATACGACAAAAAACATCATGCATTTACAGCTTTCGATTCAAACTTGGCGTTAAATCCTTTACAATTGTTGGGTTTTAAAATTTATGCTTAGATTAAATTAATTAGAGGACGTATCTGTGAGCAAAGAGACTATCATCGCCCTACACGCAGAACACCAAGGTCGCTGGAAAAACCGTGAAGAAATCGCGGAACAAATGATCGCTTTGATCGGTCAGCTTTACCGTGAAAAAAATATTGTGGTTTCAGTGTTTGGGCGTTCTTTAGTTAACCGTTCAGTTATCCAAATTTTAAAAGCACACCGTTTCACTCGTATGATGGACGTTGAGCTTTCAGTTGTACACACGTTCCCAATTCTTGAAGCGTTGGCTAAAATTGAAAATATTGGTACTGCTGAAATTGATCTAGGCAAATTAGCTGTTGCGTTTAAAGAGCAAGGTGACGATGTTGATACATTTGTTGCAGCCGCTGTTAAATCTGTAGAAGGTCGTGCGACTTCAGTAGAAGGTCGTGACGTTGTTCTTTACGGTTTTGGTCGTATCGGTCGTATTCTTGCACGTTTAATGATTGGTCAGTCTGGTCTTGGCCGTGGTTTGAACCTAAAAGCGATTGTGGTTCGTAAGTCATCTGATGGTGATTTGGAAAAACGTGCGTCTTTATTACGCCGTGACTCAATCCATGGTCCATTCTCTGGTACGATTTCTGTTGATGAAGAAAACGAAGCAATCATTGCAAATGGTCAATTCATTAAAGTCATTTATGCGTCGAACCCAACTGAAGTTGATTATACCGACTATGGTATTAGCAATGCGTTAGTGATCGACAACACGGGTAAATGGCGTGATGCGGAAGGTCTTGCTCAACACCTGAAGTGCCCAGGCGCTGCACGTGTGATCTTGACTGCACCAGGTAAAGGCGACATGAAGAACGTGGTGTTTGGTGTGAACCAAGCTGACATTCTTGATGAAGATACTATTATCTCTGCTGCAAGCTGTACAACCAACGCAATTACACCAACACTCAAAGTTTTGCATGACAAATACACAGTGTTGAATGGTCACGTTGAAACAGTTCACTCGTTCACAAACGACCAGAACTTAATTGACAACTACCATAAAGCAGACCGTCGTGGTCGTGCTGCAACGTTGAACATGGTGATTACTGAAACAGGTGCGGCTAAAGCGGTTGCTAAAGCACTTCCAGCACTTCAAGGTAAATTAACAGGTAACTCTGTACGTGTTCCAACACCAAACGTTTCACTTGCGATTTTGAACTTAACTTTAGATAAAGAAGTTGATCGTGATGAAGTGAACGAATACATTCGTAAAATTTCAATCAGCTCTAGCCTTCAAGGTCAGATCGGTTATACCAACTCGACTGAAGTTGTATCATCTGACTTTATCGGTTCACGTACTGCGGGTGTATTTGATGCGCAAGCAACAATCACTTCGGGCAACCGTTTAACTGCATATGTTTGGTACGATAATGAAGTTGGTTATAGCTGCCAAGTGTTACGTATTGCAGAGCAAATGGGCGGCGTAAGCTATCCAAAAATTCCAGCTGAAACAAATGCATAATTTGTAATAGCGACTAAAAAGAGCCTCAATTGAGGCTCTTTTTTTTGCGTTGTTGTATGTGTTAAAGCTGATTAGGGGCAGCGGGGTGACATAAGTATTCGCTTGAATGGTAAGAGTTGCCAATGTTTAATTCCTACTTATTTACTTAGAATAATCAAAATGTACTGTGTAAAATAGGATGATAAAAATTAAAGAGTCTGGTTGGTATACAGCCCCTTAGACTTTCTAAGCTGACAAAAGGATGATATTTGTCAGATAAAAGAAAATAAAACAAAAGGAATTTGAATTTGCAACTGAAGCATATGCTAAGTGGATTGGCATTCATTGTGTTGGCATCTGTATGCGGTGTAATTATCGCTATTTGGACGTTTAAACACTTTAATATTTATATTCCCTTAGAAAATCAAAAAGTCAGTATTGATTTGCAAGAGCCTTTACAAGCCGAGGTTAAAATTCATGATGCCTTAGATGTTGATGTCACAGGACGCGTTAATGCAGAAATTCCGATTCGTGAAAACCTGAATATTCCACTGACCCAAACGCTGACTCCACGGGTATATTTTGATAATCAGGTTCCGATTAAAACCACCATTCCAGTGCGTGAAACCTTGAAAATTAATCAGAGCATGCCTGTGGATACTAAGGTGCAAGTGAAAGTCATGGGGCGAGATGTGACTTTGCCTTTAAAAGGAAATATTCCAATTCAGTTGGATGTGCCGATTCATATCGATGTGCCACTAGAACAGCAAGTACACCTCAAATTTGATGCACCTGTGAAAACAGTACTGAAAGAAAATCTACATATTCCAGTAAATACAGTGGTTAAGACCAATATTCCAATACAAGGGCATTTAAACGTTCCAATTAAAACAGCATTGAAAGCGTCGGTGGATGTACAAAATACATTGCCAATTGAAATCAAGCAGGGGGAGTTGAAAATTCCACTTAATAGCTTGCAATTACTGCGTGAAAAACCTCAACCTCAAGAACACGTGAAGCCATAGGAGGGAGTATGTGGATATTCCAGTCTGCGAAGCGGCTTGTATTGAGTTTTGTGTGTGTTGTAATTTTAGTGGGTGCGCTGTTTTGGTTGTACCTGAATATTCAAGCCAGTATGCAAGTGTCTGCGAGTGAAGCACAAATTCAACTATCAGACTCTTTACCGACAAAAATCCAAGTGGGTAATTATTTAGAAACCCAATCCGTTGGGACTTTGGATACGCAACTGAAAATCGATCAGAAAATCAACCTACCTTTGACTGGGAAATATTTGGCAAATTTAGAGTTTGAAGTAGAAGTACCCGTTTCAGTATCTGTTGATTATCAAACCGAGGTACTCATTGATGAGAACATGCCGTTGGAGACAACTACAGATCTAATTTATCAAAATAAACTATTGCCTAAGTTCCCACTCACTTTAGATATTCCGATTAAGCTGGCTGTACCATTTCATTTAAAGCAGGACTATCAGATCCCAATCAAAATTATGTTTAATGGTTTGGTCTATTTTGAGTTTGATGAGCAAGTACGACTGCATGTGTTGCATCAGTTTGCACCACAGTTAAATTTGAATGACCCAATGACTATGCGAAAAATAGCAAGCTTCAATGCCACCATGTACAACATAGAGCGAAGTACGACGGCGAACTTGGAGATGAATATGACACTACCCGTGAAGAACATTCATCCATAAAAAACACCACCAATCATTGGTGGTGTTTGAATGTGAAAATTAAATGAGTGGCTTAAAGTGCGGCTTTGATTGCATTTTGAATGCTGGTGGTGTTACGTCCAATCAAATGTTCTAAGTCTTTACTGTTGCTGTACATCGCGCCTTTGGCGGTCTGCACATCGGCATCCACAATCACATCAATCAAGTGTGATGGGAGGCTGGCTTGAATTAAGCCTTGACGCAGGTCATCGGCAGACAAATTTTGATAGATGACTGGCTTATGTGTTGCCTGACTGATGAATTGAGCCAAATCAGCTTTAATAAAACTTTCAGAACCCGCTAGTTCATAGGTCTTATTCTCATGACCTGTTGAGGTTAGGACTTTCGCTGCAGCTTCAGCATAATCTATACGTGATGCTGAGCTAATTCGGCCATCTTGAGCTGCGCCAAAAAGCGTCCCAATTTCAATAGTGTGAGCAACACCTGCAAGGTAGTTTTCGCTATACCAGTTATTTCTTAAGAAGGTATAAGTGATTCCACTGTCTTGAATTAGTTTTTCGGTTTCACGGTGTTCTTGGGCTAAGCCGAGTGGAGAGGTATCTGCACGAAGTAGGCTGGTATAAGCAAGATAAGGCACGCCGGCCACTTTCGCAGCATCAATCACTGCTTGGTGTTGAGGCGTACGACGACCAATTTCATTGGCTGAAATGAGTAATAACTTATCTATTCCTAATAGAGCAGGAACTAATGTTTCAGGGCGGTCATAATCAAACTCACGCAGCTCAATACCTTGCGCTTTGAAATGTTCAGCTCTATCAATGTTACGAACCAGCACAACAATATTCTGGGCAGCGGTCAGCTGCAAAAGTTGCTCTATAACGAGGTTGCCAAGTTGTCCTGTTGCGCCTGTGATTGCAATTTTCATAATTCACCTATGTTGGTTGTTTTCTATACTTGATGGTTGTATCTTAATCTGTTAACTTACTAAATGTAAGTACGTACCAAAAAGTAAGTAATAAACTAAATGGAGAGAAATGATGCACACCTATGCGACAAGCAAATTGTTAGGTCAAGTTTTATCCACGGAGTGTCCATCTCGTGAAATTTTGGAGCATCTTACGAGTAAATGGTCGGTACTGGTGTTGCGCTGTTTAAGTGATGGCGTACATCGTTTTAGTGAGCTCAAGCAGCGTATAGAAGGAGTGAGTGAGAAAATGCTTTCTCAGACACTCAAAACGCTTGAGCATGATGGCTTTATTCTACGGACGGTCTATCCTGTGGTGCCGCCCAAAGTAGAGTACCAATTGACGATCTTGGGTTTTCAAGCCGCTGAGAAAACCATGTATTTGATTGGTTGGATTGAAAAAAGTTTGCCTGAAATTCTAGAAAGCAAGGAGCGAGTAGCAGCTTTAAAATAAAAGATGACAAGTATTGTGGATTGATTGTGATAATCCTTAATTGCGCTTTAATAGTGAATTCCTCAGGAGTGCGGAAGTGGATTAGAGCTGATTCGAATTTCTGGTTGTGAAAAAGTCTTGTGATCAAACAATCTACTTTTTTAGTGCGCTATTTTGATGTGAAAATCCTTCTTGGAGTAAAAGTTGATTAGGATTGAATAAAATGAGTTGAAGAGTGGCCTAACGACTAAATGGTCAGCACATTTAAATTAAAAAATGAATAAAATCAGGTGAAAAGTGTCGAAAATTTAGATTTTGGCATTTTTGTGACTAAATTTCATGTTTCGCTGAATAATTCTATTCGAGAAATTTTGTAAAATATGGCAGAATATGCGGTTTTAAAGTATTTAGAGGATTGGCAGCATGCGCTTTGTTGATGAAGCAGTCATTACCGTAGAGGCTGGCGACGGTGGCAATGGCGTAGCCAGTTTTCGCCGTGAAAAATTTGTACCTTTTGGTGGTCCAGACGGTGGTGATGGTGGTCGTGGTGGCAGCGTATTTATCGAAGCTGATGATAATACCAGTACCCTTGTAGACTTCCGTTATACTCGCCGCTTCCGTGCGGAGCGAGCTAAAAATGGTCGTGGCGCGAACTGCGCAGGCCGTGGTGGTGAAGACACCGTATTAAAGGTTCCTGTAGGTACAACCATTGTTGATACTGACTCAGGTGACATTATTGGCGACTTGGTTGAAAGTGGTCAGCGTGTGCTTGTCGCAGCGGGTGGTGATGGTGGTTTGGGTAATACTCACTTTAAATCATCGACGAACCGTTCGCCACGTAAGTGTACCCATGGTTTTAAAGGTGAATTCCGTGAAATTCGTTTAGAGCTAAAAGTACTGGCCGATGTTGGCTTACTAGGTATGCCAAATGCAGGTAAATCGACGTTTATTCGTGCCGTATCAGCAGCAAAACCTAAGGTTGCAGACTATCCGTTTACCACGATGATTCCAAACCTTGGTGTAGTCGATGCAGACAGTCACCGTTCATTTGTTATGGCGGACATTCCAGGCTTGATTGAAGGGGCTTCTGAGGGGGCAGGTCTTGGTATTCGTTTCTTAAAGCACTTGGCGCGTACGCGTATTTTGCTTCACATTGTGGATGTTCAGCCGATTGATGGTTCAGATCCTGCATACAATGCAAAAGCAATCTTGGCTGAGTTAGAGAAATTCTCTCCGACTCTTTCAAAGTTACCTATCGTTCTAGTGTTAAACAAAGTTGACCAACTTGCAGACGATACGCGTGATGAATGGTGTCAGCATATCTTAGATGAAATGCAGTGGGATGGTCCTGTATTCAAAACTTCAGGTTTGATGTCTGAAGGGACAAAACCAGTTGTGTATTACCTGATGGATCAAATTGAGCAACAACGTGAACGTGAGCTTGAAGATCCTGACTATGCAGCTGAAGTAAAAGCATTCCGTGAGCAGCTTGAAGCTGAAACACGCGAACAAACGATTGCCGCTAAAGAAGCATATCGTGAAATGCGTCGTCAACAACGCCTTGCAGGCCTGTTGGCTGATGATGATGAAGACGATGATGAAGATGACGGCGAAGTGGAAGTGTTTTACGTACGTTAAGCTCGTAATGAGTAACTGAGGACAAGATGATAGAAGTGGTAGATGGGCAACGTAAGCTCGAAGCTTGTAAACGAATCGTTGTTAAAATCGGATCATCTTTACTCACAGCAAATGGGCAAGGTTTAGATATAGATGCAATTTCGCATTGGGCGAAACAAATTGCAGATCTACACAATGCAGGACATGAGATTATTCTGGTGTCGTCAGGAGCTGTGGCTGAAGGTATGGTTCGTATGAAGCTAGACAGCCGACCCACCGATCTACCCAGTCTTCAGGCGTGTGCTGCCATTGGTCAGATGGGCCTTATTCATACGTGGTCAAGTGTGCTTGAAAAACATCACATTCAGACTGCGCAAGTGTTATTAACCCATGATGACTTGGCAGACCGTCGTCGTTATTTGAACTCATGTGACGCTTTACAGAACTTGATTGAATGGCATGTTATTCCTGTGATCAACGAGAATGACACGGTTTCGACCGATGAAATTCGCTTTGGTGACAATGATACGCTGGCAGCAATGGTTGCAGGTCAAGTCCATGCGGATTTGTTAATTATTTTGACTGATCAGCAGGGTATGTTTGACTCAGACCCACGTTCAAATCCAGACGCGAAATTGTTCCATACCGTGCGTGCTCTAGATGAGAGTTTGTTTGATATGGCTGGCGGTGGTGGTAAGTTTGGTCGTGGTGGTATGTTGACCAAAGTCCGTGCTGCACGCTTAGCTGCAAAGTCTGGCTGTCCAACGCTGATTGCCAGTGGTGAAAGCGACAATGTGCTTGAACGTTTGATGGATGGTGAAATGCTCGGGACATTGTTTATTACAGATAATGACCGCATTACCGCTCATCAACAGTGGTTGGCGGCTCACTTACAAACTGCGGGTCGTTTAGTGTTGGATGATGGTGCTGTCAAAGCCATTAAAGATAATCATCGTAGTTTACTTCCAGTTGGTGTGAAAGCTGTGGAAGGGCATTTTGAACGCGGTGACGTGGTTGAATGTGTTGATATCCAAGGTGGCCGTGTTGCGGTCGGGCGTGTCAACTTTAGTTCGCGCTCTGCGGAGCTGGTAAAGGGCTTGGCGTCAGATAAAGTTCACCAAGTTCTAGGTGAAGCACGTTCACTTGAGATGATTCATCGCAACCACATGGCGATCTACTGATTTAAACGCATTAAAAAAAATCCCGCTTTCGAGCGGGATTTTTTGTTTTAAAGCAAAAGTTATTTGATATAGCCTTTTTGAATAAGTGGCTTAAATAAGTAAAAGTGAATGGTGAGTGCCCATTGCATGATTTTATCTTTATAGAGATTCCAAAGCTTTAATCCAAAGAAGTTTAAGGCAAAAGCCAATTGAAAAGCGCCGAGCATATCTAAAGGGAAGTGCACACCAAGATAGACACGTGACCATGCAACCAGCCAAGCCATGATCAAGATAAAGACTCCTAGTTTACGCTGTGCAGAGAAGAGATAAGAAAAAGCGATACTGCTAAAAATCAGCATATGATCACTCGGGAAAGAGCCATTGGGTGCATGGTAAATGAGAGTGCGTCCGACCTCCATGACGAAAGGCCGTGGGTGATAATACACATGAGAAATACATTGGCTGATCAAAATGGCGATACTGGTAAAAATAAACGCCTTCAATATCTGCTTTTTAGTGTCATAGTTACCACGTAGCCAAAACCAAGCAAACAGTAAAATCATGCAATAGAGCAGGTCATTGGCGATGAAAATGGCAAAATGAATGCTGGTATTACTGGCTTCAGGAGAAGCATTAATCCATGAAAAAAGCGATAAATTAAGTTCTGAAAGAGTCATGAAAGTGGATTGTGTTTATAAAGTATGGAAGATAGTCATAATTTTGTCATATTGTTAAAATAAAAAAGACCACAAAAATGTAGTCTTTTTTAACAGTTCAATGTAGTTGAACTAATTGGCTTTCAGTTTTAGAAATCAAATGACGTTTGAAGGTAGAAGGTACGTGGTTGCCCTACATATTTTCCGCCTGTTGAGTCAGTAGAACGTGTGAAATATTGTTTATCAAACACGTTTTTAACGCCACCCGCGATTTTTAAACCGTGGAATTGCTCGCCAAAGTCATACGCTGTACGCACGGCAAAAGTGGAATAACCTGGAATATCACCTAATTTTCCATCAGCCGATTCGTCAGTTTGATAGGTATCACCCGAACCTGGAGAATGCTGCTTAGATTGCGCAAACATATCTGCATTGACGCTCCATTGATTCACTTTATAGCCTAAACCAACATTGGCTGTGTGGCGTGAGTAGAACGGAAGGTCTTTGTCTTCAAAGTCACCTGCTTCAGCCACAGCTTTGGTGAAGGTGTAGTTGCTATAGAGTTTTAAGCCCTCAAGCGCATCGGTCAAATAAGCAAAGTCATAAGCCAGACCAAGTTCTACGCCTTTGTGGCTGGTTGCGCCTAAGTCTGTCCAAATGCCATTGTTCTGGGCATCACGTTCTAAAATTAACTCTTTTTTGAAGTCTAAATAAAACGCGGTTAATTCTGCATTTAGACCATTGCCTAAATACTTTGTACCAATTTCATAGTTATTGGACTTTTCAGGATGTAAGCCATCAGTTGTACTTTGTGCAATACCACCTTCTAAACGTGCCAATTGGTTGTATTGCTGTGGGCCGAATGAAACGCCCGCATTGGCAAAAATGTTCCAATTGTCTGTCGCTTTATACATAACCGATAGGCTGGGTAAAAACTCATCTGAATCAATTTTGGGTGAAACGGTATTAACTGCTACGCCTTGGTTATAGGCAGTAAAATTGTTATGCGTTTCAATTGATTCAAAACGTAGTCCTGGTGTGATGACCCAGTTCCCTAAATCGAAGCGGTTATCTGCATAAATTGCATGTGCTTTAGTGCCACCTTCACTCGTGGTACGTGCTTTAATTTCGGTCACAGGTGCATTCAATGCATATGTAGATGAGCGACCTGAGAACTCAGAACTATCTTCATCTAAATAACGATAGCCGATAGTGAATTCGCTATTTGAGTTGCCTAATTGGTATGCACGAGACCAGCGCGGTTCAATGGCAAATACTTTGTAGTCGCGTGGAGATGTGTCCATACGCGAAGTCGTTGCACTAACATCTGTCTCTAAGTCGCTCGTGCGAAATGAGTCAATATAATAGGTCAGCAATTCAAAGTTATTTTTTTCATCTTGATGTGTATAGCGGAAAGACACATCTGAGCGGCGGCCAGAGAAATAATTACGTGATTTATTTGACTGATAAGGGTTTTGTGCATATTTTTCGGCAGTTAAGCCTTCAGGCATTTCTCCATAACCTTCATAGTGATGTAGGTTTAAGGCAATCGCATCAGCATCTGTAATTTGATAGGCCGTTTTTAACATGACATCGTCAATGTCAGTTTTATTATTGGCTTCACGGTAGCCATCACCTTTTGTACCCGAATATAGCAGAGCAAGGCCTAAACCATTATCTAAGGTTCCGCCTACAAATAGATTCGGGCTATATTTAACTTGATCTGTACCCGAAGCATATTCGGTCGTTAGGCTGACATTACCTGCAAACTCTTGAGGAATCGCGCGAGTTGTAAAGTTAATGATACCGCCAACGTTCTGCGGACCAAAACGTACAGAACCTGCTCCACGAACCACATCTACAGATTCAATATTGCCTAATGATACTGGTGCTAGAGAAAGCTGAGGTTGTCCATAAGGCGCAAATGATAGTGGGACGCCATCAAGCAATACTGTAGAACGAGGAGATAAACGAGAGGCTAAACCACGAACACCAATATTGAGTGAAACATCACTGCCACCAGTACCATTATTTTCTTGGACTTGAACACCAGGCACTTGCTTCAGGGCATCTTTAATTGAAGTCGCAGCAACTTCATCTAAGCGATTGCGAGTAATAATCGTACGAGCGCCTGCATGCTTTTGCACTTTCTCTGCATTGGCATCTTCTAACCAGTTGCCTTGTGCTTCAAGTTTGATGGTCGGAAGTACATTGTTGCTCGTTGCTTCAGTGAGTTCTTCTGCTTGTGCATAGGTCAAGCAGCTCATAGAAAGCCCAATCGCAATGCTGAGTTGTTTGGCTTTGAATAATCTGCGATCCTGCAGATGAAGACGTGATGAAATCATTCTTTTGTGCGCAATCCATAATAAAGAGCGCGGCTATCATATGCTGAACTTTGTTGAAATCAAATAATAACCATTATCACTTATTGCAATTAAAACACTAGAATTAATAGGCGAATTAAAATTTTCTTGATGGACACACAATAAAAAAGCCACGATAAACGTAGCTTTTGAGATGAATTTGAATGAAATCTGTTATTTAAGTTGAACAGTACCATTTGCATTCACAGTAATTTTGGATTCGCCGCCTGCAACATCTTGCATTGGTGCATCAGCTGCTGCAAATTTTGCACTTTCTGCACGCATCATGACTGGGCGAGGGTAGTAGTTGCTGGTATTAATGTTTAAGTTAACCAAGTTATAACCTGACTTACTCCATGCTTGTGCTAATGATTGCGCACGCTGTTGAAAGTTTTTCGATGCTTCAACAATCAGCTCATTTTCCACTTTCTTACGTTGTGTGTCGGACACACTAAAGCCGATTGACTGCGTTTGGAAGTTTTGCTGTAGCTCACCAATCAGCTGGCTCGCTGCTTTAAAATCGGTACTTTCTAAATTAATTTCAGCACGACCACGCCATTCTTTTAACTTTTGGTTGTCATCGTTGTAAATTGGGTAGGTGGTTTGAGAACCTGTTTCGACTTTAACGCTTGGATATTTACGAGCTAAAGCTGTGGCTTGATTCATGAGCTGCGTAATTTGTGTAGCGAGTTCGGCAGGTTGTTTGTTACTCCGTTCAATGTAAAGCGTTGCATTCATTAAATCATTAGATACTTGGCGTGTTGCCTCGGCCTGAACATTGACAATATTGTAGTTTAATTGGTTCTCAGACTGAGCAAAAACTGCTGAGCTAAATAAAGCACTAAGCGCGATTGCTGGGATGAAGAATTGACGCATTTTTATTCCTTTTTTATTTAGGAGGAGTTTTGCAACATTTGTAAAAAGCTTAAAGCCAATTTGTGGTGAATTTGCGAAAATATTGTGGTTCGATTGTAAAAAAAGGTATAAAATATTTTTCAGAAAAACCTAGATAAAGCTAGTTATTTCAAAAACTTATTTTTCAATCAAGGTGGGTATTTTGAATTTTTGTGGCGAAGTTGAAAAATAAATAAATTCATCGGCTTTTCTTTACGTTGTCACACTATAAGAGGATAATTTAAGCTATGGTTTGGCATGATATATTTTTTTAGTAAATTTCTGGCAGATAATGTCCAAAAGCTGTTTATTTTATTGAAAATTTCTGTATCATCCGCCTCCTAGTTATGAAGTATCCAAACGCTATCTAACTAGAATTTATAAAGCGCCGAGTCAAAGGACCAAAAGTCACCCGACTTATTTCTTTCAACCCATATCAGAGATGGTAATTCGATATGAGCGTTTCTTCTGTAAACCCTGCCACTAATACTACTAACGAATACTATTTGACTCGCCAAAGTCAGATGGAATCCAATGTTCGTAGCTATCCACGGAAATTGCCGTTAGCGATAGCCAAAGCATTAGGCTGCTGGGTTACTGATGTTGAAGGTACAGAGTACCTCGATTGTTTAGCTGGGGCAGGAACATTGGCTTTGGGCCATAATCATCCTGCGGTAATTCAAAGTATTCAAGATACACTTGCAAGTGGTCTTCCTTTACATACTTTGGATTTAACGACACCTTTAAAAGATGCATTTACTGAAGCATTACTTGAACAATTACCAGGCGGTAAGGAAGAGTATTGTTTACAGTTCTGTGGTCCATCTGGTGCAGATGGTACGGAAGCAGCAATTAAATTAGCGAAGACGTATACCGGTCGTAGCACAGTGATTAGTTTCTCTGGTGGTTACCATGGCATGACGCACGGCGCTCTTGCAATGACAGGTAATCTGTCTGCGAAAAATGCTGTAAATGGTTTAATGCCAGGCGTTCAATTTATGCCGTATCCGCATGAATACCGTTGCCCACTTGGTTTAGGTGGTGAAGCGGGTGTGGATGCTTTGACATATTTCTTTGAAAACTTCATTGAAGATGTTGAAAGTGGTGTAACCAAGCCAGCTGCTGTCATTCTTGAAGCAATTCAAGGTGAAGGCGGTGTGGTAACAGCGCCAACCAAATGGTTGAAAAAAATCCGCGAAGTGACTGAAAAACACAACATTGTGTTGATTCTTGACGAAGTTCAAGCAGGCTTTGCACGTTCAGGCAAAATGTTCGCATTTGAACATGCGGGTATTGAACCTGACGTAGTGGTAATGTCTAAAGCCGTTGGTGGTAGCTTACCACTTGCTGTATTGGGTATTAAACGTAAGTTTGATGCTTGGCAGCCAGCAGGTCACACGGGTACTTTCCGTGGTAACCAGTTGGCAATGGGTACTGGTCTTGCAACGATCAAAACCATCAAAGAACAAAACCTTGCGCAAAATGCACAAGAACGTGGTGATTTCTTACAAGCTGAATTTAAAAAGCTTGCTCAAGAGTTCCCATGTATCGGTAACGTGCGTGGTCGTGGTTTGATGATTGGTGTTGAAATTGTTGATGAGCGTAAACCAGCGGACCATATGGGGTCTTTACCTGCAGATGGTCAATTGGCAGCAGCGATTCAAGCGGCATGCTTTAACAACAAATTGTTGTTAGAAAAAGGCGGCCGTAACGGCACAGTTATTCGTTTACTTTGCCCATTGATCATCACTCATGATGAATGTGTTGAAGCGGTTTCTCGCTTCAAGAAAGCAATTGCTGAAGCACTTGTTGCAACTCGAGGCGCGTAATCATGGTTGATTTTGCAGAACACCGTAAGGCGTTACTCTGCAATGATGCTGCATCCATTGCTGACTACTCGTCAGCAATGGACCAAGCGACTAAAGCAGTTGCAGCATGGTTGCAAAACGACAAAATGTACACGGGCGGTAGCATCAAAGAGCTCCGCAGTGCGATTGCATTTAATCCTTCTAAAGAGGGTTTGGGTGTACAAAAGTCACTTGAACGTATGGTTGAGCTTTTCTTAAACAAAAGCTTAAAAGTCCATCATCCGCACTCGCTCGCACATTTGCACTGTCCAACCATGGTGACCAGTCAAATTGCTGAAGTGCTGATCAATGCAACGAATCAATCAATGGATTCTTGGGACCAAAGTCCTGCAGGTTCATTGATGGAAGTTCAGTTGATTGACTGGCTTCGTCAAAAAGTGGGTTATGGTGCAGGTCAAGCAGGTGTGTTCACTTCTGGTGGCACACAGTCAAACTTGATGGGTGTATTGCTTGCACGTGATGCATGTATTGCAAAAAACTGGAAAGACGAAAACGGTAATCCGTGGTCTGTACAGCGTGATGGCGTGCCGGGCGATGCGATGCGTAACGTCAAAGTCATTTGTTCTGAAAATGCACACTTTTCTGTGCAAAAGAACATGGCGATGATGGGCATGGGTTTCCAATCAGTTGTGACCGTTCCTGTGAACGAGAACGCGCAGATGGATGTGGATGCACTTGAAAAAACCATGGCTCACCTTCAGGCTGAAGGTAAGATTGTGGCGTGTGTAGTTGCAACTGCGGGTACGACCGATGCAGGTGCAATTGATCCACTGAAGCAAATTCGTGAAATCACCAACAAATATGGCGCGTGGATGCACATCGATGCGGCGTGGGGTGGTGCTTTAATCCTATCGAACAATCATCGCGATATGTTGGATGGTATTGAGCTTTCTGACTCAATTACGCTGGATTTCCATAAGCATTACTTCCAAACCATCTCTTGTGGTGCATTCTTGCTCAAAGACGAAGCGAACTATCGTTTCATGCACTATGAAGCTGAGTATTTAAACTCTGCTTATGACGAAGAGCATGGCGTGCCTAACCTCGTGTCTAAGTCACTTCAAACAACACGTCGTTTCGATGCGTTGAAGCTTTGGATGACCGTTGAAGCGCTTGGTGAAGAACTGTATGGTTCTATGATTGACCACGGTGTTACTTTAACTCGTGACGTTGCTGATTATATCAATGCAACTGCCGGTTTAGAGATGTTGGTTGATCCACAATTTGCATCTGTATTGTTCCGTGTGGTTCCAGAAGGCTATCCAGTAGAATTGCTTGATACCTTAAACCAAAACGTTGCAGATGAATTGTTTGCACGTGGTGAAGCGAATATTGGCGTAACTAAAGTAGGTCAAAATCAATCTTTGAAAATGACGACTTTAAGTCCAGTTGCGACTTTAGATAACGTGAAGAACCTGCTTGGTCTTGTCCTTGCAGAAGCGGATCGTATCAAAGGTTCAATCGCAGATGGAACCTATACACCTGCAATTGCTTAATCGATTGTTTGTGTTAAAAAAGGAGCTGATATCAGCTCCTTTTTTATGTGTTCTAAATATTAAGAAACATAACATCACTGGCTAAGTTTCTAATTTTAATTATGTTGGAGAAGCTTTATTTTTCTATGAAGTAGTTTTCGATATCTGCTTGAACTATGATTTTCAGGAAAATGAGCTTCAATGCTTAAGACTAAAGCTAAATATTCGGGCTTTTGATTTTCAACAGGCAAATGATTTTCTTTAATGGTTTTAATATCAAGAAAATAACCTTAAGTATAAGCAAATCTTTCTCATCATTGATGATGTATGTGAATCTTTTGAAACAATTAACTCATGACATGGTTTGCTTAATAACCAAATGCATTTCTAACAATAAGAGCAGAAAGAGAAGGGCTTACTATAATTCTGCACTCAGTAATAATCAGATATCAATAGTCTACTGAAAGATTCAATCATATTTTTAAAATCTTACATAGGTGAGAAGATTTGGGTCAAAAGATGCGATCTGTTTACACTTTGGTTTCTTAAACTGCTAGAAAATATAAGGTAAAGCCGTTTGCTTGGAAACTTCAATTATTCGGCGTGATTTTCTAAAGAATATAGAGAGAAGGCCTTTATGAACTTTCTCCCTCGTGGAATTGGATGCTCAGATCATAATAGATCACAGCTTGATTGATTTGAGGTGATAGTCGCTTGGTTAGAACTGATAATTTACAGTGAGTTGGTATGCTTCACCTTCAGGGCGGTTTTTAACATCAAACTCGTAGACGCCACGAAACGATGCAGAAAGTGCGGTGGTTTCACTTAATTTCTTCTCATAAGTAAGGATAGGTCCAATACCAAGGGCTTTACCTTTAAAACCGTCAAAACGATCGCCTAAGTTACTTTTGTCATCCGTAGTCTGTTGAATCCATCCAAAAACTGCTCCAGCGCCTAACCCATCACTACCTACGTCACCAAAACGTTTTAGACCGAGAATGTCCATTCGGAAAAGATCACCATTTTCATAGTCTGTGGCATCGTTTTTAGTATAAATCTCGTAGGCAATGTTGGTGCTGATTTCAGCATTTCCAGTTGGGAAAATTTTAGTAAATGCAACATTAGGGACAAAGGTCCATGTATTTTGTCCTGCGTTGCTCACGATATTTTTGTCATAACTTCCAGTAGGCGCGTAGATAGAAACTCCAAATAAACCATGCATTACTGGGCTGAAGTGGTAGTTGAAGGAAACTGGGGAAAAGACCGCATCTCCAATTTTGGTGGTTGACTGTTCCGCATCTAAATTATTGATTGAGCCACGGATATCGGTATATTGGACGGGAATTCCAACAGTGGTAGCGACAGACCATTTATCTGTACTGTTCCATACGAAGATACCATTAAGCAAGTTATAAGAAACCTTGTAGTCTAAACCCGCACTAAGTTGACCAATAATCGGGACCTCTTTAGATTTTGAAATTCCCCCATCATAATAAATACTAGAGAGAGTGAGTACACCGCCATTTTCAGTGGGAAGGATGGCATTGTAAGGCTGAACTTGCATGCCTGTAATGGGGCGCCCAATACCACCCTCAACGGCGAGGGCATTTTGGACCATGCTAGTGGTTAAGAGTAGAGCAAAAGATAATCTATAAATCATGATGAACCCTCTAATTGTAATAATGAGAATGATGGTGTTGTACGGCATTTTTTTTGTATCTGTATAATATATATACACACTGTCTGGGTTGTCGACAACGTCTTTTGCTGGGTTTTATATGAAATTAAATATTAAAATCAGTAAAATGGGAATATTGAAGTCTCATTTGTTGGTTGTTGATTTTAAAAAGTTTTTTTGTTTTTATTTGGTTTTTTAAGTGGTGTTGTAATAAAGTAGTCTTTAAAAAAATGAATTATTAAATCATGTGGTGTAGTGTGATATTTATCGGTATGTTTATAGAAAATGTCACACAACAAAGTGTAACGAATCATGGACAAATAAAAATAAACATCATGAAAGTGTCACAATGCTGTAACTTGCTTGTCATATTCTGAAATCAAAATGCAGTTATCCAAAAAAGTACAAGACTGAATAAAAAGTGGCGTACTCCAAAATGTTTAATATGTGAGATAACAAATATGCGCTTAAACCATATCGCACTTGCAGTAGTAGTTTCTGGGGCAGCTGTAGCAACTACGGCAAACGCAGCTCGTGACACCATTCAAATTGCGGGTTCTTCAACAGTTTTACCTTATGCAAGTATTGTTGCTGAAGAATTTGGCAATACTTTCCCACAATTTAAAGCACCAGTTGTTGGTTCTGGCGGTTCTTCAGGTGGCTTGAAACAGTTCTGTAATGGTGTGGGCGACAACACCATCGATATCGCAAACGCATCTCGTAAAATTAAAGATACAGAATTAGCTGCTTGTAAAAAAGCTGGTGTGAACCAAGTGATCGAAATCAAAATTGGTTATGACGGTATTGTGTTTGCTTCAAATGCAAGCAAAGCAGCCTACAAATTACGTCCACAGCACGTCTATGCAGCTTTAGCAGCGCAGTTACCATCTAACGGTAAAATGGTTGCAAACCCATATACACGTTGGAACCAAATTGACAAAAGCCTTCCAAACGAACCAATCACTTTAGTGATTCCAGCATCAAACCACGGTACACGTGAAGTGTTCCAAGAAAAAATGGTTGATGCAGGCTGTGAAACTTATGCAGCAATCAAAGCAATGGATAAAGATGCACAAAAGAAAGCATGTTCAACTTTCCGTAAAGACGGCAAAGTGATTGAGATTGCGGGTGACTACACTGAAACTTTGGCGCGCTTAAAAACGTCGCCTAGCGCAGTGGGTGTGTTTGGTTTAGGTTTTTACGACCAAAACCGTGACAAGTTACGCGTAGCTACAGTGAACAATGTTGCACCATCTGAAAAGACAATTTTGAATGGTTCATACCCAGTTTCTCGCCCATTATTCTTCTATGTGAAGGGTGAGCACTTGAAATCAATCAGAGGCTTAAAAGAATACACTGAATACTTCATCAGCAAGAAAGTATCAGGTAAAGGTTCTAAGCTTGAGCGTGCTGGTTTGATCTCAATGTCAGACAAAGAGCGTGCAGCAGTTCTTGCGAACTTCAAAGCAGGCAAAGCGGTTAAGTAATTAAGCGTAGAAACAGTCAACGGTAGGCAAGTCCTACCTTTGACGTTTTTTACTAGGATTAAGTTTTTTCAAATAATGAAAATTGAAAGAACCGTGGAGAATACATGAATCTGCTACTTATAGGTGTGTTATTGGCACTGATCGCCATAGCCTATCAAATGGGCTTAAGTCAGAGCCGTAACTTAGCAGGTAAGGGAAATAATTCTGCAAAATTACACTCACGTCCGGGGTATTACGGTGCGTTAGTGGCTTTGTGGTGTGGTATCCCTGCTTTTTTAATTTTGATTGTTTGGAATATTGTTGAACCAAATGTTTTGAATCATGTGGTGTTAAATCACGTGCCAGCACAAGTCGCTGCAACTTTAGATGCTGCTAGTACAGATGTGTTGATCAACCGTGTGGAAGCGATTGCCTCTGGTTTTGGTGTAACAGATACACCAGCCGCGTATGAGCTTGCTGCTGCGGAGCAACTGGCGAAGTTTCAAAGCATTGGTACATTTGCAAAAATTGCAGTGGTGATTTGTGCGGCGTTGGCAGGTTTAGTCGCTGCGAAAAAGCGCATTGCAACTCAGTTTCGCGCGCGTAACCAAGTTGAAAAAACCATCAATGTTGCACTTGCGCTCTGTTCTGGTGTTGCGATTCTAACCACGATTGGTATCGTGATGTCGATGTTCAGCGAGGCAATGCGATTCTTCCACTTTGTGAGTCCACTCGACTTTTTCTTCGGTACAGAATGGAACCCCGGCTTTAGTACTTCAGGTAGTGCAGATGGCAGTTATGGTTTGCTTCCGCTACTTTGGGGCACCTTAATGGTCAGTGGTATTGCACTCTTAGTTGCAGTCCCTGTAGGTTTAATGATCGCAATCTATCTTGCTGAATATGCATCTTCTGGTTTCCGCTCATGGGCAAAACCAACCATTGAAGTGCTCGCAGGGATTCCAACCATTGTTTACGGTGTATTTGCACTGATGATCATTGGCCCATTCTTTAAAATGCTTGGTGAATCCGTTGGTTTACACATCAACGCAACTAGCGCACTCACTGCTGGTTTCGTCATGGGTATCATGATTATTCCTTTCGTTTCATCGCTGTCTGACGACATTATCACGCAGGTACCACGTTCATTACGTGATGGTTCATTAGGTTTAGGCGCGACAAAGTCTGAAACCATTCGTCAGGTAGTGATACCAGCAGCACTTCCAGGCATTATCGGCGCGTTCTTGCTTGCAGCATCACGTGCCATCGGTGAGACCATGATTGTGGTGCTTGCAGCAGGGAATAGTCCTTTATTGCATGCCAATCCACTTGAAGCCATTTCAACTGTGACCATTACCATCGTAAACCAATTGACTGGTGATACTGACTTTGCAAGCCCGCAAGCTTTGGTGGCATTTGCACTAGGTCTGACCCTCTTTGTAATTACGCTTGGTTTGAACATTGTTGCACTGTACATCGTGCGTAAATATCGTGAGCAATACGACTAATGACGACTTCTAATAGCACAGCAGATCAAGTATTTGATCCACAACATGCGGCAGAATTACGAGAAAAGCGTAAGCAAACGATCAGTAATTCATTGGCAAAACGTCACCGTAAAGAAAAAACCTTTCGTTTCTTTGGTTTCTCGGCAGTGATTGCAGGTTTATTCTTTGTCGCGTTACTTTTTGGTAGTATTTTATCGAAAGGCTTACCTGCTTTTTGGCAAAGTAGCATGAGTTTACCCGTGTACTTTGACCCTGCCATTATTACGACAGGTGCAAAACCAGTACAGCGTGCAGGCGAATCTCCAGCGCAGTTTGAGGAGCGTTTTATTGCTTGGCAAACTGAAATGGGCATGGTGGATTGGGATGCTTTAATCGTGAATGCCATGATTGCAAAAGACCCAGCACTTGCTTCTAAACGCGATGATTTGGCTTCTTTATATACGAGCTCGGAAGCGTATCGCTTACGTGATATGGTGATGAAAGATCCATCATTGGTAGGTAAAAAAGAAGACATTAAAGTGCTTGCCGATGCAAACGTTGATGTGTGGCTCGCAGAAAATATTGACCGTAGTTTGCCTGATGAACAGCAACAGTTGAGCCCAGAAGTTCGTCAACTTGCCGATGAAATGAAAGCTTCAGGGGTCATGGAAAATACTTTCAATACCAACATCTTCGTCAGTCCAGACTCGCGTAGTTCTCCTGCAACTTCAGGTTTAGCAGGGGCATTCATGGGGTCGCTGTTCATGATGCTGATCGTGATCATTATTTCGATTCCAATTGGTGTGGCATCTGCAATTTATCTTGAAGAATTTGCACCTAAGAACTGGATCACTGATGTCATTGAAGTCAACATTAACAACCTTGCGGCTGTACCATCAATTGTTTTTGGTTTGCTCGGTGCTGCGATTTTTATTGGCTGGATGCATTTACCGCTTTCTGCGCCATTGGTCGGTGGTTTGGTACTGAGCTTAATGACTTTACCAACGGTGATTATTACGACACGTGCATCGTTGAAAGCTGTACCTCCTTCAATTCGTCAGGCTGCTTTAGGGTTAGGTGCTTCACGTGTACAAACTGTATTTCATCACGTTTTACCACTTGCACTACCGGGGATTCTAACGGGTGCAATTATTGGTGTAGCACAAGCATTAGGTGAGACTGCACCACTGTTATTAATTGGTATGAGTGCATTTGTTGCAAGTGTACCTACAACTCCATTTGATCAATCGAGTGCTTTACCTGTACAGATTTTCTTGTGGCAAGGTAATGAGCTGCGTAACTTCTTCGAAGGACGTACAGCGGCTGCGATTATTGTTCTGCTTGCAATGATGATTGGACTCAACAGTATTGCAATTTGGTTACGTAAGAAATTTGAAGTCCGTTGGTAAGTGAGGGCAAAATATGAATACCGTTGTTAAAAATTCCTTAGATCAGGATCAAACAGTGAATCAAGAACACACTCAATTTACAAACCCGAATACGACCTCAGGTCAGCAGGGTACTTCTTTTGTGTCGCAGTTTGATACACAGACTTCTGCTAAGAAAGATCAGGCACAAGGACAAGTCAAACTCAGCACTTCAGATGTACATGTTTACTATGGCGAAGCTGAAGCGATTAAAGGGATTGATCTGAATATCTACGAAAATGAAGTGATTGCATTTATTGGGCCATCGGGCTGCGGTAAATCGACCTTCTTACGTACTTTGAACCGTATGAACGACACCATTGATAGCTGTCGTGTGACGGGTAAAGTGATGTTGGATAATCAAGATATTTATGACCCAAACCTAGATGTGGTACTGCTTCGCGCTCAAGTAGGTATGGTATTTCAGAAACCAAACCCATTCCCAAAGTCAATTTTTGATAACGTGGCTTATGGCCCTAAACTGCATGGTTTGGCGCGTGATAAGTATGACTTAGAAGAAATTGTAGAAAACAGCTTACGTAAAGCGGGCCTTTGGGACGAAGTCAAAGACCGTTTAAACCAACCGGGCACGGGCTTGTCGGGTGGTCAGCAGCAGCGTTTATGTATTGCACGTACCATTGCGGTAAGTCCAGAAGTGATTCTGATGGATGAGCCATGTTCAGCGCTTGACCCGATTGCAACAGCGAAAGTGGAAGAGCTTATTTCTGAGCTTTCAACGCAGTATACGATTGCAATTGTGACGCACTCGATGCAGCAGGCTGCACGTGTATCAGACCGTACCGCTTACTTCCATTTAGGTGACTTGATTGAAGTGAACTCAACCGAGAAAGTCTTCACTCAGCCAGATCATCAGTTAACTGAAGCCTATATTACAGGTCGTTTCGGTTAATACGCACAACTTGAAATATTTGAAAAAACAGAGCCTAAGTGCTCTGTTTTTTATACGCGAGCATTTGGTTTGGTGATGAAATAGCCACGATGATGGACATTGCCTATTGGAGTCATATTGGACAAATGATGCGAAGGTGTGCTGCCTGAGAGATTGACTCATCTTGTAAATGATTAAGTGTGAAAGATAGCGCATTACAGAATAAAACAAAAAATGGCTATTGAAAAAAAATGCCATTGACCTAATCTAGGTCATATACAGACGTATTATTTTAGAGAATATAATTTCTATGTTATTTCATTTACCGAAACTTCCCGCTGAAATTCGAATTACACATTTAAATGCGCGTATCAATGAACAACGTAAAAAAATTGCGCAAACAACAGCCTCTAAATTGGAGTTATTGCAGCTGACTCAGCAGTTAGCGAAAGAGTCACGCCATCGTAAAAAGGCCAATCAAAAAGTTTATATTCTAGATTTTAAAGGTGATACTGCGGCAACAGCGGTAGATAGCTTGCGTGAAGAAATCACCTTGATTTTAGCGACAGCCAAAGTAGGGCGTGATCGCGTTGTGGTACGTTTAGAAAGCCCAGGCGGTATGGTGCATGGTTATGGTTTGGCTGCTGCACAGTTGGTACGTTTACGTGATGCAGGTTTCAATCTCACTATCTGTGTCGACAAAGTTGCAGCGAGTGGCGGTTATATGATGGCATGTATCGCCAATCAGATTATTGCTGCACCTTTTGCGGTTGTCGGTTCAATTGGTGTGGTCGCGCAAGTTCCTAACTTTAATCGTCTGCTAAAAGAACACAATATCGATTTTGAGCTGTACACAGCAGGCCAATATAAACGTACAGTGACGATGTTTGGTGAAAATACAGCAGAAGGTAAGGCGAAGTTTGAAGAAGAGCTACAACAGACGCATGTGCTGTTTAAACACTTTGTTGAAAAATACCGTCCACAACTCAATGTTGAGAAAGTAGCGACAGGTGAGCACTGGTATGGCCAAGATGCTTTAGATTTGAATTTGGTCGATCAGTTACAAACTTCAGATGCTTATTTGCTTAATTTGCTGACCGATCATGATGTTTATGTCATCTCAACGCGTAAGAAACCGACTTTAGGTGAGAAGTTAGGCTTACAAGCAGCGCAAATGGCAGATGCCTTGGTACCAGCAGTCATGAATAAAGTGATAGAAACCTTGACTAAAACCAATGCAAACTTGGTGCAAATGCGTGATCCGAAACTTTAATATTTAGTTGGCCGATTCATTTCAAAAAGTCTGGTTCTGAAATATGCAAAAAGCAATTTTAGAACCAGACTTTTTTGTCTTAAGCCAAGTAAGCTTTAATCATTTTCACTAGACGTTCAATCAGTTGATCCGCCTGTTCTTTGGTAATGTTCAAGGTTGGCAGTAAACGCACCACAGAACCTGCGGTGACGTTAATAATGGTGTGGTATTCGTCACGAGCGATGTTGACCAAGTCACCACATGCTTTTGGTAGTTCCACACCAATCATCAAACCAAAGCCACGTACAATCACATTTTGATCGGCAAGTTGGTTACGCAGTTGTTCTACGATGTAAGCACCTTGTTCAGCCGCATTTTGTACAATGTTTTCTTTTTGCATAATGTCGATGATGGTATATACCACACGTGAACCCAATGCTGAGCCACTATATGTTGAACCGTGGTTACCTGCTGTCAGCACGCCTATACCACGACCTTGAGTCATCACCGCACCAATGGGAAAACCATTGCCTAAACCTTTGGCTGTGGTGAGTACATCAGGAATGATGTTGGTGTGTTGGTAGGCAAAGTATTCGCCTGTACGGCCATTACCAGTTTGAACTTCGTCCAACATCATCAGCCAGTTATGCTGATTACAGATCTGACGAATCTCTTCCAAGTAGCTAAAGCCTTGCGGAGCAGTGTTGACCCCACCTTCGCCCTGAATTGGTTCGACAAAGATTGCGACAATGTCAGGATGATTGATTGCAGCTTCTTCAATGGCTTCAATGTCGCCGAATGGGACACGAATAAAACCTTCAACCAATGGGCCAAAGCCTTCTTGGACTTTTTTGTTGCCTGTTGCTGATAACGTTGCCATGGTACGCCCATGGAATGAGTGCTCTGCAACAATGATTTTTGGATTGGCAATGCCTTGCATGTAGCCAAATTTACGGGCAATTTTGATTGCACCTTCATTGGATTCTGCACCACTGTTTGAAAAGAACACTTCTTCCATGCCAGCAACTTCAGCAAGTTTTTGTGCTGCAGCCGTTTGCCAAGGCACTTCAAACAAGTTGCTAGTATGAATGAGCGTTGCAGCTTGTTCTGCAATCGCTTCTGCAATGACAGGATGAGCATGGCCTAAACCACAGACTGCAATACCCGTTAGCGCATCAAAGTATTCAGTACCATCTTCTGTGTACAGATAAGAGCCTCGACCTCGGACAAAGCTGATCGGCTGACGGCCAAATACTGGCATCAAATGAGAGGGTTGATCAGTTTGTACAGGAGCAAGGGTAATGTTATTCATGACTAACTCTTATCTGTTAGAGGGTAAGTGAAATCCAATATTAAGCAATTATGCTTGTAGTTTTAAAGCCTAAATCTAAATAAAAGTCGAAATATTGCTTTAGGCATACTGTTTTTCTACGTTTTGGGTATAATGCGGGTTAGATTAGTTGAGGATTGATCAATGACTGAACAAGCACGCGATACCGAAGCGTTAATTCGTGACCAAATTGCAAAACACGCTGTACTTCTTTATATGAAAGGCACCCCACAGTTTCCACAATGTGGTTTCTCTGCACGTGCTGTAGAAGCGCTTAGTCAAATTGGTCGTCCGTTTGCTTATGTGAATATTCTTGAAAATCCAGATATTCGTGCTTTGTTACCACAAATTGCAAACTGGCCTACATTCCCACAGTTATGGATCAACGGTGAGTTGATTGGTGGTAGTGACATTATTCTAGACATGTTCCAAAAAGGTGAATTACAACCTTTAGTTGAGCAGCATAGTCCAGCACCTGAAGCTTAATCTTCAGTTGTAAAAAAAGCGCCATTGAGGCGCTTTTTTTTTGTTTGAGGGAAAGGGTTAATCCGCTGTAGTTACTGTGCTTATGGCTTCAGAAGTGTGTTCCGATGCATTTTCAGTTGCAACGGTCTTCTTTTCAGCTTTTGCCTTTTTTTTGTCCTTCTTCTTTTTTTTCTTTTTCTTCGGCTCTTCTTCAAACTCAGCACCATCTTCAATGGCTTGCCAATAATCTAGCTGATCCATCACCGCCGCATAAATGGACTTCTTGGTATAGCGCCCTTTCTTGTCTAAAGTGCCGACTGGTCGAGCCATAAGTAGTTCAAGCGCTTGATCAATCGTATCTATAGCATGAATGTGGAACTGGCCATTTGAAACCGCTTCAATCACGTCTTTACGTAACATTAAATGTTGCATGTTTTGACGCGGAATAATCACACCTTGTTTACCAGTTAAACCTTGAAGTTTACATGCATCGAAGAAGCCTTCAATTTTCGCATTGACACCACCAATTGGTTGAACTTGACCTAATTGGTTCATTGAGCCAGTAATCGCCCAAGACTGATCAATCGGGAGTTGGCTAATCGCTGAGATTAAAGCAGAGAGTTCTGCAACCGTAGCACTGTCACCATCGACTTGACCATAGCTTTGTTCAAAAGCAAGCGCAGCAGAGAAGTGTAGCGTTTGCTCACGACCAAAATGTGCTTTTAAGAAAGATGACATCAATAGCACACCTTTCGCATGCAAAGAGCCACCGAGTTCAACACTACGTTCAATATCTAGAATATCGCCGCCGCCTTGATACACGGATGCTGTGAGACGTGACGGTAAGCCAAATTCAACATCTGCATAGTGAATGACGGAAAGCGCATTAATTTGACCGAGACGGTGTCCGCGCGTTTCGATGAGCTGCGTACCACGTGACAAATCCTGCCAATAGAGTTCTCGTAAATAGCCTAAGCGATATTTACGATGATCTAATGCCATATTAATGTGTTGATCCGAGACCATCTTATCGCCTGATTGGAAGGCATGATGATGCGCCTCACGAATCAAATCACCCAAAGTGAGGGCATGTAGAGATAAGGAGCTTTGGTCTTCGGCTTGACGGCTAGAGTCGGTCAAAAGTGCAGAAAGTGCAGATCGATCGAAAGGAAGCAGTTTGTCGGCCTGTACATAGTCTGCAATCAGTTGCATATAGGCTTGTTCATTTACTTCATTACGCTGCAACGTATCAGTAAAGTCGGCACGGATTTTAAAGACACTGCCAAGCTCAGGTTCTACTTCGAGTATTTCATAGTAAATTTCAGGCTCAGCCAATAAAACCACTTTCAAATTCAGTGGGATTGCCTCAGGTTCAATTGAAATACTTCCCGTCAGTGTCAACATATGCTCAAGTGAAGAAAGTTTCAGCTGGCCTGATTTTAAAGCACGTTTTAGACCTTGCCATGCATAAGGCTGTTCAAGCAGTTGTTCTGCTTCTAACATTAAAAAACCACCATTGGCTTTATGCAATGTCCCTGGGCGGATTAGGGTAAAGTCTGTAGTAATGGTGCCATGTTGAGTCAGTTGCTCTACGTGGCCAAGTAAGTTGTAATGTGTGGGGAAATCTTCAAAAATAACCGGTGCGCCAGCATTGGGTTTATGCGACACAATCACATTGGCTTGGTAGCGCGAAGGGATACGACTAAACAGGCCTGGGGTAAAGTCATCTTCTTCTTGTTCGAGCACAACCTCGACATTGTTAATAATGTCTTCAGCATAATATTTTAAATAGTCTTTTAAGCCTTCAACCTCAGTAAACTTAGTCAGTAACTGTTCGACTTTAGGTAATAAAACTTGCTTGGCAATATCGCGATTCAACACTTGAACTTTATCGCGGGCGTCTTCCTCCAAGTCGCCTAAATGCATGCCTAAACGCTCAAGTTTTTTGTCCATGTGGCGTATATTGGCATTAATTTCAGAACGTTCTTTAGGGCTTAACGCATTGATGTCGGCCTGCGTCATTTCCAATACTTTATCGTCTACATACTGGACAGGGATAAAGCAGTGCTCATCATTACGAGAGATCAGCTTGAGGTCGAGTTCTTCACCTTCTTGGGTCAATTCAATCAATGCTTGTTGCTGAACATCACCTGTTTGTTGGCGAATGGCTTCTATACGGTTGTGGTAGGTTTCAGCAGTAAAGCGACGCTCGAGCTGCTTTAAAGTGGTTTGCCATGTTTGATGTAACATGGTTTGAAATTTTACTGCCTGACCCGCAGGCAGCTCTAAAGCAATCGGTTGACGTGGGCTTTTAAAATTATAAACGTAAACCCAATCGTTTGGTGTCGGCATATTTTTGGCGTGTTGCTGGAGTAAACGCTTGACCATGGTGCGCTTGCCCAAGCCAGCTGTTCCTACGGCAAAGATGTTATAGCCAGAGTAAGGTAAGGAAATGCCTGCTTCAACTGAAGCACGTGCGCGGTCTTGCCCTAAAAAATTATTGAGCGGTTTAATACGACGCGTTGAGGCTGGAATCTTATCCAGAGCAGGTGTGTGCGTCAGTTGCTCTGCTTGAAGTTGTGTCTTTGCTAAGGTCGTTTGAATTTCGGGTTGGTCAAATGCTGAACTAAGGTTGTTTTCTGGATTTTCTTGACTATTTAATGCGGGTGGTACAGATATAGAAGAGCTCATTTGATCGTGTTTTTGGGTCACTTTGAAATCCGAAACTAAAGATTGCGTTAGAAACTTAAAGGTATACAGGTTTAATGCAAAAGATCAAGCAAAGTCGCAGTGTTTGTCGACAAAAATAGAACATTGATTTTATAAATCAGGTTGAAACAAATTGTATTAAGGGTTTGAATAGCAGCATTGGTTTTAAGACAACAAAAACGTAATGACAACACAATCTTCAGGATGGAAATCCGCCTTTACTGCATTTTTAGATCGCCGTGCGTTGATCATGCTGTTTTTGGGTTTCTCAGCAGGTATCCCAATCCTGTTAATTTTCTCGAGCTTATCTTTATGGCTAGGGGAAGCAGGTATTGATAAGAGCGCGGTGACTTTTTTTAGTTGGGCAGCTCTGGGTTATTCATTCAAATTTGTTTGGGCCCCTTTGGTCGATGAATTGCCTGTACCAGTGCTGACCAAATTATTGGGTCGTCGCCGTGCGTGGTTATTGATCGCACAACTCTTAATTATCTGTGCCATTTCTATCATGGCTTTTTCAGATCCGTCTCTTGGTCAGAGCTATCTTTACCAAATGGCTGCGGGTGCTGTGCTTTTAGGTTTTTCTGCTGCGACACAAGATATTGTGATTGATGCCTATCGTATTGAGCTGGCAGAAACGCAAATGCAAACGGTGTTGGCTTCAACCTATAACGCTGGTTATCGCATCGGCATGATCGTTGCGGGTGCAGGCGCGTTATTTTTAGCGGCTTATTTGGGTACAGCTAAGGGCAACTATATTTATGAGGCATGGAAGTGGACGTATTTGGCAATGGCGGCAGTCATGTCGGTTGGGATTGTGACCACTTTATGTATACGTGAGCCACAAGTTGATCGGGTACGTAAAGAATATAAACGCGTAGATTATTATCGTTTAGTGGCAGTTTTCTTTGTATCTGTGGTGAGTTTTGTACTGAGCTATATTTATTCAGGCAAGTTCACTGAAATGCTGATCCAGCTCTGGTCGATCAAAGATAGTTTTGCACTGTTTTGTTTTGAGGCTTTACGTTTTATTGGCTCTGGTGCTGTTGCATTTGTGGTGGGTTCAAGCCTAGTCAAAATGGGTGCTGTGAACAAACAAATGGCCTATGAAACATGGGTGAATCCTGTTGCAGACTTCTTTAAGCGTTATGGCGTGAAATTGGCGTTGGTATTGCTGTTGTTGATTGGATTTTACCGTATTTCCGACATTATTGCAGGTGTGATCTCCAATGTGTTTTATCAAGACTTAAACTTTACCAAAGAACAGATTGCTGAAGCGGTGAAAGTTTATGGGGTGATTTTTAGTTTGGTTGGTGGCTTTTTAGGAGGGCTACTGGCACAGCGCATGAACATCATGAAGTTGATGTTTGTCGGTGCAATTTTAGCTAGTTCAACTAATCTTATTTTTATTGGTTTGGTCAAATCAGGACAACCTTTAAATGATGTTGTGATCAATGTTGGTGAGCAAAGTTTCAAAGCTCAAGCGGATGAGACAGGTGCATGGGCAATTAAAGTTCCTGTTGAGCAGCTTCAGGCACATGAAAGTCTAACTGCAACGGCCAGTTTTCAAAATGATACTTCAGAGCCTGTTTCGGTCACATTGCCTTATATCAGTCAAACGGGTGCATCTACGGCATTGCTATTGCTACCGATCACGGCTGATAATGTGATTGATCAACGAGAGTCTGAAGGAAGTATCGTAGTACGAGGTCAATACCTTGCTACATTGGCTGAAAACCAAAGGATTCAATTGAGCTTAGATGGTCAAAGCTTTGATGCAAAGTTAGACAAAGAAGGTGTGTTTAGCGCAGCAATTCCCGCGAAACAGCTCCTTGATTCAAATTCTAAAAAGCTGAATGCCGTATTGATGCAAAATGAGCGTGCGCAACAACACACTGCACTGAATTATCAGGTGAATCCTGCAGCTGAAAAATCTGCAACTTTAGATGTTGATCTTCAACCAATCAACTTGAATAAAGCGGTTGATGGACAGTTAGAAGTTAAAGGGAAGGTGATTAAGGAATATAGTTCAAACTGGCTGTATTTTGCGATTATTGTTGATAACTTGGCATCAGGTTTAGCTGGTGCTGCATTTATTGCATTTCTATCAAGTTTGACCAGTGTATCTTTTACTGCGGTTCAGTATGCGATTTTTAGTTCATTGATGACTTTAACACCCAAAATTCTAGGTGGTTACTCAGGGACAATTGTGTCCAATATTGGCTATCCAAATTTCTTCTTGCTGACCACGCTCATTGGAATCCCCATTTTAATCCTAGTGGTCTGGGTAGCGAAACTTCTACGAGAGCATGCCGCTGAACAAAGTTAAAGCATCGACTTGTCTCGAATTAAAAAAGTAGCCCTTGTGGCTGCTTTTTTTATGGTTGAGGTTTGAAATATAGGACGGCTTTGCCTATATTGGGGGCTGAGAATAAATCATGAGGAAATTCCAATGCGCATGCTACATACCATGCTACGTGTAGGCAATTTAGAACAATCTTTGGCGTTCTATACTGAAGTGCTTGGTATGACTTTACTTCGTAAGCGTGATTATGAAGAAGGTCGTTTTACCTTGGCATTTGTGGGTTATGGTGATGAGGAAAATCATACGGTTTTAGAGCTGACACATAACTGGGATACGGACAGCTATGAATTAGGTAATGCTTACGGTCATATTGCCATTGCTGTAGATGATGCTTATAAAGCTTGTGAGGACATCAAAGCGCGCGGTGGTAATGTCGTGCGTGAAGCCGGACCAATGAAGGGTGGCGTAACGGTTATTGCCTTTGTAGAAGATCCAGATGGCTATAAAATTGAACTGATTCAACAAGATAATAATGCACGTAATAACTAAGCTGTTATTAGGTCATATGCAGCGTGTATGCACAGTATTAATTAAAAAAATATTGAACATATCCTGTAAAAGCTAGCTTTATTTATATAGCTCAGTAAGATGAATTTACCCAAAGGTAAATTAGTCGCTGGGCTTTTTCATTTTTAGAGGAATGACAGGATGTTGGTATGTTGAAATTATTGGCACTCGATCGGTTTACGTTATTGCTATTTGTTATGGTGCTCTTAGCCAGCTTTGTCCCTGTTTCAGGTCAAGCTGCCAGTGTATTTGGTGTACTGACGACGGTCGCAATTGCGATATTATTCTTTTTGCATGGTGCTAAACTATCCCGTGAAGCCGTGATTCAGGGCATGATGCATTGGAAACTCCACGCGTTGGTTTTTGCATTTACCTTCATCCTTTTTCCCGTTTTAGGTTTGCTTGCAAAACCTGTATTGGTACCACTACTTGGGCAGGAGTTGTATTGGGGCTTTTTGTTTATGTGCTTTTTGCCATCGACAGTACAATCTTCAATTGCGTTTACTTCGGTCGCGCAAGGCAATGTGGCTGGGGCGGTATGTAGTGCATCATTTTCAAATTTGATCGGGATGTTTATTACCCCTGTGATGGTAGCCTTTTTCATTTTGGGGCAGTCAGAGCATGGTTTTGATCCAACCTCGTCTATTCTTCAAATCACCTTATTGCTGTTGGTTCCGTTTGTCCTTGGACAGCTACTTCGACCATATGTATTTCCGTATATGCAGAAAATGCCAAGCATCGTCAAAGCATTCGATCAGGGTTCGATATTAATGGTGGTGTACGGTGCTTTCAGCAGTGCTGTGGTAGCGGGCCTATGGCAAGAGGTGAGTGTTGGTACGTTAATCCTATTGATTATTGTGTGTTCAGTCTTATTGACGATTATTATGTTGCTTGGGTTGTTTTTACCACGTTGGTTAGGCTTTAACCGTGCCGATCAGAAAACCATTTTTTTCTGTGGTTCAAAAAAGACTTTGGCTAGTGGTGTTCCAATGGCACAGATTCTTTTTATTGGACAACCTTTGGGGATGATTGTTTTACCGATTATGATTTTTCATCAAATCCAGCTGATGGTGTGTGGGATTATTGCTAACTATTGGGCCAAGCAATCTGAAATTGAAACGAAAGAATAATTGGCTATCTGATACTATATCTCGTATAATATTTGCCACTTGTTGTGCTTAGCTCTGACGGTATCCGTCTCGGTGGGCCAAAAGAATGGTCTGTTATGGTGTTGATCTGCAACTTAATTTAATTAAGTGGCCCTTTCCTCAATTTTGAGAGTGATCAATTGCGATGACAGCAAAACCTTCTTTAATTTTTATGGAGTAATCGACGATGCGCGCCGATATTCACCCAAAATACCAAACTTTAGTTGCTACATGTTCTTGCGGTAACGTAATCGAAACTCGTTCAGCACTTGGTAAAGAAACTGTTTACCTAGACGTATGTTCAGCTTGCCACCCATTCTACACTGGTAAGCAAAAGAACGTTGACACTGGCGGTCGTATCGACAAGTTCAAACAACGTTTTGCTGGCATGTCACGTTCTATCAAACGCGACTAATAGCAAAAGAAAAAAACGGGCATTTGCCCGTTTTTTTTATGCCTATGATATTTGAATACAGAGTCATAGGGCTGCTAGTTAGACCATATAATAAAAGACCCCGTATAGGGGTCTTGAAATTTAGAGGTTAGTATCCAAGGTCAAAGCTTTACTGATCCTGCACATCAATCAGATGATCGAGTTTCTTTTGGAAATAATCGCCTTGAATGAAGCGGGCATCGACATTCCATGCATTGGCAAATGACGTCATATCATTCAGATCACGCAGCATAATTTGAATGTTTTTCAATTGATGATATACCGCAACTTTTTCTTGCAACTCTTCCGTGTTGGCGTCGCTATTGAGCATGCGAGTTAAGTTTTCATGTAAAGTGAGATTGTTGATATCGAGCTGACGTAGGATAGATTCACTATAAATGCTATTACCAAAGTCACGAATTGAAACTTCAGCACCAAATTGGCGAAGCTGGGCAATGTATTTTTGCGCTTCAGCAATGTTTTGGCTGATATCATCCTCAGAGAACTGAAGGGTAATTGGGTGACTTAACTTGCTGCGTACAATGGTAATCAGTTTGGCGATAAATTCAGGGAAAGAGCGGTCATTCAACAGTACGGCTTTGTTTAAGTTTACAATCAACTTTGCTTCAGGATACTGAGTTATAAAATTGTGTAGCTGTTTACAGGACTCAACTAAAATCCAGCGGTCAAGTTTAATAGAAAGTTCGTGGTCTTCACTTAACTCTTTGAGGCTCGATATATCTTTCCAGGTATTACCATAAATAAAGCCACTAGTAACTTCATAGGTGTATAAATTAGTGTCTTCTTTGTCGTAAAGCTGTTGATATTTAAGATGAATCTCGCCACGCTCTAATGCAAGATGTAAGGCTTTAAGCACCGTAGGTTCATTTGCTGTTTTTTGAGTGTCTAAAGTATCGCTGACTATAGGATTAATCAACTCAATTACAGGCGTATCAATACTGGCTTTTTGCTCAATTTCGCAATCGTCTTGATTGGTCGGTAAAGCGGTTTTAAAGGCTGAGCACAATAAGTTTTCAAACTGATCTTGATTTGAAATTTCACCTTTCAGTAAAGTGTAGCCAATGCGCAAATTTACGGGATAGCTATTTTTTTCTACCGTGATGAGCTGTGGTTTGGTGAGCGCATTTAAGGCAATCAGCTTAGATTCAAGTTTGGCCTGTGATTCTGCTTGGAATAAACCAACGATGGTTTGCCCACCCGCCTTAAACAGAGGAATATGAGTCTGTTCATTTAAAAAACTGTAAATATTGTTAAAATAATCACGCGTGGTTGCCCAGTTGGCTTTAAAAATTTCATCTGGACAAGAGCTGAGTGCAAAGCTAACCAAAGCATTCTGATCAGAAGGCTGTTTGGTCATAGCGCGGTTAATTTGTTGATACGTATTAGGTTTTATCGCGTGTTTTTCAGTGTTGATCGATGGAGCAGCAGGTCGTTCAGATTCGACTTCAATCGTCAGTTGGAGTGCATCCTCTTCAGGTGCAGCTAAAAATTCAACCTTTAAAGGATTTTTAGTTTGGGCATTATTATTGAGAGTAGCAACTTCAAAAGCACCTAAATCAAACTGACCTTGTGAAATTTTCTTAAAGCGTACTTTGAAATCGTTTACATCTTTCGGCTGGAGAATATCAAGCAGGGGTTGACCAATAATATCATCTTCAGAGCTTAAGCCGAACAGTTGTAAGTATTCAGCATTGGCTGAAACATGAATCCCTTCTTGAATTAAAGCGATGGCTTTATTGCTTTCTTCAACTAAAGCCTGTGCTTGGCTTTGCGCTGTTTCAAGCTCATTCATGAGTTGTTGTTGGCTTTGCAATAAACGACTTAATGACAGCGCACGCAGTAGACCTAAGTAAAAGTTATCCGCTTCTTCTAAGTCCAAAATATCATAGACCCCTTTACGAATAAAACTTGCGTATTGGGTTGATTGATATTCATCTGGCTTTAATAAAATCAGTGGTAAATTGACTTGGTTAGAGTTGCGAATCAAAGTCAGTGCTTGTTCATACTTTAAGTCATAGGCGCGACCAAAAATCACCACGTCCCAAGGCAGATGAAGCTGTTTTTCAAAGTTTTGCAAGTCATCCAGTAAGGTGGCATGGACTTGATGATCGCTAGAAGTTAAAAGGTCACGAATTTGGTTATAACGGATCTGATTATCATCAATAATGAGTAAACGTGTTTCCGTACGTTTTAACTTTTTAGATAATAATGGATTTCTCACTTCAATGCTTCCCATAAATCGTGATTCTTAATAGCATTCATTTGCTTTTGAATAAAACTTTGAACCAATGGCTCTTGTTGGTCATTCAATAATTCATAATCAAAACGAATAAAACTTTGTGTAATTAAATGTGCTTTTACTAAATAAATTTTAAGATCTTCATCACCTAAGCGTAAGTGTATAGTTTGTTTTTCTCGGTACATATTCGAACCCGGCACAATGAGACTGGTCTGTACTTCATCTAGCTGGGACGTTTGTACCAGTAACGCAGGCTGATAGTTCTGAGTGGTTCGGTCTGTTTTTACCATAACAGCACATGGGAAAAGATCTTGCGCTAAGATTTCTAAACCCAGTTCCAAGCTTTTTTCACTCGATTGTTTAATCCAGCGAATCACACCACCGCGCCATTGGCTATGCGCATTTTCTTGGACCAAAATAAACTCACCTGTTTTTAAATGTGCAGGTGTTGGTCCAGTCCAGCGGATACGGTAACCATTCACACTAATATCTAAAACTTCGGCAGGGTAGATTTGTTTCGATTCACGATCAATCATACGAGCAGAACTCGTCTCCACAGGAATATTACTGTTCATGGAGTTGATCACGTGACTTTCATTCTGAAAGTTGTAGTTGCCTTCTAGCTCTAAAGTTTCATTAAAGTTCTTGCCTTTAGACAAATAGAAATGTGCGACTGATAGGCCAAAACAAATTTGTAATTGGGCAGAGTATTCATAACGTTCATGCTTACGTTCAATATTATTGGTCAATAAGTTATGAATGTGAAAATGCAAAGCAGGGGTAAGGAAAATCTTCTCATCGCGAGACAGTGGCTCGGCGCGTTTGGTTTGCATCTCTGAGAGATGATCAAGCAGGGCTTGCGTCGAGATAAAAATATTCGGCTGAATGTGACTGTTTTTTTGAGAATTATAAGTTGGTGGATAATCTTTTGATGCATCGACAATATAGCGAGATAAGGTTGTTTCTTTAGGTAAAATTTGAATCAGTTTCGCCCAATCAAAGCTACACAAAAACAGCCCTTGAATCTCACCTGGACGGATTTGATGGGTATTAAAAATATCCAATAGAATGAGCTGCGCATAGGCTTGACTAATATTGCTCAGTTGATGCTGCGTGCCTTGTATTTGATTAATGTTGGTCAAATAGAAGTTATTTTGAATAGCAGAATCCAAGAGTTGATGAGCTGCTAGCCACTGACCCGGAATCGGGGAACTATAGAGCAAGTGTTGTTGGTACAACAGCAGTGACAGTTGTTGTAAAGCATAATAACTCGATACGGTTCGAGCCGTTTGTAGGTTCTTTTTTTGATTAAAAGCAAATAGAGAAAACTTATTTTGAGTGATTTGCTGAGAAACACGTTTTGCAATGTCGATATAGACTTTAGCAAAATGACTACGCATTAATAAGGCAAGCTCAATAATATGGTCATTTCGGTCAGTGGTGATGAGGCCTTGATTAAAAAAATGTTTCTCTAAACTGGTAAGCACATTTTCCAAATTTGGATGCAGCAATTGAACTAAATCAAAGCGAAGTGTTTCACTGACTTGAAGTTCGGAGACTTCAAGTAATGCTTGAAATAAGGAACGAGAAGAGTCACCCAATTGTAAAATGGATAAGTTTGCTAACCATTCTTGTAAGCCTTTGACTGTGCTTGGGCAAAAACTAAGCTTATCCAACTTTAATTCAGTTGGTTTTTGGAAGATATCTGAAGTACTCGTCGTCATCATCGTTATTATTTAACTCAAAAAGTTGAAACCCCGAAAAGTGGTGTCTTATTCTTTTCTCCCGCAATTTCCCTGACCAGCTTGGGAACCAGATAGCCGGGTAGATTCGCCAATAATCCTTGATACAGCAAATCAATGTCTTGCGAGTTTAAATCAAAATGGTGAGCCCCTTTTACTTTATCTAAAACATGTAAATAGTATGGCAATACACCTGCATCGAATAAACGGTAGCTCAAATCTGTCAAAATTTGAACGTGATCATTGACCCCTTTCAATAAAACCGCCTGATTGAAAACGGTGATTTTTTCTGCGACTAATTGCTGTAATTGACGGCAGGTAAAATCATCCAATTCCGATGCATGATTTGAGTGTACCACTAGAATAATGCGCAGCCTACTGTTTTTTAAGATGGAAATTAGCTCATCATCGACACGGTTAGGCATTACGATAGGAACTCGTGAGTGAATTCTCAAAAATTTAAGTTGGGGAATACTTTCTAAGCGTTCAATCCATAATTTTATTTTACGATTGGACAGCGTTAAGGGGTCTCCACCACTCAAAATGACTTCATTAATGTCAGGTTGCGACTGAATATAGTGTTGAATATTGATCCAATCTTCTGACTTTGGTAGGTTCTCTTGATAGGGGAAATGTCGACGAAAACAGTAACGACAATGAACGGCACATGCCCCAGTTAGTGTCAGTAAGAAACGAGTTTTATATTTGTGCAAAACACCGGGTTGTTGGTTGGCTTGTTCCTCACCCAAGGGGTCGGTCACGAAGTCGGGATGTTCTTCAAGCTCAAGATGATGGGGCAGGACTTGAAGGAGTAAAGGATCAAGCGGATTACCTTTTTGCATTCTTGTCACAAAAGCACGGGGAACACGGAGTTTAAATTGGATTGATGCAAGCAGTGCGCCTGACAGCAGTTGCTCAGGAGAAAGCTCTAGAATATTAAGTAATTCTAAAGGATCAGTAATTAAATCACTGAGTTGAGCTTGCCAATTTTGCTCTTGGTACAAATAATGAGTCATGCAATAAGGGTCAAATACTAGGTCAAAAGAAAGTTAGGTCATCAAATCGGGTGATGTCGAAACGAGTTGTTCTGATGTGTGTGGTCTAAAAAGGCTTTTTCAATACACAAAAACACGCGGAACAGGGCTATTTTATCAAGATCTTCGGCTTATAGGCAGTGGATTTTCATTGCTTCATAACACCTTGCTCATTTACAATACGAGGCATCAAAAAAGATGCCCTATCTTTATGGCCCTGCTTTTCAAAGCTTTGGTGTCTAAGATAAAGACATAAATATTTAAGTTAGTTAGTTTGGAGTGCGCCAGTCATGGCCTATTATTCTACGAATGATTTCAAGTCAGGCCTTAAGGTTATGCTTGATGGTAACCCATGTTCAATCATGGAAAATGAATATGTAAAGCCAGGTAAAGGTCAAGCATTTAACCGCGTAAAACTACGTAATTTACGTTCTGGTAAAGTTTTAGAAAAAACATTTAAGTCTGGTGATTCTTTAGAAGCGGCTGACATTGTAGAAGTAGAAATGGAATACTTGTACAACGACGGCGAAATGTGGAATTTCATGGATCCTGTATCATTTGAACAGATCGCTGCTGACAAAACAGCAATGGGCGATGCTGCAAAATGGTTAAAAGATGATTCAAATGAAAAATGTACCATTATGTTGTTCAATGGCGTGCCGTTAACAGTAAACCCACCAAACTTCGTAGTTTTGAAAATTGTTGAAACTGATCCGGGTGTACGTGGTGATACTTCTGGCGGTGGTGGTAAACCTGCAAAATTGGAAACAGGTGCTGTAGTACGTGTTCCATTATTTGTACAGCAAGAGGAAAGCGTTCGTGTAGATACTCGTACTGGCGATTATTTAGAACGTGCATAATGGTTTAAAAATAGACTATTATCGGAAGGGATGATGAAAATCATCCCTTTTTTTATGCCAAAGTATTAGATCAAAACAAGGAGATGCAGAGTAAAGTCGCAAAGGAAAACAGCAGTACCTCGAATAATTAAAGACGCTGATTGAATGCAACAAATATGAGGGATTGAAATGGAATCTGTTCAGCCGAAGTCAACCCTGACTTCAAAAATCATCTGGCTACTGGTAGCCATCATCGGTGCAGTCTCGTTTGGGATATTGGCACTGAGTCGTGGTGAGCATGTCAATGCCATCTGGCTCGTACTTGCTGCGGGCTGTATTTATAGTATTGCTTATCGCTTCTATAGTTTATTTATTGCAAATAAAGTTTTTGAGCTTGATGAACGTCGCTTAACTCCCGCGCATCGTTTGAATGATGGTCTGGACTATGTTCCAACCAACAAAAGCGTTCTATTTGGACATCACTTTGCAGCGATTGCAGGTGCAGGTCCATTAGTAGGGCCTATTTTAGCAGCGCAAATGGGCTATTTACCTGGCACGATTTGGTTACTTGTCGGTGTAGTGCTTGCAGGTGCAGTACAAGACTTTTTGGTGTTGTTTATTTCTACCCGTCGTGATGGACGTTCACTCGGTGAAATGGCAAAGCAAGAGCTTGGAACTTTTGCAGGTATTGTGGTCATGCTTGGTGCATTGGGGGTAATGATTATTATCCTTGCAGTTTTGGCATTGGTCGTGGTCAAAGCACTTGCACACAGCCCATGGGGCGTATTTAGTATTGCGGCAACGATTCCAATTGCGCTCTTTATGGGGATTTACATGCGTTTTATCCGCCCAGGTAAAATTGCAGAAGTATCTATTATTGGTTTCGTTTTGATGATGCTCGGTATTGTCTACGGTGAAAATATTGCACAGCATCCATATTGGGGTGCGTTCTTTACACTGTCGGGCACTCAGTTGACTTGGGCGCTGATTATTTATGGTTTCGTGGCTTCGGCACTGCCTGTGTGGTTATTGCTTGCGCCACGCGATTACTTATCAACCTTCCTAAAGATTGGTGTCATTGCAGGTTTGGCAGTCGGTATTATTTTCGCAATGCCAGAAATGAAGCTACCAGCGTTCACGCAATTTATTGATGGTACTGGCCCTGTGTTTGCAGGTTCAATGTTCCCATTCTTATTTATTACCATTGCCTGTGGAGCAATTTCAGGTTTCCACGCTTTAGTGTCGTCAGGCACCACGCCGAAACTTGTGAACAATGAACGTGATATTCGAATGATTGGATATGGCGGTATGCTCATGGAGTCATTTGTTGCAATCATGGCTCTGATCTGTGCCGCAGTGCTTGATCCGGGTGTGTATTTTGCGATTAACTCACCAGCCGCTTTACTGGGTACAAGTGTAGACACCGCAGCTGAAGCTGTTCGTAACTTAGGTTTTGTTGTTACTCCAGAAACATTAACTTTACTGGCTCAAGAAGTGGGTGAAAGTACCATCCTTTCACGTACTGGCGGTGCGCCAACTTTTGCTATTGGTATGGCTCACATCATTACGGAAATTTTCAATAGCCGTGAAATGATGGCGTTTTGGTATCACTTTGCCATTTTATTTGAAGCACTATTTATTTTAACGGCAGTTGATGCGGGTACGCGCGCATGTCGTTTCATGGTGCAAGATACCGTGGGTATTGTGATTCCTGCGGTGAAAAACTCACATAACTTCTTCGGAAACTTGTTGGGTACAGCAGTTGCGGTTTCAGGTTGGGGCTTCTTTGTTTACCAAGGTGTCGTCGATCCGCTCGGGGGAATCAATAGCTTATGGCCACTGTTTGGTGTGGGTAACCAGATGCTTGCGGCAATGGCATTGATCTTAGGTACGGTTATCCTCTTCAAAATGAAGAAAGAGAAATATGTATGGGTTACGATTATCCCGACCATATTCTTGTTGGTAACTTGTATGACAGCGGGCTGGCAGAAAATTTTCCACGAAAATCCGAAAATTGGTTTCTTGGCACAAGCTGAACGCTTTAACAATGCAATTGCAAACAATGAAATTTTAGCACCAGCAAAAACGGTTGCTGAAATGCAGACTGTTGCGATGTCGAATCAGATCAATGCTGCATTGTGTGGATTCTTTATGATTGTGGCGATTGTGATGCTGTTTGCTGCGATTAAAGTGATTCGTCGTGCATTGGCAAGCCCAGTTCCGACTGTGCATGAAGCAGAAGCCATTTATCGTGATCCTGAAGACATTCAGCCATCAAAAGCTGGACATTAAGGAGAGTCAGATGAATCTAAAATTTGCTAAAAGTGGAAAAACGATGATTTATAAAATCATTAAAATGACCGTGATGTCGCAGAAAGATTTGATTCTGAACCCTAAAAATTGGTCTCGAATTGCGACATTGTGGCAACGTTTGCAGCAAAGTTTTCGCTTGATGGTGGGGGTGCCTGATTATCCAAACTATTTGGAGCATATGAAAAAGCACCATCCTGATTTAGAAGCGATGGATGCTAAAACTTTTTATCGTCATTGTGTGGATGCACGTTATCCATCTGCAACGAATGGCATGAAAAAGTGCCCATGTTAATATAATTAATCAATTCAAAGACGGCACTTCGGTGCCGTTTTTTTGTGAAAATACTCAATTACATGCGGTTGCTCGTGTTAGATTCGACAGTGTACTTTTTGCATGAAGCAAGTTGTTACATCACGGCTTAAATCATAACGAACACGGAGTGTGAGGCATAAAAGGTTCATGTCGTATATCGGACAGCTTTTGATTATTAGAGCTCTTAAAATACTGGAATGTTTGCAAAGGGAAATTGAATGAAAATATATATTTATGGTGCTGGAAGCATTGGGTGTTATTTAGGCGGAAGGTTGGTTGCTGCAGGTAATGATGTTACTTTTATCACGCGTCCACGTATTCATGCAGAGCTTTCCCAATGGGGCTTAGTCTTAACTGATTATTTAGGCAAAAAGATCAAACTTGCACCTCATCAACTCAAACTAACGACCGATCCTACTCAGGTTGTGGATGCCGATGTTATTTTAATTTGTGTGAAATCGGCGGCAACCGAACAAGTTGCGCATGAACTTAAAGAATATCTAGGGGCTAAAACACCGCTGATCATCAGCTTTCAAAATGGTTTAAGTAATGTCCCTATTTTAAAAAGGGTTTTGCAAGGGCCGATGATTTTAGAGGGGATGGTTCCTTTTAACGTCGCCACGCAAGAAGCTGGGCATTATCATCAAGGTACCTCTGGTGCATTAAGTGTTAAGCAATATCCGAATCAAAATTTGCTTGAGAATGCATTTCAAAAAGCAGGTTTAGAGATTGTTTTTGAAAAAGACATGCTGGCTGTGCAGTGGGCCAAGCTTTTACTTAATTTAAATAATTCAATCAATGCATTGTCAAAAAAACCGCTAAAGGAACAATTGTCGATTCGTAAATATCGCCAATGTGTGGCAATGGCGCAGCAGGAAGCTATAGAGCTGCTTGATTATGCACAAATTAAACCTGCAAAGTTAACCGCAGTTCCGACCCATTTGATTCCAAAATTACTGAGTTTACCCAATCCATTATTTAAATTATTAAGTCGTAAAATGTTGGCAATCGATCCACTAGCCCGGTCGTCTATGCAAGATGATTTAATTGCAGGTCGCCCCACAGAGGTCGACTGGATTAATGGTGAGGTTTTAAAACTTGCAGAGCAATGTGGTAGACAGGCGCCAATCAATGCACGACTCATAGAATTGATTAAGCAAGCAGAGAAATCATCTCCATCATTTTCAATGAGCGCAGATACTTTAAAAGATCAGTTGAAATCTGCAGTGAAACAATAGCTTGATGTGAGGGAAGTTATTCATACGCAAATCATTGAATATTTATAAGGATCGCCTTTGAGTATGGTTGAAAAACCTGTATGTTAAACCTTGATTTATATTTTGATTGGGGAGAATAAGGTGCTTTGGGGAAAAGAGAAAACGGTAGAAACGTTGCAATATGACATGCTCGATGAATCACAGTTAAGTATTTTTTATCCAAAAATCCAAGAATTCCTCAATCAAGTTAATCAAATCGTTTTAGATAAAAATCAACAAACCCAATTAGCCTTATGCAGCCTTTTAGCTGGTGGGCATATCTTATTTGAAGACTTGCCCGGTTTAGGCAAAACCACATTGGCCAGTAGCTTGGCCCATTTGGCTGGTCTTCAATTTAAACGGATTCAGTTTACCAATGACATGCTGGCAAGCGATGTGATTGGGGTGAATATGTTTAACCAAAAAGAACATCTGTTTGAGTTTAAGCAAGGGCCAATTTTTACTCAAATTTTACTCGCAGATGAAATTAACCGCTGTAGTCCGAAAACGCAGAGTGCGCTCTTAGAGGCGATGGAAGAGGGTGTGGTGACAATCGATGCAAGTCGTTATGTACTACCGCAGCCTTTTTGGGTAATTGCAACGCAAAACCCACTTTTTCAAAGTGGAACTTATGCACTACCAGAGTCACAGCTCGACCGTTTTCTTATGCGTTTATCTTTGGGTTATCCATCCCGTCAGGCAGAAAAGGCTTTATTGCAGCAACAATCCCGTCATGACTTGATTCAGCAGTTGATGACAGTATTTTCCGAACAAGACATTCTGGCCTTACAAACTTTGGTGCCACAGATTTATCTGTCTGAGGAAGTCTTGGACTATATTTTAGATTTGGCGGCTGAGACCCGTAAAGGTCGACATGGGTTATCTACACGTGGCGTACTGGCTTTGAAGAAAGCAGCACAAGCATATGCTTTGGTTAAAGCCCGTGCATTTGTTACACCGGATGATGTACAGGCTGTATTTGTCGCAGTGACCGCGCATCGAATAGGGCTGGGTGAAGCTGAAACTGAGCAACTTATGAAGCAAGTCAAAGTTCACTGATAGGATAAGCTGACGCATGCTGTGGCAAAACTGGATAAATAAACGCTTTCAATTCAAAGCTGAAAAACAACTGACCCAAAAAGATGTACTGGTGTTTATTTATCAGCAAGGATATGTGTATGTAGTGCTGATTTTAATCACCTTTATTGCTGGGGTGAATTATGCCAATAATTTAATTTTAGCGTTTTGTTTTTTAATCAGTGCCGTGCTGTGTATGAGTTTTTATTTGACCTTTAAGCAGCTACATGGCTTAAGTATTGACCTTGTATTCCCTGAAATAGGGCAGGTTGAGAGTGCATTGCAATTACAAATGCATTTCAAACAATTGCATTCGCAGCCTCGATACCTCTGGATTACTTATGCTGATCATATAGAACAGTTGTTTATTCAAGATACCCATCAGGTGGTCGATTTAAATTTTTTTCCCAAAGAGCGCGGACAGTTTAGTTTTCCAGAGATTAAAATTTACTCGACTTATCCATTTGGTCTCGTTCGCGCTTGGAGTTATTTTTTTATCCAAGCACCTGTGTGGATCGCGCCTAAAACTAAGTCTTTAGCGGCAGAAAATAAACAGCAACAGCACAGTTTTGAACCGGACATGGATGAATTCCGAGAATTGCGAAATTTTAAAGAGGGTGACTCTTTACAGGCGGTTTCATGGAAACAAGTGGCACAAGGACAAGGTTTATTTATTAAGGTCTTTGAACAACATCAGGATCAACACAGTTTAGACATCCACTATGCACATATGCCGAGTCCTTCACATGAAGAAAAATTAAGCTTAATGATGGGCTTGGTTGAACAATGTGAGCAGTTACAATACGCCTATGCCCTGTATTTACCTCATACTGAACTGGCCAAAGGGATAGGGCGAGAACAGTACCTTCAAGCCAAATTACTTTTGGCGCAGGCATAGGTGAGTAATATGCACTCTTCTATTCGTATTGCCATTGTGCTGACACTGAGTTTGATTTGGATCACACAACTAAGTTTTAGTCCTGTGCTATTGAGTGTCATTTTCGCCATTTGTATCGGCTGTCTATGGTATTTCATGAAATCCACGGGCAACCATTTCCCGAAATGGGCAATTTACATTTTGACCCTTGTTGCTCTAGTGGTCACTTTTGGGAGCTATCAAAGCTTTTTAGGGGTGGAAGCGGGCGTAGCCGTTTTAAGTATCTTTCTCTTTGCTAAAGCTTTAGAAACCAAAACGCAGCGTGATGTGATTATTCTGTTTAACTTTGCTTTATTTGTTGTGGCGAGTATGTTTTTACATAGTCAGTCATTTATGACGGCAGTGATGGCTTTACTCTGTTTATTGAGTTGTTTGTTGGGGCTGTATCGAGTGCAAACCCATGCTTTTGCATCTGAAAACTCGAATCGTATGGCATTAAGGCAAGATGCAAAACACGTCATTAAATTTGTAGGTCTCGCACTGCCTTTTTTTGTGCTGTTGTTTATCTTTTTTCCGCGTTTACCCCCACTTTGGCATATTCCAATTCCTGAAAATAAGGCGGTGACAGGGATGAGTGACAGTATGTCGCCTGGAGATATTGCGCAATTATCCCAGTCCAGTCATTTGGCTTTTCGTATTATCGGTGATGTCACTCAGCTGCCCAATCGTTCGCAGCTTTATTGGCGCGCGATGGTCTTGGATCAATATGATGGGCAAAAGTGGACCAGTAGTTTTATTAATCAACAAGGTATTTCGGATGATACATTAACGCAAATCTCTACATCCAAAAAATGGAACTATCAATATTTACCTGCTGATGTCGCGATTCCGTGGATTATGGCATTGGAATATTCACAACCCTTAGAGCGACGTTATCAGCTACGTCAGGATTGGAGTATTCAGGCTTATCGTCAAGTGCAGCGGGTGGAACCTATTGCATTGCAATGGATGGGAAATGTTCAATTTTCCCAAAGTGAATTATCTAAAATACAACGAAGCATAAACTTAAAAGCGCCTGAGCACATGGACTTGAAAGCGCAGCAATTGGCACAGCAGCTGTTTAAGCAAAGTGACGAGAACCCGAAACGTTATATCCAAAATGTTTTGCAATGGTATCGCAACAATGGCTTTAGCTATACCTTGCAGCCAGGCTTGTTGGGACAGCATCGTATTGATGAGTTTTTGTTTCAATCCAAACAGGGTTTTTGTGAACATTATGCTTCTAGCTTCGTGATGCTGATGCGTTATGCGGGAATTCCAGCGCGTATTGTGGTTGGGTATCAAGGTGGTCAGCCTTCACCAGATGCAAAAAGCTGGGAAGTTCGACAGTTAGATGCGCACGCATGGACGGAAGTCTTTGTGGATGGGCGCTGGAAACGCTATGACCCAACAGCCATGATTGCACCGCAGCGTATTGAACAGGGTATGCAAGATTTAATGAGCCAAGATACCAGTGTTTGGGGTGAGAGTAGTCGATGGCATGTACAGCGCTATTCGGTATTAAACAAAATGCGCATTTGGAGTGACTATGCAAGTTACCAATGGCAAAGTAAGGTGGTTGGCTATAATGCAGAGACTCAACGAGGTTGGTTACAGAAGCTAGGACTCCAATCCAGTTATTCATTGGTATTGCTGATTATGATTAGCATTGGTGGATTAGTTTTACTGTACTGGTGTGTTATATCTTGGCATAAACGTGCTCAAACTTCTGAATATGACGTAGCCATTCAGTCTTTTTCGCGAAGCTTAACGGCTGAGCAGCGTAAGCAAGATGCCGAAACGGTAAATCAATGGTTGTTACGTTTAGCTCAAGAAGTTAAACCTGAACAGCAAGTTTTATTTCATCAGGCAGCTGATTATTATCAACAAATGCGTTATTCCAAAACGTTAAATTCAAAAAATATTCAACAATTTAAAAGAATGCTTAAAACTTGTGCATCTGCTTTAAAAAACAAGAAATAGCGCTTGTCATGTATTTTAAAAGTGAATATTATGCATGGCATATAGGCGTATAGCTCAGTTGGTTAGAGCGCTACGTTGACATCGTAGAGGTCTCCAGTTCGAGTCTGGATATGCCTACCAAATATAGCTGTTAATTCAGCTACTTAAAGCCCACTTAAAAAGTGGGCTTTTTGTTTTCGGGGGAGGATATTCGGGGTAGTTTCGGGGAATGGCGTAATTCCCCAATGTGGAAAACTCGCCCATTTAAACTTAAAAGCAATTATTAACGGTAGCTAAATCAATAAGTAATTGGACATCTATTCTTACTTAATTAAATTTTGGAAAAATGTAGGCTGTTTATGTCATTTGACTTCGTAAAAATCTTTAAAGAAATTGATCTTCATAAAAATGATCTAGATATTGATAATTTCATGACAACGATCATCAATCATTGTCATGAAATGCAGCCAAGCAAAAGTTGGGATCTATTCAAAGAATTAGATTACACAACAGAAGTTAAAAGTTTAGCAGCCCACGTAATTGACTCTTTAGAAAAAGAGGCTTTTCCCTTTATTGAGCAAGGATTTTGGTTTGGTCTTTCTGATAATGGATATCTATATTTTGCAGTATTAGATCAATACATTGCAGAAGAAGATAACTTAGATTGGATGTCTGAAGCTAAAACATACTATCCTGAGCAAGGCGCTTTTAGCTCTGAAATTTTACGATCTATTGAAGATTTAGCAGATGAAACAGAACTGGATAATTATGCTGAATATCCTTTGTTCTTAGCTTATGCACTTAAACTGGCACAAGCGTCAATGAATCATTATAAAACTGCTTACCCAGAGAGAAAGATTGGTTACTCTATTGGATATGATTCAGGAGATTTTATTACTGGGGGATGGATCTGATTCGCCAATTTAACACAATGGTGATTATATGAAATTTTAATTTATATAAATATCAAATGGATAGAAAAATTTTTTATTTCATATAACATGCATTATGTTAATTGTAAAAATATTAAAAAATTAGTAGATTGCTAAAGGGATTTTTACTTAATTAAAGTCAATGAAAAATATATTAGAACAAGCTTTTCCTATTCAGCGAATAGAAGCTATTAAAAGTTTATTAACTGACATTAATGCAGTAGGGCAAAGAGTAGTTTGCTTGAATGGAGATATTTTAGAAATTCCTTATAGAATCTATAATGATTTGCCCAACTTTTCACAGCTTAATAGTTTATCCACTCAAGAGCTTTCGATAATTTACTGTCTTTATTCTAGACACTCTGATGGTTATTTACGTCAAGAAATGGTCAAAAAACTTATAGAAATCGAATTTCAAGACTTTATGATCCCTTATATATTTTTGTTAGTTGGCGAATATGTCGTAGAAATCATCAATGATATATATCCATTTATGGAAAAAAATAAAGAATTTTTTATTGAATTTATAAATAATAATCATGAACTTAAAAATCTAACATATCAAAGAATGGTAAGTTATTGGAACGAATATTATAGACATAGCCGATATAAGTATTTGAACGATTACCCTGGTAAAAGAATTTTCAACCTATTTGATCCCATTTAACATACTGGCGATTATATGAAATCAAAAGCTGATGATCCATGAAATGGAAGCATCAGCTTATTGGCAAGACTAACGATAGCTAATCCGCTCTGGTTTAGGTGCTTCGTGACCCTCTAAATAGTGATCCGTCATCTTCACAGTTGCGTGGCCAGCCAGTGCCTGCGCGTACTTCTTTCCATACTTCTGCGTGATGTTATAAATGCCCAAGGCACGTAAGTGTCATGCAGCGATGGTCGTTGGTTTAGTTCTAAATGATCATACGCGCCTGACAAGTCCCGATACTTTTTAAACTGCTTGGTAATGTGATCCTCAGTTACAGCAAAAGGATGCAGTTTCGCATTACGGATTTGCTCGTTAATGCGGTCTGGTCGCGTTGCAATCAGGTAAGGGCAGCGTAGTCGCATCGAATGCCCTATACACAGCAATACGACTTCCCGTAGCTCAGGATGCATATCCACTTCAATAAACACAGGATTGTCGTAATTCAGCGATTTATGCTGCAGTGCGGTCATGGTGTTGTCTTTGATGTTAATGCTTGAGCGTTCCATTACCACCAGATCGGCACGCCGTTGAATAGAATGCAGTGCCAAATCAATCGCTAGTTTTAACCAAGGCGGGCAAACAGCTTTTACAATTTCCAGAGATTCGTTGGAATGTCGCGTTCTGACCTTTTCTGGTCGTATCGGCTTTAAGGTTTTCTCTGCAATATTTTCAGGTGCCCAACCGTTGGCCACAAAGTATTTCCAAATGTCGATAAGCTGTGAACGGTGCTTTTCTGCCTGAAAGTCGGTCTGCTGTTTCAGGTATTCAGAAATCATGAGTAGGGTAATGTCGGTGCAATAGAACTGCCCCCATATATCCTGATATTTACCAATGTTCGCCGTGACATTGACCAAGGTGTTTTTGGCAAGTTTCTTCTTGGGTAAGTGCAGATTTTCATATTCATCCAATGCTTGGCCAAAGTTTGGAATATTACTTTGCTTATGTGCTTTTTCTACTGAAGATAGAATTTTGGACACAATGTCCGGGTTGCGCTCAAGCACGGTGTTGAGTGCCTGAGCTGCCTTAATAGCTTCATTACTGAGGTGCTTGCTCATTGATGTTACGGCAAATAATAAACACCCGCGCATTATCGCGAAGTAGTCGTGCTACAAGGAATTTGCCGATAAATCCTGTTGCTCCCACAACTAAAGCGGTTTGAGATATTGTAGACATAAAACTAAACTCGGTTATTTTGTTATTACTTACGCTAAACCATGGAGTAAACTCCATGGTCAAGTGTTTTAAAAAATATTATAGGAAGTGGAATATGCTGATCGGCGAACTTTCACGACAGATTAATTTGAGTCGAGATACCATTCGTTTTTATGAAAAAATGGAGTTGATTCAATCTTTTGTGCGCGGTAATGGCTACAAAGATTATCCCGAACAGACTGTGCAACAATTGAAATTAATTCAGACTGCCAAAAACCTTGGCTTTACTCTGGCTGAAATCAAGCAAATCATTCTTCTTGTTAATGTGAGCGAAATTCCTGCTACTCAATTTCATGCAATTTTGTTGGAGAAGTTAGGTGCGATCCAAGAGAAGATAGTTCAATTACAACAGATGCAGAGCATGCTTGAAAACATACTGGATGGTGAACCATGTCCTTTAAGAAATGGGTGTGAAGTAGGGGATATTGGATAATCAATCCCCTAAATTTAGCTTAAAATTCAAAGACTATAATGTATTCTTCCATGCCATTTGTACCTTATTAGCTACTTTGGGGTAATCCATAATAAAACGTACATGCGTTTCCACCCCTGTTTTTAATGTTGCATCATCAACAATAAAATAGGGGCTATGATTGGGTGCAGCTTTAGTTAAATCCTGTTGTTTAGGAGTCGCACCTAAAAAGACAAACAGTGACGGCATCAACTTACCATAATAAGCAAAGTCTTCACTTGCACTTGCATTATTGTCTAAAATCTTAACTTGATCGCCTGCTACAGCTTTAAAAGTAGGCCCCATGGCTTCGGTTAATGCTGGATGGTTCATAGTTACAGGAGCATAACTTGATAACTCGACTGTCGCGGTTACATCGTTAGCAATAGCGGTATGTTCAATCATCTTAGGTATAGTACTTAAGATATTTTGGCGAATATCTTCATTATTTGAACGAATGCTACCCAGCATAGAAACTTGTTCAGGAATAATATTGCCTGCAGTACCAGCCTGAATATTCCCTATACTCACCACTCCCATACCTTTACTTAAATCACTACGACGGCTAATTATAGTTTGAAGTTGATTAATCATCTGAGCTGAGGCAACAATAGGATCTCGCCCTGCCCATGGCATAGAGCCATGTACTTGTTGTCCTTTTACTTGAATTCTTAAGTTATCCGCACTGTTCAAAATGGCACCTGATTTATAATGGAGATGTCCACTAGGTATTCCAGCAATCACGTGTAAACCGAAAATTACCTCCGGTTTAACCGATTTTAAAGCCCCATCTGCTATCATTTTACGTGAACCGATCTGATCTCCTTGGCTAAAGTTATCAATATCTGCTCCACCTTCTTCAGCTGGTTGAAATACAAATACTACAGTACCAGCAATCTTATCTTTGTTTGCTGCTAGTACTTTCGCGGCACCTAATAACATTGCAGTATGTGCATCATGACCACAAGCATGCATGACAAAACTTTCTTTGCCTTGATACATGGCTTTAGTTTGGCTAGCAAATATAAGATTCGTTTTTTCTTGCATTGGAAGGGCATCCATATCCGCTCTCAAAGCCATAATTGGACCAGATTGGGAGCCTCTTAAAATACCAATTACACCTGTCTTTGCGAAACCTGTTTTAACTTCAATACCATATGATTTTAATTCTTTTTGTACTAACTTCGAAGTTTCATATTCCATATTCCCCAGTTCTGGATGTTGGTGAATATGCTGACGTAGTTGAATTGTTTTTGCTTCCGTTGCATTGCTTGACTCTTTAATCCAATCTGCAGAGCTTAAACTACTTGTACTTAATGTTAATACGATAAACGAAAAATGCATGATTCTCTTGAGCACTTACTTAAATTCCATATTAAATAGTGCATTTAGCATAAGCAATTTTAGTCAAGAGAATGCAACCATTTAAGTATATTTAGCATACCTTTAAAATATAGGCCTAAAGCAAGATCTTATATAAAATTTTAGCGCCGTACTTTACTGCTGTGCATATTGTTATCAGGCTGCATACTGCATTCGATTTAGACAAAAGTTCATGTCACTGTTTGTGTTCAGTGTATGGATTGAAGTTGCTCTCATATGATGGCAGTTTCGGATACTGCTCTATTATATTAAATAGAAGATTTATTATAATTAATTCGGTTGGTTGTTTATTGATCAAATAATCAGAAAATATTTTATTAATTGGTATAAATTTATTGCAAATTATTAATTATGCTAACAATATATGCAAGCCTTTTAAATCTATGATTTATAGGTTTTTATATAACTTTAATATTAATGAGATATACAATGAAAAAACTGCTTTTAGTATCACTTCTTGGGGCTATCGCAGCAACTACAGCAAATGCTGGTAGTACAACAATTCAGCCATATGTAGGTGCTGGCTATACATTTTTAAATAACGATGATGTTGATGTACATTTTCTAGGCCTAAATGGTGGCTTACAATTTAATGAATATGTTGGTGCTGAAGTATTCTGGAATAAATCTGTAAATGACATCGAGTTCGATGGCGATTTAGATGAATTTGGTGTAAGAACTGATGCCGATGTTCAATACTATGGTATTGGTTTAACAGCTAAATATCCTTTAGCAAACAACTTCTATGCTAAAGGTATGGCTGGTTATGCGCGTGTTGACCTTGATGTGGATGCAACTTTTCGAGGCTATACAGTTTCTACGAGCGAAGATGATTCAGGTTTAATCGTTCAAGCTGGCGCTGGCTATAACTTTACTCCAAACTTGGCAGCGGAAGTAGCTTACACACACGTTAGTGCTTTTGATGGCTTTAATGGTGTTAATGCTCAATTAAAATATAATTTCTAATTTATTGATTGAGTAAAAAAGCGAGGAGAAATTCCTCGCTTTTTTTGGAAATTTGCATAACTGCCATTTTGTTATATAGGACAGATTTAAACAAAGGGATTTTCACTTTCCCATGGTTGATTTTTAAAAATCACGTGACCATTTTCAACACAAATAATCCATGTATAAAAATATTCCTCACCAAGTCCACGACACTCAAAATTAGAATTAGGGAACAATTCTGCTATTTTTTCTATAAGTTCAAAGCAATAAATAGGATCAATATTCAGTCCTTCTTTTCCTTCACTAAATGCAGTCACTAGACTGGTGTAAACGTCTTCATGAATGCCATCATTAGTTAATATTTCTAAAATTTTATTTTTTTGGGATGGGAGATCAAGTTCATCGAAATCAGTATGTCTAACTTGTAATTCTGTGAAAAAACTCATGATTTAAAATCTATTCATTATTATTGGTGATAAATATATATTATAAAGATTATTTAGAATAAACATAAAGTACCTTCAGCAAAAATCTTGAAATTTTACATTGAGCATCAATATCTTATTTGAAACCATGATAGGGTTCAGCGCACTATCATGGTTTCTTTGTGATTAATTCATTTAACATGAGCGAAACTTAATCAAATTCACTAAAACAAAACTGCAGCGCTTATGAGTAAAAGTAAACCAATGATTGTTAAGTAGCTAGCCAGTTTATTTAATTTTTCGCCTTCTGTTTTCTTACGGAAAAATTTTGATAGCGGGTAATTCTTAACGGGTAGTTGACACCAAGGATACCAAAAGCATAGAAAGCCTAAAGTTCTAAGGATGCCTTTTAAATTCACTTCTTCAAATAAAGCTATTATGCTAATTCCAACGCAGAACAACCCTAAAATAAATCCAAACCAAGATTTGATGAGGCGGGTGTCGTTAAAGTTTGTTGATAAATCGGTCATATTATATTTTATAAAGTGTTATTAAGAATGATTATCAATAATATCAGATTAGCTATGTTTTTGAAAAATAATTATTATCTAGATGGTTCAGGATTTTGCGTAAGTAGAGCGCCGTAGTGAAGAGCCATTAATTTTAAATTTACCAGGTAATCCTGAAATCTCAGCCGAAAAGCCACTTACTCTTGTGGGGTTTCGCGAGGGGATTGTGGGAGATTGGATTATTGAACAAGTGACTCATACTATTGATAAGTCACTTGGGTATAGTTGTGGGGTTGAGGCAGTGAAATTACTCACCATTTGATCCTCTTTTCCCAGAGTAGACTTTCATTTTATGAGTTAAATTTGGTCTCTCCATATCAGTAAGTTCGTTCCTTTATATATGAATCACAAAGCTGCCAGAGACAGATGTTATTTCAATTTTAAACACTGAATATCACCCATTGGATTAGGTGCTTTAGTCAGAATTCTTTCAATTTCAGGTTGAAGTGTCAGAGCCTTATCTGAAAGTTCTTTTATATCTGGAGGTATTTTGCTTCCTGATTTAAGTTTTACAGCTGAGTATTTCTCAATAAATTTATTACTTACACATAAAGAATCTAAGGCATTGATTGTCATGGTACTATTTTTTCCTACCGAAAGTGCTTTAAGGTCCTCAGATAAATTTAAGCCTAAAGTATCGTAGGTAGTTTTAATTGCGTGGGCCTGATAACTAGCAAAATTCAATAACTGATCATTAGTTTTTGAAACTTGATTAACCTCATCATAAGCAGCGCTAAAAACAAATTTTGTATAATACATTTGATTAAACTGTGCATAGAGGGAAGCTTCTCTTGCATTTTTTAAATCATTCTCGACTTCCTGTTCAGTCAATTTGTTAGAGTTGTCTGCTTGACTGCAGGCTGCTGTAAAACTAGCAATAAGAATAAGTAGTATTTTAAATTTGTTCATTGTTTAATCTCCCATTTTTCGAATTTCTGATAATGGTCTTTCATAGCCATCAAATACTGCCCATAGAAAACTACATGCAGACTTCAACAAAATTCTTAGCGGTTTGTTCTTTACTATCTCTTAATTTGATGACCTTTTTTCTTTCTACATAGAGTCGATGTACGTCACTTAGAGTTTCAACTTTAAGATCTTTTCTATACGTCTCATCAATTTCGCCTACATAATTTTCCATATAGACCATCATCCAGCATATCGTATTGAGATCTGCATAATCGAAACCATTGCGGTCTAAACCTTCCACCCAATCAGGATATTCTTCACTTAAAAGACTACGAGCTGTTTCCAGCTTTACGTATGTATTATTAAAAAGCGTCTCTTTTAATGCGGGGTCATTAGAAAAGTTTTTATTAGCTTCGATAAAAACTCTATAGTTATCAGTTGCATAGTTTTTCAGATCTACTTTTACAAATTGGTCAATATCATCTTTATCAGATGATGCTTTACAAGACGTTAAGAATAAACATGAAATAGCTAGTACGGGGATTAATGTCATTTTCATAGTGAAAAACGGTTTTTAGGTGGGGTGTAGTTGTAGTTTTGAATAGATCGAGAAACTGTTGCACTATACCAAAGATCTGCATGTATAATTATTGCAAAGGTAAAATCAAAATTAATTACAGATGCTTAACTCTTTGCAATCTCATAATCCTTCAGTTCTCACACAATCTTAACTATTTTTTTCTGGATTTTTTTTATCAAAATTTGATCTGAAATACACAACATTATCTAGCTCAACCTGAGAAAAACTACTTCTCCACAACCTCTGCATCCCGTCAAAATTCACCATCGCCGTCGCGGTCTAAACTTTTCCAGCCTGTTTGTCCTGATTTTTTGCGTTGTTCGTACCATTTCTGTGCTTGTTGCTGAGTAGAAAAGTCAGCGCATTTTTTTGCATAAACTTGGATGGAAGTGAGCCCCAAAACTAAAATAAGTAAAAATTTCATAAATTATTTTAAAGTCAAAACATTAGTTGAAGTCTAACAACTCTCAGCTTGTTTACTCAATGAATCTAGTTAGAAAGTCGTATGAATATGGGTTTAGTTGACAAATATATTATTAAGACTATGAAAGTAAAATAAATTTGGACAAAACTTATTAGCTACCTTAATCTTATGTAAATTTAGAGATAGGGGGGTAATCCCCCCTAAAAATAATAGGATTTAAAAGTAGAATTTTCTCTTAAGATACAAGCAGGAGATTCTGCATGAAAACATCTAAATTTACTGACAGCCAGATCATGTCCATCTTGAAGCAAGCGGAGTCTGGTACACCTGTTGCGGCCCTTTGTCGTGAACATGGTATGAGTAATGCAACCTTCTATAAATGGCGTGCTAAATATGGCGGCATGGATACATCTTTGATGGCACGGCTGAAAGAGTTGGAAACAGAAAATACCAGACTAAAAAAAATGTATGCTGAAGAACGATTAAAAGCAGAAATTATTCAGGAAGCGATGTCAAAAAAGTGGTAAAGCCATCTTGTCGACGTCAGATGGCTCAACAGGCAGTGGCCCAACATGCTGTTAGTATCCGTTTAGCTTGCACTGCATTTGGCATAAGTGAAACCTGCTACCGTTATCAGGCTAGACTCAGTGATGACAATGTGCTCATTGCAGAACAGCTCATTGAACTCACTGAGGAAAATACCGATTGGGGCTTTGGTCTATGCTTCTCGTATTTACGGTATGTTGAGAGTCACTGCTGGAATCACAAGCGGGTTTATCGCATTTACTGTGAGTTGGCACTGAATCTGCGTATTAAACCGAGAAGAAGACTAAAACGACATGTGCCTGAACCACTGAAAGAGCCAATACGTGCAAACCAGGTTTGGTCACTGGATTTTATGCATGATCAACTTTCCGATGGTCGCAAGTTTCGATTATTGAATGTGATTGATGATTACCGCCGCGAAGGCCTAGCCATTGAAGCAGGGTTCTTATTGCCCACAATTAGGGTCATTCGTACGTTGAATCAATTGCTGGAGTGGAGAGAAAAACCGTTAGTGATCCGATGTGATAATGGCCCCGAGTTTATCAGTCACGAATTTGTGCGCTGGGCTATTGAGCACGGTATTCGTATTGAATATATTCAACCGGGTAAGCCACAGCAGAATGCGTATATTGAACGATATAATCGGACTATACGTTATAGTTGGCTGAGCAAGCATTTGTTTGATACGTTAGAAGAAGTTCAGGATTACGCAACTGATTGGCTGTGGCATTACAATCATGAAAGACCACACCAAGCTAACAAAGGAAGGCCACCTCTAATGGCTGCTTAACCTCTACTTTTAACTTCGGTTATTTATGGGAGGATTACCG
>NZ_JAQSUV010000031.1:62040-130816 GCF_028649355.1 Acinetobacter sp. Gutcm_16 | reverse complement strand
TAAATCTATAAAACCGATTATTAAAATAAAAACAAACTGTTTTATCTATTTTTAGATTTACTCTATGATTCTTCTATCAAATAAATTTATAGACTGCTTTGGAGAGCTTAACAATGTTAGATCAAAATACTTCAGCTCAATTAAAAACACTTCTTGAACGCCTTGAAGGTCCGATTGAATTGGTTGCGACTTTGAATGGTTCTGAAAAATCAGACAAAATCAAAGAATTGGTTGAAGAGGTTGCAGCACTGTCTCCACTGGTGACTGCACGTTTTGATGGTCAAAACTCACGTGCACCCAGCTTTGGTGTAGCAAAAGCCGGTGAAGAGCCGCGTGTCTTCTTTGCGGGTTTACCGATGGGGCATGAGTTTACCTCTTTGATCTTGGCATTGTTACAAACCTCAGGTTATGCACCCAAAGTATCGGATGAAATTTTAGCTTCAATCAAAGGTTTAGGTATCCAGTCTGACTTTGACGTCTTTGTCTCTTTAAGCTGTCATAACTGTCCAGATGTGGTGCAAGCGTTGAACCTGATTGCTATTTACAATCCGGGCACGACAGCAACTATGATTGATGGTGCATTCTTCCAAGACGAAGTTGAAGAACGCAAAATCATGGCTGTACCGATGGTGTTCCAAGATAATAACGATATCGGTCAAGGCCGTATGACCTTGGAAGAGATTGTTGCCAAACTGGATACCAATTCTGCGGCCAAAGAAGCTGAAAAGCTCAATGCCAAAGATGCTTTTGATGTTTTAGTGATTGGTGGTGGTCCTGCAGGAAATACCTCTGCCATTTATGCCGCACGTAAAGGCATTAAAACGGGGATTGTAGCTGAACGTATGGGTGGTCAAGTCATGGATACCATGGACATTGAAAACTATACCTCGATTCAAAAGACTCAAGGGCCTAGGTTTGCTGCTGAAATGGAAGCACATGTACGTGAGTACGGTGTGGACATCATGAACTTACAACGTGTTTCTAACATCAAAGGTGCGGATGAGACAGCAAATGGCTTGGTTGAAGTCACTTTAGAAAATGGTGCGAAACTTGAATCTAAAACAGTGATTCTTTCAACAGGTGCACGTTGGAGAGAAATGAATGTGCCGGGTGAAGCAGAATACCGTACTCGTGGTGTTGCTTACTGCCCACACTGTGATGGTCCACTGTTTAAAGGCAAACGTGTTGCAGTAATTGGTGGGGGTAACTCAGGTGTCGAAGCCGCGATTGATCTTGCTGGGATTGTTGAACATGTGACCTTAGTTGAGTTTGATACCAAACTACGTGCCGACCAAGTGTTGCAAGACAAATTGCATAGCTTGCCTAATACCACAGTGATCCTAAATGCCCTATCAACTGAAGTTGTGGGTGATGGTCAGCAAGTGACAGCATTGAAATATAAAGACCGTGCAACTGATGTAGAACATACGGTAGAGCTTGCAGGAATCTTTGTACAAATTGGTTTATTACCAAACACTGATTTTCTCAAAGAAACAGCGGTTGAGCTTTCAAACCGTGGTGAGATTGTGATTAATGATCGCAATGAAACCAATGTCAAAGGTGTATTTGCCGCAGGTGACTGTACGACAGTGCCTTACAAGCAAATCATCATTGCTACAGGTGAAGGCGCGAAAGCATCTCTGTCTGCTTTTGATTATATTATTCGTTCTGGCGTGTAATCCTCTCAGATGCTTCCTTGCTAAAGGCTTATAGGCAACTCAGCTTATAAGCCTTTTTATCACGCTGTTTTTTATAAAAAATTACATTTTTTTAACAATAATGCAGTCTGCTTTACATTCAAAGTAGATTATATTTTGCCCAACCCCTACTTTTGGGTATAAAACGAAAAGGATATGAAAATGAATAAATTACTTATTTCTTTAGGTCTTGCTGCTGCTGTTGTTTTAGTGGGTTGTTCAAAAGAAAAAGCACCTGAAACAGGTGCAACGACAGGTGAACACCTTGAAAATGCTGCTGAACAAGCAGGTCATGATATTAACAAAGCTGCAAGTGAAGCCGTATCTGACACTCAAAAAGCTGCAGATGAAGCATCGGCTAAAATTGGTGCTGCCGCTGACGAAGCTGCTGCGAAAACTGAAGCTGCTGCTGAAGATGTTAAAAATGCCTCTAAAGAAGCAACCGCTCATGTTGCTGGTGCAGTAGAACAAGGTGCTGCTGATGTGAAAGAAAAAGCGCAATAATATTTCTAAACTCAAAAAAGCCTCCCACTCGGAGGCTTTTTTATGGGCTGTGCTATAGTAGATGAAACGTGCATTATTAAATAAATCATAACTTTAAAATTTGAGGATGATCTATCGTCATGTCCTATTCTCACCATGTTGAACCTCATTTAATTCATCGTACTGGTTGGCTACGTGCAGCGGTTTTGGGGGCCAATGACGGCATCATTTCAGTGACCAGTTTGATTATGGGAATGGCGGCCAGTGGCGCAACCAGCCATACCTTACTCATCACGTGTATTGCAGGGCTCATTTCAGGTGCGAGCTCTATGGCTGCGGGTGAGTATATTTCGGTGAAGTCTCAATCAGATATTGAAGAAGCTGACTTAAAACATGAAGCCCGAGAATTAGATAAAAACCCGCACTTAGAACTTAAAGAACTGACTCAAATTTATATACAACGTGGACTAGAACCCGAGCTAGCACATGAAGTCGCGGTGCAACTCAGCGCACATGATGCACTGTCTGCACATGCACGTGATGAAATAGGCATCCATGAAAATACCAGTGCTAAACCACTTGAAGCCGCGGGCTCTTCTGCCCTCGCCTTTTCACTGGGCGCTCTGTTTCCCATGCTGGCCATTCTCTTAAGCCCTCAAGGCTATCTGACTCAGTCAGTTGCCCTTACAGGCGTACTGTCTTTACTCGGTTTAGGGGCTTTATCAAGCTATTTTTCTGGGACATCTATGTGGACAGGCGCATTTCGTGTGACGCTATGGGGGATTTTTGCGATGCTGTTTGCCAGTTGGATTGGTTCACTATTTAATGTGCATGTTTAACATCAACAACATGATAAGCAATAGCACGCTACCTATTTAAAATGCAAAAAGCCCATGGATTGAATGGGCTTTTTACTATTGAAGCATTACTCATCATCTATTCTAAACTTACACGTTCTTCTCTGAGCCACTACTCAGATGCACTATTACTGATGACTGAGGTTCCATTCTACAGGTGCAACAGCTTATTTTTTAATTAACATGAATTGCTTAACGTCTGTTCTCCTTCCAATAACAGCCCAAAACATCATAGAAAATGATGAGTCAGCGCCTTACTAACATCTCGCTAGATTGTTTTTTCATTCATATAACGCCAGTAGCGTTTAGGAACATATTGCACATGTAGTTTGATATTTGCTCTTGCCTCGATGTTGATACTTTTAAAATAATCTTTCCATAACTGGTCATACAGCAGCTCATCATCATCTAATTCAACACTAAAGGACTGACTGTGTCCGACTTTGTGCGCATGATCAATTTGATCTACATCCATTTCCACCTGATGCACAGCTGTCAAATCAAAATAAATTCCAAAATTTCTTCTTTCATCATAAATCAACCATCTTTGATCTTGATATCGGTTTCTAAAATGCCGTTCTATCAGTGGTAAAACATTAAAATCTGGCTGTACCAAACTTAGAAACAATCCATCCTGACATTTTTTAAAGCGGACAAAAGCTTCCATACGGTGCTTTTCTCTGCCCACTTGTTTGGCCCACTGCGAAACAGCCAATACATCCGCATGCGTATAGTTACGATCTACCGCATGTGTATTTTTAAACACATAGATACAGAAATTAAAAAGATGTTGATGCGCTTGTTCCTGCTCAGACAGAAAGCAATAATAAAAAAATCGTAGACTTTCAGCCGTAATTTTTTGCTTTAACCCTCGCCAAACTCGCTCTGCGTGTTCGTCATTTGAAGCAACCTCAATACACTCATCAAACAAGCTGGCTTGGGAGTTATTAGATGCAAGCTTGACGTCAAAATCTTTAAACTGAAAGCTTCTATATACACAACTCAGTAGTCCAGTCATGCTTTGATCAAAGCGATATATCGACATACTAAAAACCGAAGCCCAGTTGAGGCGAAAGCTGTTTTTGATATTTGGATTGCCCCGATTGCAAAATGTGCTGCCGAATCTGGTTCGCTTGTTGTTCTTTTTTAAACTTTGGCGTATCTGAACAGCGAATAAAATGCTGTGCCCGATTGTAAGCAATGCCCATACGCTTTAGTTGATCGATATGAATCTGCCCAAAACGACGAGCTTGCACAATTTTTTTAGCCGATTGAACACCTATCCCCGGAACACGTAAAATCATACGATAGTCTGCATGTTGAATATCAACAGGGAAATGCTCAGGGTTACGTAGTGCCCAACTTAGCTTCGGGTCAATGTCCAAATCTAAATTCGGATGCTGATCATTCACAATTTCCTGCGCATCAAAACCATAGAAACGCATGAGCCAATCCGACTGATACAGCCGATTTTCTCTTAATAATGGCGGTGCAGAACCCACGACAGGAAGCATTTTTTCCTGTTCATTGATTGGGATATAGCCTGAAAAATACACTCGTTTGAGCTGATACACTTTGTAATGGTGATCTGCCATTAAAATAATATCTTTGTCTGTTTCTTGATGTGCGCCCACCACCATCTGAGTGGTTTGTCCCGCTGGTACAAACTTCGGTACATGCTGAATCACACGCCGCTCATCCGTCAACTGAATTAAGCGATCGCGTACAATGCCTAAGTCCTTTTGTACTTCTGCATGTGATTTCTCAGGTGCAAACTGTTTTAAACCAACTTCCGTTGGCATTTCCAAGTTAATACTCATGCGGTCTACATATAAGCCTGCCTCGGTAATAATTTCTTGGGAGGCACCTGGTATCGTTTTTAGGTGAATATAACCATTAAAATTTTCTTCAAGGCGTAACTTTTTCACCACTTGTAGCATTCGCTCCATAGTGAAATCAGCTGATTTAAAAATACCTGAACTGAGAAATAAACCTTCAATATAATTGCGGCGGTAAAAGTTGATGGTTAAATCCACCACTTCTTGGACAGTAAACGCGGCTCGTTTGACATCGTTAGAGCGTCTAGAAACACAGTACGAACAATCAAAAATACAGACATTTGAAAATAGAATTTTAAGCAATGAAACACAGCGACCATCTTCTGTATAACTATGACAGATACCGTTTCCTGTATTCCCCAAACCTTTGCCTTTGTTTTTACGATTGCCACCACTGGACGAACAGGACACGTCATATTTAGCTGCATCAGCTAAAATCTGTAGCTTTTCACGGATACGATCGGTCATGACGATCCTCGGTAAAATCTAAAAATAAAAGTATAAAAAATTTCAGACTAAAAGCATTACCAATACACATACTCAACGACATGGATTGTCGCTAAAAATCGAAAAATAAACGTGATTGCTTTTAGATATTTTTCGAGAAAATACTGAATATTATTTGCCAATTTTGCAGTGCTTGGGCAAAGTGTCTATATGTAAAAGGAGCAAGTACATGTCTTTATTATTAGAACGTCTTGAAATTAAACATCCTATCTTCCTTGCACCGATGGCTGGTGTTTCTACACCAGAGCTTGCGGCGGAGGTTTCAAATCAAGGCGGGCTAGGCTCACTTGGATTAGGTGCAAACACCGCGGAAGCCGCACGTACCCAGATTCTAAAAACCCAAGCGCTGACTGAACAACCTTTTCAAGTTAATTTTTTCTGTCATCAAAGTGTCGAACTTGATCCAGCTATCGCACAAACATGGATTGATTTTGTAAGGCCTCATTTTGAACAATACGATGCAGAACCACCTACTCAACTGCACTGTATTTATCCTAGCTTTTTGGACAATGATAACTTTTTAAATGTTGTACTTGAAACTCGCCCTAAAGCCGTCAGTTTTCACTTCGGTATTCCCCATCCGCACCAAATACAGGCGCTAAAAGACGCTGGCATTTTAACCATGGTTTCTGCAACCAACTTAGCGGAAGCACGGGCCATTGAAGCAGCAGGGATTGATTTTATTATTGCTCAAGGCATAGAAGCAGGTGGACACCGCGGGATTTTTAATGAACATTTTGATAGCGCAATACGTACGGTCGACCTCGTACAACTTCTGACGCAGCACTGTCGGTGCCCGATTATTGCTGCAGGTGGCATTATGAATGGTACACAGGCTCAACAGATGTTAAGTCTAGGTGCGAGTGCGGTACAGTTGGGAACAGCTTTCGTACAATGTAAAACATCAAATGCCAATGATGCCTACCGTCATGCACTTTTCCATGAGCACATCACACAAATAAGTGCCAGTATTTCAGGTCGCCCTGCTCGCGGTTTACTCGGTCACTGGCATACCCAGATTGATCTACCGAATCGCCCTGCTGTTGCTGCTTATCCGTACTGTTATGATCTAGGGAAACAATTACATGCCGCAGCAACCAAACAAGGCGATCAAGGTTTTGGCGCATTTTGGGCAGGCACGAACGTTTCGCAAATTCGTGCCATGGAAGCACCGGACTTAATTAACCAACTGTTGGTTGAAATGCAACAAGTTAGTTATTAAATCAAGTTATTCACTTAAAGCTCCATACGTGGAGCTTTGTTTATTTGGTTTCCAGCAAATTGACCTGTTCAACTTGTACGTCATTCATGGTTTCACCATGAATGAGTAATTGGTCAAAGTAGGCTGCGACCACTTTAAATTGTTCAGTTGTACTTTCCACTTTGTACATGTTCTGGCGAAACTCATTACTTGAACGTAAACCTTTGGTGTACCAAGCAATATGTTTACGTGCAATTCGGCAGCCAGAATATTCCCCATAAAATGCATACAGTTCGGCAAGATGTCCAAGTAGAACTTCTTTTACTTCTTGAATACTTGGTGCTGCCAAATGTTCACCTGTCTCCAAATAATGTGCGATTTCACGAAAAATCCATGGACGCCCTTGCGCAGCGCGACCAATCATAATTGCATCTGCACCGGTATAATCGAGTACATATTTGGCTTTTTCTGGACTATCAATATCTCCATTCGCAACCACTGGTATACGAATCAGCTGTTTAACCTCCTTAATTAAATCATAACGAGCCGTGTTCAAATACATGTCTTCACGGGTGCGTCCATGTAACGCCAACGCAGCAATACCCGCCTCTTCAGCACGTTTCGCTACACGTAAGATATTTTCATGACCATTTAAGAAACCCAAACGAGTTTTAAGTGTGACAGGTACATCAACTGCAGCAACAACTTCATCCAATATTCGAGCCACCAAGTCTTCATCTTTTAAAAGTGCGGAACCTGCCAGCTTATTACAGACTTTCTTGGCAGGACATCCCATATTGATGTCCACAATTTGAGCACCATTTGAGACCTGATATCGTGCAGCTTCCGCCAACTCTTTGGGATCTGATCCTGCAATTTGCGCTGAAATAGGCGCCAATTCACCATCAAAATTAGCACGATATAAGCTTTTTTTACTCATCCGTAACGTTTGATCTGATGTCATCATTTCACTGACAGCATGCCCTGCACCAAAGTATTTGCACAGAGACCTAAATGGACGGTCAGTTACGCCTGCCATCGGAGCCACAATCAAATTATTTGACAGTTGATACGGACCAATATACATATGAATTCATCACTTTTTCGACCGGCACAGTATACTGCATCTACACTTTCGGCTCATCTTTTATCATCTGCTCTATGACTATGAAGTACTCAAAATATAAAAAAGCCAGACAAACCTAAAAGGCAACCATCAGATAGCCTCTAAATCACATCATTTTTTAAAAAGCATACTTTTTAAGACGTTATCTTTGAAAATGAAGTGGTGAATCAATGCCGCACAGGCATGTAAACCCACGAGTGTAATAAAGAGATTCCCTAAAAATTGATGCGCATCTGCAATATAGTCACTCCCCCAAACAGTGCTTAAAAGCGGTAAATTTAACGATAAAACTTGGAAACTACCAGTAAAACTCGATAATGTCATCCAGCCCGCTATTGGAACGATACATAGGCTTAAGTAAAGGAAAAATCTGACCATTTTAAATAACATTATCTGGTAAGAATTAATTATTTCTGTTTTAGGAATACTTTTTCTATACAGAAAAACAAAACTTAATCTCAAGAAAAATAGGATAAATATTAAAAGTCCACCTGCAACATGAATCTGGCCTTGCCAGTCCGTTATTGTGGGATCACCTGCAGTCAGATACACCATTGCAACTAAAACAAAGGTAATCCAATGCATGATTATTATAGGTTTTGGATAGTTATTCTTCATCGCTTTTCCTAAGTTTTAAATATTTTTATAAAACGGAGCTGTTAAAAAAAGCTTAAACAAAAAATGTAAAGAAAAATAGAATGCTCAGCTTTTTATTAAGGTTAGGCTTGACTTAAACCTTAAAAATCAATAGATCTCTTTCACAACTCAAAAAGCAATCTATTTTAAAAAAAATATAATCAAATATTTAGTTAGGCAACTTTATAGTTAAATTTAAATAATTGATTTAAATCGGTATAAAATGTTCTACCATCTAAATTTAAGTCTACTTCGATTCCAGACTGAAGCAACACACGCTTACCCACTTCAATAGATTTCAATCCATCACGGGTATTTTGCATTTTATTTAGAGGAATTAACGAGACTATAATTTCAGTACCATTTGAAGATTTAGCAATTAATGTATTAAGTTTTTTCAATTTCCACCATTTTTTTTCATATATCCCAACAAGGAATAAATATTTAATTAATAATTTTTAGTCATTAAAAAAGCACTGTTCAGTGCTTTTTTATATTTAATGCTTCTTATAAAGCAACAATATTTACAGCATTTGGGCCTTTTTGACCTTGCTCTATGCTGAATGACACTTGTTGGCCTTCATGCAATGTTTTGAAGCCTGAACTAGCGATTTCGCGAAAGTGAGCAAAAACATCTGGACCAGATTCTTGTTGAATGAAACCAAAGCCTTTAGTTTCATTAAACCATTTAACTGTACCGGTAACTGTAGTAGACATAATATATCCTGCTGAATTTTAATAATTTTAGTCAAAAATAAATGACTAGATATAACTTTGAAAATAATAAAAGTGGAGCTTAAGATCTGAAACAACGGAGGATTATGACTAAAACTGCGATACTTAAAGAAGATTTACTAAACATTACTTTTTTCTAGTTAAGTCAAGTATACATGGAATAAATAAATATTCAAGTTATTTATAGCTGTCATAAATTTTAATTATATTAGGTATTCCCTGCAATGAATTGAATCGTCCTTAAAAATAGAAGTCATAGCATCTAAAAAAGCCTTAGTCGTATGTTGAGCTTTAGAATAGCTTGAGCCAAAACATTGAGGCTAGAGATGAAATTTCAAACGTTTCACATAGGGTGTACTATGGGTTCATTCTGGATAAATAAAATAGCCTTTAAATAAAGTTTTTTTAGGATCAATAATGAATAATAAAGTTAGATTAATCTTTTGCATCGCCCTACTCTCAAATTTGGGAGCATGTGTTGGCAATATGAACCCTACAGGCGGCAATGGTCGGCCTGATTATCCTTATTACATCACGACACAATCAATGATCGTGAAAAAGATCAATGTACCTATAGGCACAAAACTAGAATATGAAGAACAACATTTTAAATCAGGCCAACAAGATTCATTACTGAACGAAAAAAAACTCATCAGAATTTCCTTCCCAGAAGATCAATCAATGAATTGGGCTGGTGTACCCATTGGTTTTATTCACAAATATTTTAACTCAGAAATGAAAGGCTTCAGCGTTTATGCACGTTTCAACCAACTCCCAAGCAATAAGCAGACACGATTTTCTCAACTTTGGCAAAAATGTAGTGATGACTTAGGCATTCGTGTTAAAAATACGGATGATTGGACATTCAATCTCAATAATATCGCCGATATCGATAGTTGTAGTGTGAATTATCAACGATACTTTAAAGATAACCTCCAACAACAACATTATCTTGATCAGCTTTACCAAGAAATGCAAAAAGCAGGAACAGTGAAATAACTCTTGGGTATTCAAATAATCACAACTATACGAAATCCTCCGTACCTCAGATTTTTAATGCTCACAAGGCACTACTTTTATTTAATTTGAATAAAGATAAAGCGCCCACGGCGCTCTATCTAGACTTATAGTGAGGATAATATATTAAATATGCATCGTTATGCCTAATTGGAAAGCTCGGCCTGGCAAGGGTGCAATATATTTTAATGGAGAGTTTTGCGGCCGTGCATCTTCATCCAGCAAATTAGAACCATTGATAAAAAGATCAAAACTGGCGTTTTTCAACGTCATTTTTTTACGAATATCTAAATCGAGCAAATTGTATGCAGGCAACGATACTTCCTCACCCACATTTTTACCTAGGTAACGAGGTTTGTCATAATAAATACTAGACAGCCGCGCTGACCAATTCTCTAATGTCCACTCAATATTTGCACCATAGCGGTTGGTTGGCATATTGGGCAAATAGATTCCATCATTGGCTAAACGTAAACGATCAGGATCTGTCGCTTTATTCTTGACCAAATCTGCAAAGCCACCTACTTTTAAGTCCCCTAAATTGTCGAGGGAAAACGTATGGTTCATATCCAACTCAAAACCATTCACGTTTGTATCGGTTTGCTTCCAATACTTCAGTGGTAAACGGTTCCGCATAGAGGCACCTGAGTGGGACAAATACAAATAGTCCTCAAAATCCATTTGGTACAATGAAACTGCAATATTGGTCGAATCCCAATTCAGAGTCGTTGTAAACTCTAAACCCTGCATGACTTCTTTGTTGAGTTGTTGATTTCCTTCTTCTTGGGTCATGACTGAGTAGTGAGGGTTGCTGGCATAGAGCTCATTGATTTCGGGTGCTCGTTCAGACTCACTGTACTGAAGTCTAAAACCCAAATAGTCTGTAAATCTAAACTCCGATCCGATATAAAAACTATTCAGGCCAAAGGACTGATCTTCAAGCGTGCTATTTGAAGCATTACGCGCCAACTTAAAGCTCTGGTCCTGAATCGCATGTTTGACTTTCTCGACACGATAACCAGCATCAAAAGAAAATTTATTGAAATCTAGTTTTTCCTGAATGAATATTGCATGAGAAACTGTATTCACATTCGGTAAATAACGTTCTAAACCTGAGCCCTTAACCTGTCTGGCATTTATAGACGTTCCTATTTCTCCAGTCAGGTTTTTATAGGGCATGTGTTCAAATACCAACTCAGCTGTATCAGTATCAAATTTATACTCATTGGCATTACTTGCACCAATGTACTCCCCAGATGTGTTTGACAATCTAGATGCTTTTAGCTGCACACTCTTCAGCAAACTTAATGGCTCTCTAAACAGTGAGTCTACGGCAAAACGATTCTGTTCGATTTTCACACCCACTGGCAAGCCATCGCTATAAGAGCTCTGAAAAGATTTGTTTTCCATAGAAAAACCCGAAACTCCATATTCACTACTTTTATAGTCGGCACTCACGCCGATATAGCCATTGTTTAAGAAATAGGTTGTCCCTATCGCCATGTTTTCATTTCTGGCATAGCTGTTACCCAGTTTCTTTTTATAATTCGGCGTTACATCATTGTTAATTTTATTCTGTACATACTTAGCTGTGTCCGGCACATAATCAGGGTTCGGATCATTAATAAACTCTTTCAATGAACCGTTTACATACCGTTTTGAGATTGCCTCATCTGTGTATTTAGCTGACTCCAAACCATCATAATAATCATAGAAATTTTCTGGGTTCTTCGCGATATCTTCCAAAACGTGCTTATTTAAATACTGATTATGCGCTTTATTAAACACATTTGAGATTCTAGAGTCCCTTTGACATGCATCGGCCAAAGCAGAATTTACGCCGCCAGTACTCGGAAAAACAGCTGTATCGCATACTGCGGCTTTACTTGATCTAGGTATTTTATATGAAGAAATACTTTGGGTTGAGAACTGAACATTTGTGCTTAAGTTTTTTTGATTGTTTACATTTAAACGAATACCGTGGGCATTAAAATCATTAAACCCTTTCTTATAAGCGATATCTAAACTTCGACTTTTATCCTCCAGCTCTTTTGAAATCAGTCCAGTATCAATATCCACACTCCCCCCAATGGCGTTACCCCCATATCTAACTGAACTCGTGCCTTTATGAACGGTGATACTTTTCGTAAAGAGTGGATCAAATGGAATATTAATATTACCACTTATGGCATTCATTCCATTAATGGTTTGCCCATTCTCAAAGATACTCACTCTATTGCCTGATAAGCTGCGTATCACAGGTGCGCCAGCGTTTGGACCAAAGGATGTGCTTTGCACCCCTGAGACATGTTTAAGTGCATCTCCGAGTGTATTTGATGTTTCGACTCTCTCTTTTTCTACAGTGACTAAAGTCACTTCAGTCTTTTCCGCTTGAAAAATAAGAGGATCTAAAGCTGTAACTTTTTGTTCTGCATGTGCTTGTTGAATAACCAGCAAAATGAGCGTCATCAAAGTTGTGTGTTTCATTTTTCACCCCACAAAAAAGAAACGTTATAACATAACATTAAATGAATTGAAAAAATTATTCTAAAGGCTCTTTGTTATGTGTACATGAGTGAAACGGATTTCGAAAAGAGGACAGCCATCCTAGTGCGCTGAACCCTAGAATGGCCTTGCTCAGAATATTGATCCTAAATGTATAATTTCAAGTGTTTAACTTATAAATCAACCCACTTATTTAAGCTGAGCTTAAGACTAATTAAAAGCCTTCCAAAACGATTTTCCCTTTCGCTCGACCAGATTCAATCAGCTCATGAGCTAGTTTTAAATTTTGTGCATTAATTTTGCCTAAAGTCTGATTCAGCGTGGTTTTAATTCTGTGGTTATCTACCAGTTCTGCAACCTGATGTAATAGCTGAGATTGTTGTTCAATATCTGTTGTATTGAACATTGAACGTGTAAACATGAACTCCCAATGTATAGAAACTGACTTAGACTTAAACTCGCCGATATCTAGTGATTTTGGATCATCAATTAAACCAAACTTACCTTGTGGAGCGATAAGCTTAGAAATTTGAGGAAGATACGTTTCTGTTTGATTGGTTGAAAAAATATATCGAGGTGCATCTAAACCCAATGCTTTGATTTGCGTGTTTAAATCTTGGGTATGATCGATGACGTAGTCAGCCCCTAAAGACTTAACCCATGCTTTAGTCTCTTCCCTAGATGCTGTAGCAATAACTTTTAAATTTGTCTTCGCTTTGAGTAATTGAATCGCAATAGACCCTACACCTCCTGCCCCACCAATCACTAAAATATTATCAGATTGATCTAAATCAACATTGAAACGATCAAATAACATTTCCCATGCTGTAATAGCAGTTAATGGCAGCGCAGCAGCTTCAGCATCACTCAGACTTTGTGGTTTTAAGCTAACAATACGCTCATCGACTGCCTGATATTCAGCATTACTCCCATCCCGAGTTAAATCACCTGCATACCAGACCTGATCTCCGACTTTAAAATGTTGCACGCCAGAACTGATCTCAACAACCTCACCTACTGCATCCCATCCTAAGATACGCATGTTGCCTGATACGACAGGGTTTCGTCTAACCTTAGTATCGACAGGGTTAACCGAAATCGATTTGACTTTAACCAACAAATCCCGATCTTTTAAGCTCGGCATCGCTTTTTCAATATCTACTAGTGGATTTTGAAATCCATGATCCATACCGTCAATATAAGAAATAGCCTTCATTCACTTGTCCTCTTGTTTTGTTATTTGAGTTTACTTAATATTCTTTTTTAAGTTATACAGACAAATTCGTCTTATAGTTACCAAAAGGATACTATTGAAATGGGTAAGCTAAAACATTCGCGTTTTGATTGCACACCAGGATGCTCTGTTGAAGCTGCCATAGGATTACTTGATGGTAAATGGAAGAGTATTATCTTATGGCATTTATTAGAAGACGACGTTTTAAGGTTTAATGAACTGAGGAAGAAAATTCCAAATGTCACTCAAAAAGTGCTCACTAGACAATTACGTGAACTTGAAGAGGATCAACTGATTCTACGAAAGGTTTATGCCGTTGTTCCTCCTAAAGTAGAATATCGATTATCAACACTCGGCACTTCTTTAGCACCTATTTTGGTTGCATTAAAACAATGGGGGGATAAAAATATTGGTTTATTTGGGAAACCCATTATGCCTTTAGAATCGGAATAAAATTTAAACCTGTTTTACGTCACTTACAGCTCTAACGTTTTCTAGAAATACTGTACTTTCACTGCTTACACACCATTCCAGTAACTTGTATAAAAGCACGTTCTTATAAACCACTATGTATAAAATTAAAAAGCCATAAAAAAAGCCTAATCTGTAGAGACTAGGCTATAAACTTTGAATCTTTTTCGTTGGTAGCGGGAGCTGGATTTGAACCAACGACCTTCGGGTTATGAGCCCGACGAGCTACCAGACTGCTCCATCCCGCATCAACGAGTTAGCTTTATACGCCCTTAACACCCGCAAAGCAAACTTTATTTGCAATATAAACAGTTATTACATGAACAGCATACAAAATACTAGCGCTTAGCCAATGCTTGCTTCAGTGATGAAAGCTGGATGTGAGGCTCTATAAATGCTTAATCTTGTTTTTTCACTGTCTAAAAATGACTTAGGCTCTTCAGACCATATTGATTTCCTTGAATCAAGACCCGAATGACTTAAAGCCCAATCAGAAACTGTACTATATACAAAAGTATTATCAGCAAAAACTAATTTTGTCTTCCTTCCTACACTACTTATAAAAACTTTATGTGTAGGCAATGAACCAAATGTACTAATTTGGGTGTAAATGTATTTATAGGTTTCAGACATAGAAAAAAGTACTTAAATGACCGCACTACTATACCATTTTAGCTATCTAAAAAGCCCACCATTTGGCGAGCTTTTTCTTATTGATCTTTATCCATGGAATGTGGCGTTGTGGTTTTATCCTGCTCTTTCGTATCTGTATCTCTTTTTTGGCATGCCGTTAATCCCAGCATTAAAACTAAACTTACTATTGCAAATATTTTCATCATTTTTGCCTAGCACAATTTAAAAATATAATTTATCAAAATCTAGAGATTTCAATGTTTAATTTATGAAACAATATTATTTTCTTTCTTCACAGATTAGGCGCTTGGGCATTTAAAACTTTATATGCCCAATGAATAAATTTGTCCTTTTCATGGAAATGTGGAATATTTAATAAATGAATATGAGTAACCTCACCGAAATTACCTGAAATTTTATTCGGTGCCAAAATAACAAAATCTCTCTTATCCCCTACATGTAACTCCCTAAAAAATTCCATAACCTTAAAATGAAGATTCAGAGCAGTGAATCCTTCTCTTTCAATTAGAAAGTCATAGATTTGGCTGAGTACATGTAATTCAAATTTTTTATTCATGGTCTATTCTTCTCATATTTATTTTAACAATTGGTATAATTTAACCTAATTTTTTTCTTTGTTAAAGTAGATAAAAAACCCAGCCTCTGGAGAATCAATAGAGCTGGGTTAATGAAACATCATTGTTAAATTTTATTTTATTCTTGAAATTGATTCTAACGCACAAACTCAATAAATGCAAATAATTCTCAATTACAATTATCATAATTTCAAATATGCCTACCTAAAGATACATACAATTATCTACATCACCTATCAAACAGTGGGCTTACGATATAGATTAAGCAAAGAGAGTACGGGTATCGGGAGGTAGTTACCATTCACAGACACCTCTCCCCCATCTTTTCTGTGCTGTTCCCAGTATTCAATTAATAGTAAAGCAGCTTGTTTAATGGCAGATGGATATTCCGATCCAAAATTATCTGTAATATAATTTTTAATTATAGCGTCAGCAGCAACAATAAAGCTTTTTAATGAGGCATCATTGCTATCATCGGCATAGTGTAAGTGGCGCTTCACTTCATGTAATTCAACAATACTCATAGATCACTCCATTTTTCCGAGTCAGCTTACACCTTCATCACTAAACTCGTTCCTAGAGTCTTTTACGGTGTCATAGCAAATATCACAATTTCACCTCATTCCTATTCTCATATTGATTACTTGGCATTGAAATCCCTTTATCTAGGGATTTTTCTACTATTCTTAATCAGTCCTTCAAAAGTTTCTTATAGATCAATTAATATTTGTTCATATATTTTTTAAATAAGCCATTCAGGCTAAAAAACTAAATCTTTTCGATCTGCTTTTAAATAAACTTCAGGTACACTATATAAATCAGAGATAATTGCAACTTCTTGAGCACCTAACAAATCTTCATAAATTTTTCTTGCGAAGTTATTCACGCCTGTCGTCACCAGTACGTTTTTTATCTTCTGATTTCTTTGCAATAATTCATTCTCAACGTCCTTAAGCGAGTCTATAATTAGTTTTTTGCTTAATCCCAAACCTTGAAAATCTGGATGGATCGCTATTTGATCTAGTTCCAGTATCACTTCCTCTCGAAAGCCAGACTTTTGAGCCCAAAAAATATAGCCAACCGTTTTATCAGGCACGATTACGTGACAAAAAACCGAGGATAAGCCGCAAGTGTTGATGCTATCCATTGCTTAGAATCTGCTTGACGTATAAATGATTTGTGATGAATTTCTGCGATGTCTGTTAAATCATTTTGATGTGCTTTTCTAACTAATTTTTCCATGAACTCATATCGTTACCTGTTTAACTGAAGATTCTATCAATCCCTAAAGGCAGCGGAATTACGGGATCTTAACAACGAATAGTAAACAAGCTGCCATTAAAAAACCCGCTAACTGAAGCGGGTTTTTTAATTCACAATATTCTTAGATTACTGTGATAGAGCTTGCTTGAGGGCCTTTTTTGCCAGCTACAATCGTAAACTGAACACGTTGACCTTCATTCAACACTTTGAAACCGTTTGATTGGATTTCGCTAAAGTGTGCAAAAACGTCTTCTCCAGTATCGCTAGAAATAAAACCAAAGCCTTTAGTTTCATTAAACCACTTAACGGTACCAGTTGTAATGTTTGACATAAATATTCTCTTAAATTTTGAAAAATATAAGAATTAATCTTTTAAATCATATACATCGGATAAACCGCAGAGTTGAATCAATTGCGAAATAACTTTAGTAAATACAATAAAATAAATAATTCAGATACACTATCACTATAAGCTTTTTAGCGTGCAATAGATAGACCTTAGCATATTATTTTATTGCTCCCACCTAACTCCACATGAAATGCTTTTTATCCATATTGATAAGAAAATCTTCACTAAAAGCGAATAAAGCTTATTTGCCCGCTTCTAGCTAGTTTTTCTTTCCTAAAATCAACTCAACTTGATGAGTAACATCCCATATTTTCATTTCTGCATGTCGCCAAAAATTAAAGACTTGATCGCCCTTAACATACATTTGCTTGATATAGCTTGATGATTTATTTGGATCTATCTCTTTTGCATTAAATCGCATTTTATTCACAACAACTACTTGACCATCCAAGTCGCCACCAATACAGATATTCATATTGTTCTACCTGCTAAGTAACAATTGAACTATAACATAAATAAAAAAACTTACTTTTTGATAAGCTTTTGAAGCTTGTTATCGAAGCTCTGTCTGTAGCCCATAACTCTATGTTCATAGTTCATCAAAAATTAGAAACATCATTTTGATATCTTTGCACGACAGTCACGTCCAAGGATGACTTGTAATGACAAAGTAAGGCCTATCCTATCTCTCAAGTATGAAGTTTTATTGTGCTATGAAAAAGCCACTTATAAAGTGGCTTTTTCTATTAGGAATTAGATGCTCTTTTAAAGTTGTCATCATTACTACAGTAATCCAAGCAATCTTTTAAAATGCCTACGGCTCTATATATGTGTTCAGGTTTATCTAAAAAAACTTGACCGTTATTTTGCACTTCCAATCCTGCCCGCTCTAACTCTTTTTTTCGATAGTCATCAATTGCTACTGCAAACTGAATGGTTGGTCTCTTACGATTTACATCATATCTAAATAACCAGCGATTATTTTTATTCTGAAACAGCACGCTAAAATAGCTTTCTGTGTCTTTAGCAACCAATTCAACTTCAGGAAAGAGCTCTGTCACAATACGACTTAACTCCTGTTCATCAACAGTAGTCACAATTCTTTCATTTTCAGGGTTAACAATATCAGATGGTGTTGAGCTTTCGGGTATAATTTCAATAGTCTCCTCTACTTTTTGTTCAACTGGCTGGGCAGTAATAATTGTAGGAGAAGATAGTCCTTTAACAACGGTGTCACTAATTGACTGCTCAACAGCTTGTTTTACAAAAGGCTGAATTGACTCTAAAAATTTAGTGTTCAATTGACGAGGAATACTTGCTTGTTGAGCCACATAGCGAACAAAATCAATATCAACTTCATTAATACTTCTTTTTATTACAGTTTTAAACTGCTGGATATATTGATTTTCTTCAGCAAAAAAGCGTAGCTTTTCTACATGAAAATTATCATGTTTAAACTCAGCTAGCTGTGTCAAATCCTCGGCTTTATTCTTCGTAAAATCAACTGTTAAAAATGGCTTATCATCCATCACATTTGGATTAATTAAATCAGTAAAAAATCTCCATTCTTTACCATTTGTGATCGCGCCAATCGTCACCCCTAAACTACTGTTAAAATATCTAGACAGCTGCGGAGCATGATTCGTTAAATTAGCAACATAAGGTTTTGCTTCAATAAACATTACAGGTTGCCCATTACAGTAAAGTGCATAATCAACTCTTTCTGTAGATTTCACACCTGGAAAATCAGCTGCAAATTCTGCAAGTACCTTGGTCGGGTCATAAGGGCTAAAATATCTAATAAAGGAAGGATTAAAGCCTGTTTAGTTGTTTCTTCTGTAGTACAGTGGCCCCCTACTTTTTTCACATGCTCAATATGGCTTCTTAGTCTATTAATAAAATTTTCCATATTCCCCTCATTATTATTGCAAGTATATTTTTTGATCTAATTTTAGATCTTAACCCTTTTACTTTATTTTTCAAATATTAATTTAAATTTGTTTTTAGAATGTCATTACAGTCTATTCATTGAACTATTTTCTGTTTGATTTATTAAAAAAGAATTTAAAAAAATGGAAGTGTCATGAGTTAAGCCCCCCCTCAATCTATTGCACGAATTTTGCACCACAATAAAACCGATAACAGACTGAATACTATTCATTCGTCTTAACAACTCAACCCACCTACCATCGGAACAACAATCAAATGATTTGACAGTTGATACCGACCAATATACATATAAATTCATCACTTTTTCGACCGACATAGTATACTGCACCTGCTGTTTCGGCTCACCTTTTATCATGTGTTCTCTGTTTATGAATAAAAAGCTGTTTCTTTCTTCTGGTTTAAAAACACTAAGTGTCTTGACCATATCTATAGGCTTAACCGCCTGCGGTGATCGTTCATGGTGGACAGATGATGAGCCTAAGCTCAATGCTGAACAAATCGCACGCATCATTCCCGGACGCGTAAATGACCGCCGTTCATGGGCTGAAGATATTTACGATATTTCAGAGCAGTTTGGTATTCCTCAAAATAAAGAGAATATATGTTCGATCATTGCCGTGGTTGATCAAGAGTCTAACTTTGTTGCAGATCCACAAGTTTATGGTTTGGGTGAAAAAGCGGTTAAAGAAGTCCAAGATCGTTTAGATGAAAAATTTAAAGATAAGCTCGGCGATGCCATTGGTGGCACCATCGCAGGTTATTTCCAACAGGTTTTAAAAGAGCAGCCAAGCCCTGAAGATAACTATTTAAGTCAAATGCGCCGCGTTAAAACAGAACGTGAACTGGATGAACTGTACCGTGAAATTTTTGACTATATGTCAAAGCACTATCACGTCAGTGCACTCACAGGTGCAGCTAAACTTGTCGGTCAAGACGTGGGCGAAAAAATGAACCCGATTACTACGTTGGGTTCAATGCAAGTGCATATCGGCTATGCTAAAGACAATAAACGTGAAGGTGGCAGCATGGCTGACCTACGTACAGACCTTTATAGCCAATATGGTGGTCTGTACTACGGCATCCACCGACTGATGATGTACCCTGCTGACTATGACAAACCGCTCTACCGTTTTGCCGACTATAACTCTGGTATGTACTCAAGTCGAAATGCAGCCTTCCAAAGTATGTTAAATGACTTAACTGAAGCTGAACTTGATTTAGACGGTGACTTATTACTTTATGGCAAAGATGGCTCACCTAAATCTGCAAAGAGTCAATCAGAGCGCGAACTCATCAGTGTTTTCGCTCAGCACAATATTTTGGTTACGCCACGTCAAATTCGTTCTGACTTGAAAAAAGAAAAAGAGAAAAAGTTTGAAGACACAGCAACTTATCGCGCTGTGGCTAAGCTTTATCAAGAAGTCACTAAAAAAGAACCTTTCTATGCCATGATGCCAGAAGTTGTCATTTCTGGTCCAAAGCTCAGCCGTGACTATAATACCAACTGGTTTGCCACTCGTGTCAATGGACGTTATCAAACATGCATGCAACGTGCAAAGCGCATAAAAATCTAGCCTTATTTGACTTTGATGGCACCCTGTATGACAAAGACAGTTTTACGGGGTTCATCTTCTATGTACATTCAAAACGGCATATTGCTCTACAAGGCTTAAAAGTTCTGCCTTATATTCAAAGTTTTTATTTAGGTTTTTATCCTGCGCATCATATGCGCTCCAAACTCTTCCATGCGATGTTTAAGCAAGCTGAAGTGAGCGAAATTGACGCTTATGCAAAACGCTATGCTGAGCTCTTAATCAAAGGACTTAACCCAGCACTTTATAGCCAACTGAAGCAACACCAAAGTTTGGGTGATGATGTGGTTTTGGTCTCTGCTTCAATTGATATCTATTTAAAATATGTGTGTGAAATACTCTCAATTGATCTGATCTGTACCCAAGTTGAACAAGACCAGCAACGCTATACAGGACGCTATCTGACAGCTGACTGTAGCTGTGAGTACAAAGCGCAACGTATCCAAGAAAAATATGCGCTGGATAGTTATCATGCCGTTTATGCTTATGGAAACAGTATTGAAGATAAACAAATGTTGTCTTTGGCTGATTTTAGCTACTTGGTAGGGACAGATTTAAGTCTTCCTGACTTGTCAAATACATCAAATCAGCGCCAAATAAGTTAATTATTAAGCACAGATTAATAATTAGCCATATTGAATTTTTAAAAATATTTATTATTAAAATTCAGCATGTTTTATTTACCAAAAAATATATTTATGATAAATTTTGCCTAATAAAAATATTTTGAGAACCATTCCACTTAAATTATAAAAAGGCATCAGTATGGAACAGTTATCTCCACCAAAGTATGTCAAAGGTCTTTCGATCAAATTCGGTGAAAGTCCCTTTGTATTATTGGCGCAGTTCGCTTTTAATGCTTCAAAACAAAAATGGTTAAAACACGAAATTGAACATGTGCTCAATATCGCCAAACAAGGTGATTACAATCATCTGGTAAAGACATTACGTCAATTTAGTAAATAACAAAAAAAGCCACTTCAAATGAAGTGGCTTTTTACTTACTTTTTAAAGGGAAACGCATATTTCACAATACGTTTGATGACGCTACCATACTGTTTTACTAAGCTGGCATTGTTATAGTTAATGCCATACTTTTCACACACCGCTTGTACTTTCGGTGCCATTTTGCGGTAACGACGCGCAGGTACGTCTGGGTATAAGTGATGCTCAATTTGATGACTTAAGTGCCCTGTCAAAATATGGAATGCTTCTGAACCAGTTAAATTCGACGAACCACGAATTTGGCGCATGTACCAGTGACCACGGCTTTCATTTTCCAGTACTTTTTTCGGGAAAACTTCAACGTCTTTGGTGAAGTGACCACAGAAAATCACACTAAATGTCCACATATTACGGATACCATTTGCAACCAAATTCCCTGTAAACACAGGCAACGCCGCAGGTCCTGCAATAAGTGGGAAAAACACATAATCTTTAAACAATTGTTTACCAATTTTGCGCTGCATCGGTTTCCATTCAGCTAAAGTCTGCGCTTTGCTTTTACGCCCCTTGAAGTATTTGCCTAACTCCAAATTTTGGATCGCAACGCCCCATTGGAATAACAAACAAAATGGAATGCTATAAATCGGTTGTAATAAAAAGCCCGGTTTCCAACGTTGTTCTGGGAATAATCGAAGCAGACCATAGCCAATGTCATCATCCATCCCTTTAATATTAGTATAAGTATGATGCTTATAGTTATGAGTCTGACGCCAATTGTCTGCTGTACCTACGATGTCCCACTCATAGTTTTGACCATTAAACTTAGGGTCGTTCATCCAGTCATATTGACCGTGCATCACGTTATGACCTAATTCCATGTTTTCCATAATCTTGGCAAAACTCAGCAAGCCCGTGCCCAACACCCATGCAGGTGGGAACCAACCTGCAAATAAACATGCACGACCTGCAATAGATGCATAACGCACCGCTGCATAGACACGACGAATATATTGCGCATCTTTCTCGCCAATATCATCCAGTACTTCTTGCTTAATGGCATCGAGCTCACGCGCAAGTTCATCTAACTCACATGTCGTTAACTCACGATTCTTCGGGTTTTTAAAATATTCAACTTTAACAGGCATATTCATTGTATTTATTCCCCTTATAAATCAACAATAAGATCGGTTTGTGCCGTATTGACACAGATTTTTAGAAAATTTCCAGGCTCAGAATTTTGTGCACCATTGACCAAGTTTTTGGTTGAACCTTCAACTTTGTTGCAAGCACATTTATTACAGATTCCCATACGGCAGCCATGCTGAGGCTTCACATTTTGCTGTTCTAAACTTGCAAGAATGGATTGGCCTTTGGGAATGCTTAAAATCTTCTTCGACTTTGTTAAGGTAATATTCACAAAACCAACATCATCATTTGCAAATGGACTCATGCTAAATGCTTCAGTTTTTAAGGTGTTGGCATGAGCGAAAAGCTGCTCAACCGTAGCCACAAACCCTGAAGGGCCACATGCATATACCGTTGCATTTTCAATCTGATCCAATCTAGACACATGGTTTTGATTTAAACGCTCACCTTCATCTGACTCTTGGGTATAAAACATGCTGAATGTGAAGTTTGTGTATTGTGCTGCCAACTGCTCAAAATATGCTTTGAAAGCTGCATCAGTATGTTTTTTCACCCAATACATCAAATGTACAGGCTGCTTTTTAAGCTTAGCGGTCTTCTCTAAACGTTTCAGTAAACTCAGCATGGGGGTAATACCACTGCCCGCAGCAAGTAAAATTAACTGTTGATCATTTACAGTCAATTGCATATCGCCATAAGGCTGGCCGAACTCTAAAACGTCGCCGATTTGAGCCTGCTCACATAGCCAATGACTTGCCTTGCCTTGATCTACCATTTTTACATTCAGTAAGACATGTTGCGCATCAATCTGGGTCAAACTATAGGTACGTTCATAACGTACGCCTTGAACCACGACATATACAGGATGGTGCTGTCCCGCTTGCCCCATTTGAAAATGACGATTGGTTTGCAGCGTTAAACTCACCATATCGTGTGCAACTTGCTCTTTTTTTACCACTTTACCCAAAGCTTGGTGTATCGACCAAAGTGGGTTGATTTTTTGAAGCCAAAAGTTAGCTGTGTGTCGGTCTATAACACTCTCAGCATACTCAGTTAAAGGAGATTTAGTTTTTTCAAGGATCTGCATAGTAAAGGACCACGCCATAGATTTTGAATTATTATACACATGTATATATATTTGTATATATACTCTGATTGTTTCGTTTCGTTTCACAATGCCGACCAGTGGGGCTATAATGAACCGATTGATTTAATTGCTTGATAAATATGACACCGACCACCATTCAAACCCATACAACCAACACAGAGCATGAAGCTTCAAAAAAACATGCACCAGTGCTTGCACGTAGTGTTGGTCGAAAAGCAACGATTACAAAAGATGAACTGTTTCAAGCTGCTTTAAATTTGATTGGTCCTGAAAAAAGTATTGCATCCTTAAGTTTGCGCGAAGTTGCACGTGAAGCAGGCATTGCGCCGAATAGTTTTTATCGTCATTTTAAAGATACCGATGAACTTGCTATTGAGTTGATTGAACGTGCAGGTGTTGTGCTACGCCAAATTTTGCATGAAGCACGGATTAAGGCCATTCGCCAAGAAAGTATTATTCGTAGCTCAGTTGAAGTTTTTATTGAACAACTGGATGCTGATGACGGCAACTTAAGCCTGCTATTACGCGAAGCATATACGGGTTCGGCATCTTATAAAAATGCGGTCGAAAAACAGTTAAATTATTTCCAACAAGAACTCAAAGATGATTTAATTCGTTTAGAACGTTTAAATAATAGCAAACTCTTCCACCCTGAATTGGTGTCCATGGCAATCACCCAATTGGTCTTCAATATGGGTGCCAAAGTGATTGATATGCCAAGTGTAGAGCGTAAAAAAATGGCTGAACAAACCATGATCATGATTCGCATGATTTTGGAAGGTTCACGTCATTTGGATGAAGCGATGATTCGCTAACCTGTGATTACACCCAACAGATTCGCTGAAATATCTTCTTATTTGTTTCGCTGTTGCTTTTTAATGAGCTGGTGCACGAATTCAGCGGTCTGTTTCGGTTGTTCCAGTGGAAACATATGCCCACCTTCAAGCACGCTATAGTCAATCGCATAGGTTTTTTTCATTCCTTGGGGTAAACCTTGCTTATAGAAATGGCTGTCTCTGGCAGTCAGCACATGAATTGGCATATTAGGTGCTTTGCGTGGGGTACGCCACCACCATGCAGGCACTGTCCTGAAGATCTCAGCTTCAGTATGTTTGGGAATGGTTAGCGTCACCCCATTTCGAGTCGGATCACTTTTTAAACCGCACGCCATAAAGTCCGCAAAACACTGTTCATCAAAGTCTTTAAAAATACGATTCGGTCTGAGCGCCTGACTGGCCTGCTCAATACTTTCCCAATGATCACGACGTTTGACGGTCACCGCAGCGGGGGTAAGTTTTTCAATGGACTTTGATCCCAGCTTTTGTAACGCTTCAAATAAAAAGGCCTTGGAACCAATCACAAACGGTGGGTCCATGATAATCACTTGCGAAAACAACTGTGGTTTTTTATAAGCCGCCATAAGCGTGAGTAAAGAGCCAAAAGAATGCCCTAAACCAATCACTTGTTGCCGTGGAAACTGCCGTTCAATATCCGAAATAACTTGGTCCACCAACGCTTCCCAACGGTATTTCACAGGATAGTGCGGATCTAGGCCAATCATCGGGATCGCTTTGACATCAAAATCTTTATTTAAAAACTGGAAAAATTTTTGATAGCTGCCCGAGGGAATGCCGTTTGCATGGGTAAAGTGTAAGGCTGGTTTGCTCATGTCATTCAAATCTATTTTTATAGCATCTTTACCATAATCGTTTTTCAAACTAAACGAAATGACGCAGGATGAATCCTAAGTCATGGACTTTGATCACTTCGGCCAATTTTTAAAAATATTCTGGGATAGATCTGAGATCACTTTGCAGAAACAGTTAAGTTCTGATTAGCTAAAAAAGTAGCGCCACAGTTGGTTTTGTCTCCTGCAATCACCACAGCACGCCCCAAGACCGTTGTACTCTGATCTGCTGCAATCGCAGAAACCACCATTCGACACTTAGGACAAAAGTGCTTCATTCCATTTAAGTGCACAGCAATACCATTGATCACAAAACTATTTTCACACTCAGTGACGATGCCACCATGTGTTGTTTTTGAACCCATTGTTACTAGAGCTTTAGACATAATTTATTGTTCGATACATTAGAGTTTTAATGGCGAAAATTCTAGCATAAGCAAGCGCTTAAAATTTCAATGGATTACTTTTCAAATACAACTTAGACATCCCTTTTTTAAGGATTCATTAAAAAAGCACCCGAAGGTGCTTTTCATACAGCAATTGTGATTATGGTTTAACCACAACCATCACTTGAATTGCTTCTGGTGTAACCGATAGGCCATCTAGCAAACCCAGACCTTCTTTTTGCAGTTTTTGTAGGCGCAAAATTTCATCTTCACGAATACTCGGATTAAACTGCTTTAAGTAAGTCAGGCGGTCAATTTCGTATTGCCACTTACTGCCGTAGACTTCTTTCGCTTGTTGCACAAAGCTCGGTAAAGCCGCACGTGCAAGCTCTAAAGCTTGTACATAACGCTGCTCAATCACTTCACGGCGTGCTTTCACGACTTGACGACAGCTATTACCATCCAAATGATGCAAGTACGGTTTTAAAATTTCAGGTGCAATTTTCTGCGACAGGTCTTGACCCTTTTCACTCAACAAAACGCGAACCAGCTGCTGCGGTAAGCTTGAAGGCAAATTCAATGCTTTCGGTGCAACCACATCGACCTTAAACCACACTTCTAACAACACAGAACCTTGTGGTAAAGCCGCTGACTTCAACACTGCAACGTTGGTACTACCAAAACCTTGAGTGTTGATCATTTCCATCACACTTTCAGTAAATGGATGTTCAATGGTTAAATACTGAGCATCTTCACGTATCTGAGCTTGATCGCGGTAGAAGGTCGCAGTCATACCTTCTTCGTCCAAGGTTAAACCTTGAACTTGCATTTGATCGGTTGGTTTAATGATGACTGTACCGTTGCTTTGCTCGTCAAAATCAATGTTTGTCGACGCCATAAAGCGTTTCATAAACATTGGCAAAGTGGTGTTGTCATCATAAGACTCAAGCGCTTGTACAATTTCTTGCGCCACAATTGGACGACACGAGTTGTATTCAAGCAAACGGTCGCGACCAGATTGTAACTCTGCTTCTAAGGCTTCGCGTTGCACGCTAACTGCTTCGAGTAAGTCATCAAACTGCTGACCTTTATCTGTCAGTAAACAATCTTTCAATTCAACAATAAAGTTTTCTTGTAAAGTTTGCGCAGTTGGCGAGATATTACTGAAAATATTTAATGCTTCGTTATACCAACGGAACATACGTTCTTGCGCTGTACCAATTAGATACGGCACATGAATTTGAATCCGGTTTTCTTGACCAATACGGTCTAAACGACCAATACGTTGTTCAAGTACATCTGGGTTTGCAGGCAAGTCAAATAAAATCAAATCTGATGCAAACTGGAAGTTACGACCTTCAGAACCAATTTCAGAGCACAGTAAAATTTGTGCACCATAAGATTCTTCAGCAAAGTAAGCCGACGCTTGGTCACGCTCGAGCAAACTCATGCCTTCATGGAACATTGCCGTACGAATACCTGCATGTAAGCGGAGTACATTTTCAAGTGCTTCAACCACGGGACCAGTACGTGCAATAAGCAACACTTTTTTATGTTTTAAGTCTGTACGTAGTTTTTCCATGAGCCACATGACACGCGAGTCAGCTTCCATCCACGCACCGTCAAGCTGTGCTTCTTCTGGCCACATTTGTTCACGCAATTTACCATCTTTAGACCAGTTTTCTGGTGCAGGCAAAGGTGCAGGCTGACAGTCACGACCTGGGAAACCTTGAATGGCTTCACGGGTATTACGGAACAAAATACGCCCTGTACCATGACGGTCTAAAAGCTCATGAATGGCACGGAAACGTTGTTCTGGTGCATCTTCAATGCGATGCCCTAGCAAACCTTCTAATGCAGCTAAATGCCCTTCTTCAAGTGGCATATCTGACATCAGTACTTCCGCAATTTTTGCAGTTTGTTGATACTGGGTTTCTTCATCCAAGAAACGATCCAGCGAACTAAAACGCTGTGGGTCAAGTAAACGTAAACGTGCAAAGTGACTTTCCACACCCAGCTGTTCTGGAGTTGCCGTTAACAGTAAAACACCCGGAGTTTTCTCTGCTAACTCTTCGATCAAGTCATAGCGGTCATTACCACCATCTTCTTCATTCCACATCAAGTGATGCGCTTCATCGACCACCAACAGATCAAAACCAGCTTCTAGGGCTTGTTCACGCAAGTCATCATGGTCAATCATCAAATCGATTGACGCAATAATGCATTGTTCAGTCAGGAATGGATTCAGTTCAGGATCATGTTCTTTGATTGAAGCCGTACGGGTTAAATCAAATAATGAGAAGTTCAAATTGAAACGACGACGCATTTCAATCATCCACTGATATTGCAGTGAATCAGGTACCAAAATTAGGATGCGTTCTGAACGGCCCGTTTTAAGCTGTTGATGGATGATTAATCCAGCTTCAATGGTTTTACCTAAGCCCACTTCATCGGCTAAAAGGACACGGGGTGCAAAACGTTGACCCACTTCGTGTGCAATATACAGCTGATGAGGAATCAAACCGACACGTGAACCAACCATGCCACGTAAAGGGCTCGACTTCATATTGGCTTGCATCAGCATCGCTTCAATACGTAAGTCGTACCATTCTTTATAGTCAATTTGACTTGCCAATAGGCGATCAAGCGGTTTAGACAGCTGAATTTGAGCACCAATGCGAGTCTCGTTCAGTGATTTACGTTCTTCCGTGCCATCTTCTAAGCGACGAACAACATTATAACGCACCACACCATGACGGTCTTCATGTGATTCAACCGTCCACTTGGTGCCTTCTTGATCTTGTAATTCATCGTTCACGTTAAAAATGATACGTGATAAAGGTGCATTATTCCGTGCATAAACACGTGTTTCATCACTTTTAGGGAATAAGATGCTGACAGATCGCTCATCTACATCAATAAGAACTCCTAGACCTAGTTCCGTTTCAGTATCTGATAACCAACGTTGACCAATAGCAAACTGCTGCAATTTTTCCACCTTTATCTACAAGTTAGGACTGCAAATTTAATGCTCAAACATTGTTTGATATTTGAGCAAAATTATACACCTTTAAGCAATATATTTTGACATAAAGCTCACTAAAAAAGTGAGCAAATTTGATGATTCCACGTACTTAAAATGGTACTGGACAAATAAATTCGATACGTTCATTGGTTTGGGGATGATGAAAACTCAAACGCTCTGCGTGTAAACACAAACGCGGCATCAAATCTTGCTGGTCAGGCGCAGCATAAAGCGTATCTCCCACGATAGGATGACCTAAAAACTGCATATGTACACGAAGTTGATGCGAGCGCCCTGTAATGGGGGTGAGCGCCACACGAGTCACGGGCTGACCCTGTATTTCAAAATGTTCAATGGCTTTCCACTCCGTCACAGCAGGCTTGTTATGACTGGGCTCTGCAATATGTAACGGTGGACGGGATGGATCATAAATCACAGGCACATCAACAGTGCCCTGACCATCTAAATGACCAGCCACAATCGCTTGATAGGTTTTATCGGTTTGGCGTTCTTGAAACTGACGAGAAATGGATTTTTGTCCCCAACGACTGAGACCAAAAACCAAGATACCCGAGGTATCGCGATCAAGACGGTGGATCAGTAGAGTTTTAGGTTCTAGTTTGACTAAACGATTGATCATACAATCTTGTAAGTCTTGTGTCTTCCCCGGAACGGTGAGTATACCTGCAGGCTTATGGATGACCATAAAGTCTTCATCTCGATGAATCAGGTGTTCGGTTAGAAAATTACTCAAGGTTCCATTCCAAGCTGATCGCGAAAACAAGCGGGCAATAATAAAAAGCTTAAGCCATAAATACAATGCAAAAATCGTTTTTTTTAATCAGGAACCGATATTGATTGCATTATTTAACGTCAAACGCCGAATCACAGTCTGTATCGATAAGTGAGACATAGAGATATCACTCTATTATGACAAACGATTTCTAAATAACCACGCAGCCAAAGGCAAGGTAATTATGGCTAATATTAACATTGGTACAAAGTCCCATTTCACTTGCGCAAAACTCGCACCTTCCAAATACACCCGTTGTACCAAGTCTATGCCAAAGCGTAGCGGGTTGGCATAAGTCAGCCAATTCAACACTTCTGGCATATTTTGTACAGGAGTTAGTAAACCAGATAAAAGTGTCAAAGGCATGATCAAAAAGAAAGTATACAGCATGGCTTGTTGCATATTCAGTGCAATTGCTGAAATCGACAGTCCCACCCCCACAACCGCAATGTTAAAGGCAAATAGTCCAAAATAAAGTAAGGTCAAGGAGCCATTCATCGGGATCTGGAACCAGAACAGAATAATTGCCAAAATAATGGAAGATTGAATAACCCCAATAATAATCGGCGGAATGGCCTTACCAATCATAATCTGCGTCGGGGTATAAGGTGTCACTAAGAGCTGATCAAAAGTCCCTTGTTCACGCTCGCGTGCTACTGAAAGTGCCGAAAGTAAAAGCGTCTGCATCATACTTAAAGTTGCAATCAGAGAGGGCATGATGCCCCATCTCGACTCGACATTCGGGTTATACCATGTCCGCGCTTGTACCGTGATCGCGGAGTTGGTTCCCAAACGTTCTTGATTGACCTGCCCCACCACACTGCTGATGTAGGAGCCCGCCATACTTGCGGTCGATGAGTTTCTCCCATCTAGAATCACTTGAATCGGCGAAGACTCTTGATTATTGAGCTTATCCTCAAAATCAGCAGGAATGATGATGACCGCCAAGGCTGTTCGATCATTAATCACCTGTTGGATTTGTTGATTATTCTGCAAATCTGCTGTTCGTTTAAAAATTCCTGAACCATCTAAATGCGCTAAAACTTGTTGTGAGCTTTGGCTTCGGCTTTGATCCAGCACAGCATAATCAACATGATTCACATCATAACTTGCGGCATAACCAAACAAGACCGCTTGGATAAATACAGGCGCGATTAAGGTCACCCGATTGGCAGGATCGGCTAAAATGGCTAAAAACTCTTTTCGGGTTAGCACCCAAAGATAACGAAACCAGCGCATTAACGTTGCCATAACACCATTCTTCCTTTCGTTAGCCCAAGCGCTTTTTCAGTGTACGCGCGGTCATTACTGTGAATAGCACGATATAAATCAGTAAAATGCCACATTCTTTGAACCATAAAGACCAATCATCGCCACCAAGTAATAAAGTTTTAATCAAAGTCATATAGTGCGTTGCAGGTAAAACATTGCTGATGATTTGCACAATTAGCGGTAAGTTTCGTGTATCAAACACAAAACCTGAAAGCATCAAAGCGGGCATGAAGCTGGCAAGCAGTGCCATCTGACTGGCTTGAAACTGACTTTTGGATAGGCCTGAAATCATCAGCCCCAGCAGTAACGACACCATTAAATATAAAAAAGAGGCACTCATAACAGAGAACAGCGATGCGCGGATGGGTACATCAAACAGAACATGTGCTGCAACTAAGCACATCACAATATCAATCATCCCAATCACGATATAGGGCGCCAGTTTTGAAAGTACAATTTCTAGAGGACGTACGGGCGTAACATATAATGCTTCTAAAGTGCCACGCTCGCGCTCACGTGCAATCAGTAAACCTGTTAAAAATGCGCCGACCAAGGTCAAAATTAGGACAATTAAACCTGGTACTAAAAACCACGTACTATTTGCGGACTCGTTAAACCACATACGTTGTTCAACCGTGATAATGCCACCCACCGAAGCTGCATTGGTTCGGTCTGCTTGTATCAAGCTGGCGGTATTGAGCGCACTGGTAATATAACCCTGCAAAGCCGAAGCAATACTGGTCGAACGGCCATTCGTAATGACCTGAACAGCACCAACTCCCTTTGCATATTGCTCCGCAAAGTTGCTGGGTATATTGACGATGGCATCAATTTCAGCCTTGCCCATTGCGGCTTTAGCTTGGCTAAAGCTTGTATAGTGCTTGACGGTAATGTATTTAGAGCCGTTTAGCCCACTCATCAGTTGCTGACTCTGTGGCGTGGATTGTTGCTCCACCACCCCGACGCGTCCGTTGGTTAAATCGAAAGACAGTCCATAACCAAACAGTAAAATTAAAATAATCGGTAGAATGAAACCGATCGACATACTGCTTTTATCACGAAGCAGCTGTTTGGATTCTTTACGTGTCAAGGCAAACAGTCGTGTCCAGAAAGCTGAGAAATGATTCATCTGACGCTCCTCAGTGAGCCTGCATGTCTGCACGGGACTGTTCAACGATGGCAATAAAAGCGCTATTCATATCGTTTACACCCTCTAACTGCGCCATCCTACGAATCTGTTGAGGTGTGCCAATCGCCAGCAACTTCCCTGCATCTTGAATCGCAATCCGATCACAATATTCAGCTTCTTCCATAAAGTGTGTGGTCACAATTATGGTCATGCCTTGGTTCGCCAACTCTCCAATGGTGTACCAAAAAGAACGCCTTGCTAAAGGATCAATACCACTGGTCGGTTCATCCAAAAATACAATTTCAGGCTGATGTAACAGTGCTGCTGCCATCGACAAACGTTGTTTAAAACCATTTGGTAGATCACCACTTTTAGCATGTGGCTTAAGTTCAAATTGGAGCAACGCTTTATCAATTTGCTGCTTTAACTGTTTGCCCGATAAGCCATAAGCGCCACCAAAAAACTTTAGATTATCCAGTACGCTCAAATTGCCATACAGGGCAAACTTCTGCGATACATAACCAATTTTTGCCCTTGCCTGCGCACGAGCTGTACGCAAATTCATGCCTGCCACTTCCAACACACCACTGCTGGCGGGCAGTAAGCCACAGAGCATACGAAACGTCGTGGTCTTACCTGCACCATTGGGGCCAAGTAAACCAAAAATTTCGCCTCGGGATACATCAAACGAGGTACTGGCCACGGCTGTAAAATCGCCAAAAGTGCGTACCAAATCCTTCACCACAATCACAGGTTTTTCGAGCTGCTGTTTTACATCTGGCTCTGCTTGTAGCGTATCAAAGTTTTCTATCAAAGGTATTGAAGGGTCTAAAGCTAAATTTTCCTGTGCCAATACCGTTTTTTGAGTATGCTTCGCCTCATGTAAAAGTAACATAAATGCATCTTCTAGCTCTGCTGCTCTCGGTTCTGCAACAATGCCTTTGGGCAAGAGATCTGCTGGAAGTGATGGGCTTTCAATTCGCGTAATAAAACGCACTACATTGCCTTTGGGAACTGCATCGGCAATATAATGTTGATTATCGAGTAAATGTGCTTGTAACACCCGCGCCTTCATGTCGGGACTGGGTTCTACTTGCCATGTTTGTCCCTGTGCCTGAGCCGTCAGTTCATCGGGTGTACCTTGCTTTAGGACTTGCCCATCCAACATAACATAAACCTCATGACATCGTTCAGCTTCATCCATATACGCCGTACTGAGGATGACACTCAAGTTCTCCTCCCTCACCAACTGTTCAATGATGATCCACAAATCACGGCGTGAGAGTGGATCGACACCGACACTTGGTTCATCCAACAGCAATAGTTCAGGTGAACGGACTAAAGTGCAGGCCAAACCTAACTTCTGCTTCATGCCTCCAGAGAGTTTTCCTGCGGGACGCTCTGTAAAGCGCGCTAAATCGGTAATCTTGAGTAAACGTGCAAAACGCTCATTGCGAATGTTCATTGGCACGCCATGCAAATCCGCATACAAGTCTAAATTTTCTTGAATGCTGAGGTCTTCATACAAACCAAACTTTTGCGGCATGTAACTGATACGATCTTGCACAGATTGCGGGTCTTTGGCGACATCCATTCCTAAGACCTCTAAGCTTCCAGCGGTTGGCTTATATAAACCTGCGATCAATCTTAAAAATGTGGTTTTACCAGCACCATCAGGCCCGACCAAAGCCGTTAGTTGTCCTGTTTTGATCTGCATATTTATGCCTTGCAAAGCCTGCACATCATCCAAACCTTTTTGTTCTGCTTTAAAGGTTTTGTTTAAATCCGTGGCAATTACAATGCTCTCTACTGACATCGACATACTCCCCTGCCTTAAGGATTGTTCGTGGCCATTGGGCGAGATGATTTGGCTATGTTCACCGTCACAGGTTGTCCCATCTTCAGTTGGTCATTCGGGTCATCGACATAAATACGGACTTCATAAACCAAAGTCGTGCGAATATCTTCGGTCTGTACCGTTTTCGGGGTAAATTCCGCCACAGATGAGATATAACCAATTTTTCCTGTGATGGGCTGATTCGGTTGTGAGTCACGAATGACTTGGGCTGCTGCGCCCATATTGATATGCCCAAGATCCATTTCACTAGCATAAACACGCACCCATTTAGGATGGATCAGGGCAATGGTATAGACGGACTTGTTTGAAGTCGTCATGTCGCCGACTTCTTGTAAACGTGCACGAATAACGCCATTAACAGGTGCCAGCAGCTTACTTTGAGTAATTTGGTAATCAATCAAATCAAGATTGGCTTTGGTCGATTCATATTGTGCTTTAGCCGCTTCACGATCTTCTATGCGTGCACCTTTCAAAAGTAGCTCCAAGTTGGCTTTGGTTTCACCTACGGCCGCTTCCGCCATTTTCATATTGCTTTTTGCAGCATCAACCTCTTGCTTACTCACCGCTTGACCCGCAGTACTCCGATTTAAGACATTTAAACGCTGGTATTGTTTATCGGCATTTTCAAATTGGGCTTGGGCAGACTGTACTTTCGCTTTCGCTTGGGTAATCTCTTCAGGTCGATTGCCCGCAGCTTGCTCGTTTAAGGTTTGCTGTTGAACTTGTAACTGCGCTTGGGCTTGCTGTGCTTGTATGGTAAGTGAGTCAGTATTCAGTTCGGCAAGAACCTGACCTTTTTGAACGCGATCACCTTCTTGAACAGATAAGCTTTGAATACGCCCAGCCGTTTCAAATGCCAGCGAGACTTGTCGAATATCAACATTGCCATATAACACCAGATGATCGGGATCGGCTTTGTCTCGACTGAACCACAAAAATGCAGCCGCTACAGCAATGAGCAATACCCCAACCAGCAGTATGAACTTACTTTTGTTCATGTACATCAAACCTTCGCTTAGTTTTAATACAAGTTTAAATTTAATTTAAACTATAACAATTCAGTTAAGAAAGATATACTTCAAGTCTAAATTTTGATGCAGAGTAAATAATGTCTAGAGCTGGACGTAGCGATGGTGATTTAACCAAATCGAAAATTTTGGATGCTGCTGGCCACCTAATTGCTCAGGATGGTTTTGCAAAAACCACGAGTAAAGCCATTGCCAAGCTGGCCGAAGTCGATTTGGCTGCCATTAACTATCACTTCGATGGTCGTGATGGCTTATATCGTGCCGTACTTGCCGAAGCACATACGCATTATATTGATGAACAAGAACTCTTGACCTTGCTTAACAGCTCTAAAACGCCTACTGAAAAACTGGAAGCTTTTTTTGAAAGCCTGATCGGTAAGCTGGTTGAAACCGATGTCTGGCATAGCAAGGTGTTTGTTCGTGAACTTTTTTCACCGACCACTCACCTATACACGTTTATGCAAAATGATGGTGCGCGAAAGTTTCTTTTGGTCAAAAAAATTATTAGCCAAGTTTCAGGCATTGATGAAAATCACCCTGCACTTTTGCCTTGTGTACTCAGTACAGTCGCGCCCTGTATGATGCTGATTTTGGCAGATGCAAATGGGCCAAGCCCACTTAAAAATGTCTCCAAGCTTGAACCGGCGCTTTTAGTCAAACATCTCATGACCTTTTCAGTCGCAGGTTTACAAGCCGCTAAACAACTTTATCTTTGATAAACCAACTGTCCTTGCTTATAGGTTGCAAGAACGTTGATGTCTTTGATCTTAGACGGATCAATTGTGATTGGATTGTCACTTAAAACAACAAAGTCACCGTATTTCCCAGTACTTAATGTGCCTTTGATGTCTTCTTCGAAATACTGATATGCAGCCCAGTCCGTCATCGTTTTAAGTGCGATATACGGGCTGACTTTTTGTGCCTCACCCAAAACTTTGCCTGTTCGCGTGGTGCGATTAACCGTTGCATCCAGCACCATCATGCTTTTCGGTGGGATAACAGGGGCATCATGATGCTCGGTGAAAATCATGCCTTTTCTTAAAGCTGAACCCGTCGGTGAGATGTGTTCAGCACGCTTTTCACCTATGGTTTGTGCCACATGCCAGTCGCCCCAGTAATAAGTATGTAGAGAAAAAAATGAGGGAATCAAGTGAAGCCGTTTCGCCCGATCCAGTTGATCCTCTCGCATGGTTTGCGCATGAATAATCACATCTCGTCGCTGTGAGGCATCATATTTCTTTTGCGCATTGGCAATCACATTAAGGTATTGATCAATCGCGGCATCACCATTGGCATGTGCCAAAATTGGCCACTGCTCTTGAAAAGCCAAATCAATCATGTGCTGGACTGTTTTTTGCTCTGGAAATGCAGGATAGCCACGATAGTTCTTATCTTTCCCTTCAGGTGGAACCACATAAGGTTCTGTTAACCACGCTGTTTTACCTTGGGGTGAACCATCTAAGCTAATTTTCACGCCGCCAATTCTAAAGTGATTGACATAGTTTTTGCTTACACCTTTTTCGAGCATATACGCCTGTTCAGAACTAATATCAGGATAAGAGACGACATCGATGGCTAATTTGTTTTGATTGGCCAAACTGCGCCAAAGTTCTGAAGTACCACGATCAGCTCGTCCTTCTTGCACCGTGGTATAACCATTTTTCATATAGGTCTGTACCGCAGTCAACGCCATCTGCTGCATCATTTCAGGTGGGACCGTTTTAAAAGCCTGTAACATGGCTTCAATCACAACACTTTCTTCCAGTACACCATTCGGAATATTGGTCCCCACCACACGTCGAATCACACCACCACTGGGGTTACTACTTTTTTCATTAATGCCTAACAACTCTAGCGCTTTGTGATTCACAGAGGCCAAATGCCCTGACTGATGTAAAATCAGCACAGGTTGAGTCGTTGAAATCTGATCTAAATCTGTGGCTGTCGGATGGGCTTTCTCTTGTAGCTGGGCATCATCATAACCATTGCCAATAATCCAGCCAGAAGTCGCTTGGACAAAAGTTGGATTTTGCTTCGCCCACGCCTTCATTTCTTGGATAAGTGTGGCAATACTCACCACCTTGCCATCTGGCGGCGGATATAAATTTGCCACAGTTTGCTGCATACCGACAGAGTTTAAATGGCTATGTGCATCGATGATGCCAGGGATGACGGTCTTGTTATTCAAGTTCAAACGTTTAGCTTGTGGCGCAAGCTTTTCAGCCTCAGACAATGTGCCTGTATAACGGATCTTTCCATCTTGAATTAACATGGCATCGACATAGCTGGGCTGAATGCCTTGCATGGTTAAAATGGGGCCACCATAGACCAATAAGGCATTTTGCGTCTGTTGTTGTGTATTTGAAACGCTGCCAGACGGGCTGGTTGTACAACCACTCATCATTACCACAGAGGAAGAAATCAGAGCCGTAAGTGCAAAAGAAACTTTATTAAAAAGCATGGGTTAAACACCTCATATTGCTAAATATTATATTTTGCTCCATACGAGCATTCGTTATAGGTATAAAACTTTAATACAACACATTATCACTCTACCTTAGCACTTTAAGCCAGCTCTTGTCAGGCAGAATAGGGCGCTCCATATTCAACTGTCTATTGCAATAATTTTAAAATATGCTGCAAACGGACATTGTCTATATTTTCTTTATATACTGCATAAATCGGCGCAATACATGGGCTATTGGCCTTAAGCGTTTTATAAACAATCTGCTTATTCCAAAAGTCACGAATGGCCTCAGGCACGATGGATAAACCAATCCCTGCAGCAATCAAGTTTAAGCTTGAGGTTAAACGTGGCGCTTCTTGTACAATTTTGGGACTAAATCCAGCTTGGTAACAACTGGCCAAAATATTATCGAATAAATCTTGTCCAGCTAAACGTCGGTATAACACAAAGTCATGCGGTTCAAGATCCAGCAAGTGAATCGGTTCGGCTTGTTCAGCCAAAGGATGATTGTTGGGTAAAGCCACAATGAGCGGTTCATCTAATACATGTAGACTGGTTAAACCAAGGCCAATCGGTGCAGGTTTGCGTAAGAACACAATGTCATTTTTTTCATTACTAATGGAGTCTATCAGCGAGCTACTGCCATCTTCTTCCAGATGAATTGAAACACGTGGAAAAGTTTCCCGAAAGTTACGCAGCAAGGCCGGTAAAAAAGGATGTAAGCCAACCGAGTTGGTAAAGCCAATATTAATCTGACCTTCGACCCCCAAAGAAATATCCTGCACACGTTTAGGAATTAACTGTGCATGCGCCAATATCGCAATGGCTTCTTTGTACAATACCTTGCCCGCCTCCGTTACCTCAACACCACGCGGCAAACGCTTTAGCAGTTGTGTATTCAACTCTTCTTCCAAGCTTTTGATAATCCGTGTCAACGGTGGTTGTTGCATATTCAAACGAACAGCTGCATGCGAAATATTACTTTCTTCTACCACTGCAACAAATGCTCTGAGTTTATGGATATCGATCATGTCTGCCCTATTAAACATACTTTTCCAGTATATATAACGTCAAAAATAGCATTTTTCAACATATCTCTACAGGTTCATACTGAGCACATTCCACAAAAGGCGAAAGACATGAACACTGAAGTGCTCCCTGCTGAACAAATAACCCATCCAACTTCACGGGAATTATTTGCAGGCTTTATGAAGCTGGGACTCATGGGCTTTGGTGGCGTATTGCCACTTGCACATCAAATGGTTGTAGAAGACCAAAAATGGCTCAACACGGAAGAGTTCACGCACTTATTGGGTGTCTGTCAAATCCTCCCTGGAGGAAACATCATTAATATGGCCGTTGCCATTGGTTATGAGTTTCAGGGGGTTAAAGGTGCGATTAGTGCCGTTCTCGGGTTAATTTTTGCACCGACGGTGATTGTGATTTTGTTGTATCAGCTCTATGCACAATTTCAAAATATCCCCGTGATTCAGCACATGATACAGGGACTGGCAGCGGCAGCAGCAGGTTTACTGTTTGCCATGGGGCTAAAAATGCTGAAACCCATTCTGAAAAGTTACCTCACGATCTTTACTATCGCGCTGACCATTGTCTTTATGCTGATTGTTAAGATTCCCTTGGCATTAACGTTACTGATCTTAGTCAGCATCAATGTCGCGGTCTTAAGCTTGAAAAAAAGAGGACAAAACGCATGATTTTACTCACCTTAGCCATCGTTTTTACCCAGCTTTCTATATTGGCCTTTGGTGGCGGCAATGCCATTTTGCCTGAAATGCAACATCAAGTAGTTGAGGTGCATCGTTGGCTTACTGCCACAGAGTTCAGCACCATGTTTGCCATGGCGCAAGCGGCTCCGGGCCCCAATATGATGATTGTGCCACTGGTCGGCTGGCATGTGGCTGGACCTGCTGGACTGTTCGTGACTTCATTGGCAAAGTTTGGGCCATCTTCTGTACTGACTGTATTTGCACTCAAGTTTTGGAATCAGTTTAAGGATCATCCACTACGCAGCATGTTTGAAAAAGCACTGAAACCGATTACCGTCGGCTTGGTTTTGGTCAGTGCCTATATTATTGCCGCAGCATCTGCTCAGAACTGGTTACTTATCGCGATCGTTATCGTGGCGACGGGGTTAAGTTTAGTGAAAAAAATTCATCCACTGTGGGTCATGCTCTTCGGAGCAATGTCAGGCGCACTGTTTTTATAAACGGTGTGTCATAAAAGTTCGTGTTCAATAGCACATACTTTCTATTCTATTGTTACTTTTAAATAAATAGCATAAGCCTTAGATCTGATGCCCAAGATGTAAGGCTTAATGGTTTGGTCAATCACCACTTGAAAAGAAAGCAAGTGTCTAGGAAATATTTCCACCCAAAGCAGTCATTAATTGCGCTGTATTTTTTAATTGGATTTGTTGCAACTCTAATGTGCTCTGTTCAGCTTGCAGCCTTAAATTCTGCGCCGTGACCACTTCCAAATAACTGACTAAACCTGCGTTATAACGTCGCATCACCACTTGTTCATTTTCTTTGGTTAGTTGTAATAACTGAGCTTGTTCAAGTTGTTGTTGTTTCAAACTTGAAGTTTGCATTAAAGCATCATCAACTTCCTTCCAGCCCGTAAGTACAGCTTGCTTATAGGCTGCTAATTTTTCGTCATAGCTTGCCTGGGCTTGAGCAATTTCAGCTTGGCGTTTTCCACCATCAAAAATAACCGAAGCCGCTTCTAGTCCCGTAGACCATAAATATGCAGGGGCTTGGAACAGCTGACCTAACACTTGGCTATTTAAACTCGCATTAAGACCAATACTCATATCTGGCAACCAAGCCGTTTGTGCTAAACCCAACTGTGCATGTGTACTCGCAAGCTCCCGCTCTGCACGAATCACATCGGGACGTTGCATGAGTAAGCGACTGGGTAACTGTGCAGGTACAGTAGGAATACTCAAACCTTGCTGACGTTTCACCAGTTGAAACTGAACCACACTTTTACCCTGCAAGACCGCCAGCACATTTTCCTGTAAATTGCGTTCACGCTGCGTTTCGATTTGCTGTATTTGCACTTGTTTCAACTGTGTTTCTGCCTGTATCACATCTGCCCGCGCAATCATCCCTGCTGTATATTGGTTTTTTAAAATTTGCACTGAACGTAGGTAACTTTTTTGGGTTTGCTGCAATACATCCAGTTGCGCATCCAAAACACGAATGTTCCAATAGGCCTCGGTCGCCAATAACTGTTGATTCAGTTTCACTGCGGCTAAGTCCGCCTGCACCGCTTCTAAATTTGCCTGTTGTCCCTCTATCGCTTTCGCCACACGTCCCCAAACATCAGGAATCCAGCTGGCCTGAACCCCTGTGCTAAACTGACTGTTTGGAGATGTATACTTTGCGCCATTACGCTTGGCAGCACCTTCTAAGCTTAGACTGACAGAACGACTGGCTTTTTGCTGTTCAAGTAAAGCATTGGCTTGTCTATAACGTGCCTCGGCCTGTTTCAAATTTAAGTTTTCTGCATTTAACTGTTGCAGCAGTTGACTTAAAACGGAGTCTTGATAAATGTCCCACCATGCAACTGTCTTACCTTTTAACTTTACGGTTTCTGTCCAATTAAGCACTGCATATTTGTATTGTTCATCTACATGAATCAGCGGTTTTTTATATTCGGGAGGACGTACGACCGCCGTAGAACTACATGCAGTCAACAACAACACACAACTTAGGCTTAAGACATTTTTATAAACCAAACCTGACATTCTATTTTCCTATTTCTTTATCTATTTGCCTGAGCTTGGCAGCACAAATTTACGTTTAAATCTCGAACAAGATTCAGCCCATTTTTCAAAGAGCAAATACAAAACAGGCGTTGTGTACAAAGTTAAGAGCTGCCCAAGCGCTAAGCCGCCCACAATGACCACACCCAAAGGCTGACGTAGCTCAGCCCCCTCACCCCAACTACAAGCCAACGGAATTGCACCCAATAATGCTGCGGTATTGGTCATTAAGATCGGGCGAAAACGCAGAGCCGCCGCAGACAATACAGCTTGATATGCTGACTTTCCTGCACGCCGTTCATATAAAGTAAAATCAATCAATAAAATGGCATTTTTCACCACGATACCAATAAGTAAAAACATGCCCAACAATGCAATCAGGGTGAACTCAAAGTTAAAGATCCATAAGGTTAACAGTGCGCCCAAAGCCACAGCGGGTATGGTCGATAAAATCGTTAATGGATGTACCACACTTTCATAGGTCACCCCAAGCACGATATAAATCAACAAAATTACCGCAAGAATTAGCAACGGTGTACTTAAGCCCGCTTGTAAACTTTCTGCTTCTACATCTTTATCCGTGGTCATAAAAACGTTGTTTGGCAACATCACTTCAGTTAAAACAGATCGGATCGCGGCATCGGCCTGTTCATAGCTATAGCCCTGTTTCACCACATAACCAATACCCATCGCGGCATATTGATTACGTCTATACACTCGATCATTGGTAATTCCATAAGACCATGTCGCAAAGTTACGCAGCGGCACAGCTTGTCCATCTTTATTAGGAACTTGTACATTGGCTAAGGATTCAGGATGTTCCGTGAAGTGCCTATCTACCTCCATGACCACATGAAACTGTTGGGTCGGATCATAAATGGTTGAAATCTGGCGCTGTGCAAATGAGTTGTTCAGTACACTTGAAATGCTTTCAATATCAACGCCCAAACGGCGTGCCGCTTCACGGTCTACATCTAGGGTGACATGCTGCGCACCTTCATCCCCCATAGTTTCCACTTCCTCAAGTTCAGGCAGTTTTTGCATGGCCTGCGCGACTTTCGGCACCCATTGGCGTAGCTGTGCAACATCATCTGACTGTAGCAACAGCATATAGTCTTGACCACTACCGCTTGAAAAAGGATCATCCAGTTCTAATTCTTGTTCCACACGTGCTGAGAAAATTGCCCCAGCCTGCCACGGCGCATTTTGTTTCATACGCTCGACAATGGCATGTGAGCTTTGCCCCTCACGCTCTGCTTTGGGTTTTAAACTCACCATGAAAAAGGAATTGGTGGTTCCGCCTGCTCCCCCTGAAGTTCCAACCACATCTTTTACAGCAGGATCACTCAACAAGCTTTCACTAAAGGCTGCAATTTTGGGTTGCATAATTTGAAAGGAAAACCCGTCATCACCACGAATAAAAGCCTCAACCCGTCCTGTATCTTGCTCAGGTAATACTCGTTTAGGGAGGTGCTGATAGACATAGAATGAAGCACCTATCGCACCTAGCCAAAATAAAATCACGACATAGCCATGTGCTAGCATCCATTTTAAAGATGTTAAATAAGCATGATTGAACTGCTGCATGCAGCGATGGCTAAATTGATATAAAGGCTGATGTTGGTCGCTCTCTAACGGTTTTAAACAACGTGCAGATAAGCTTGGTGTTAGGACCAAGGAAACAAAAACAGACAACACTACAATAAAAACTAAGGTCAGTGAAAACTCGCGGAACAGTCGCTCAATCACACCGCCCATAAACAACACTGAAATGAAAATCACCACCAAAGCCAAATTCATGGCCACTAAAGTCAGACCCACTTCCTGAATCCCTTTAATGGCAGCCTGTACAGGAGAGTCTCCCTGCTCAATATGACGCTCAATGTTTTCTAGCACCACAATCGCATCATCCACCACCAAGCCAATAGCGACAATCACCGCCATAATGGAGAGGTTATTGAGCGAAAAGCCTGCCAAATACACCAAACTACACGCCCCGACCAAAGTCACCAACATGGCAATACCCGGCACAAGAGCACTTTGCATACGCCCTAACATCAAAGCAACGACAATAATGACCAACAGCATGGAAAACAACAACGTATCGCGGGCTTCCGCTAAACCTGCGCGAATGATTTCAGAACCATCCATCACTGTAGTCAATTGTGCGTCTGCGGGAATCAGTGATTTTAATTCAGGCAGTTTTTCTTTGATCTGATCAATGGTCGCCACGGTATTGGCATTGGGTTGACGACTAATTTTGATAATCACCGCAGGTTGACCATTATGAAAACCACTGACATAGCGGTTTTCAACAGAATCTTGCACCTCAGCCACATCTTTTAAACGTACGATGGCTTGAGCATTACGATGAATCACCAAGTTGGCAAAATCTTGCGCTTGTTTTAAATCGTTCGACAATGCGACTTGCCAACGAAGTTGATCGGTTTCAACCACGCCTAATGCTTGTACTGTATTGCTTTTTTCAATTGCAGTACGAACTTGTTCCAATGAAACGCCCTGTGCAATGAGTGCATTCGGATTTAAGGTGATCCGCACCGCAGGCATAGACGCGCCATCAATTTCAACCTCACCAACTCCACTTATCTGCGCAAGATTGGGCTGGAGTTGATTGCTGGCAATTTCATATAATTTACCCGCAGATAAATGCGCTGAACTCAATGCCAAATAAAAAATTGGGCTTTGGCTTGGATTAACCTTGAAATATTCAGGTGGGCTAGGCATCCCTGATGGAAGCTGTGACATTGCAACATTAATGGCCGCCTGTACTTCTCGTGCCGCCTCATTGATATCGGTCTCTAAGTCAAAGTGCAAAGTCACTTGCGTTGCATTTTGACTACTGGAAGAGTTAATTGCTTTTACCCCAGAAACGCCCATCATGGCCCGTTCTAAAGGTGTTGCAACGGTCGCCGACATACTTTCAGGACTTGCCCCAGGTAAACTGGCCCGCACCACGATGGTCGGAATATCTGCCTGAGGTAAGGACGCCACAGGTAAGCGGAAATACGCCAATACACCAAGCAACACAATTGCGATGCCCAGTAACACACTGGCAACAGGACGATGAACCAAAGCAGAGAGTAACTTCAAAACTCGCTCCTTGTTTCATCAAGTTCAGCTAAAGGTAGCTTCGGCTTTTGAAAAGCATGCTGTAAACGGTCAAAAAACAAATAAACCACAGGCGTAGTAAATAGCGTCAGTACCTGACTTAAAATCAAACCACCGACCATGACAATCCCTAGAGGCTGACGTAATTCAGCCCCTGAACCTGATGCCAACATCAGTGGAATAGCGCCAACCAATGCCGCCAGTGTCGTCATTAAAATGGGGCGGAATCGCATCAACGCCGCCTGATAAATCGCTTGCTGAGGCGAAAGACCCTCTTGGCGCTGTGCTGCCAAGGCAAAGTCCACCATCATGATGCCGTTTTTCTTCACCAAGCCGATCAATAAAATAATACCGATTAAAGCAATCATATCGAGTGGTCGACCGACCATAAACAGCGCCAATAAAGCCCCGATTGCCGCAGATGGTAAGGTTGAAAGAATAGTGATGGGATGAATAAAGCTCTCATACAACATCCCAAGCACGATATACATGGTCACAATCGCGGCGATCACCAACCAAAAGGTATGCTGTTGCGAGTTTTCAAATGCAGCAGCAGCCCCTTGTAGCTGAAGTTTAACTTCAGCAGGTAAATTGAGCTGCTGCTCTACACGTTGAATGGCTTGAATGGCATCTCCCAAAGCTACGCCTGTTGCAAGGTTGAAAGAAATACCGTTGGCAGGAAATTGAGCTTGTTGCTGTAAAATAATCGGGACTCGTTTTTGCACAATGCTTGCCACAGAGCTCAGTAAAATTGGCTCTCCACTGGCATTATGAATATACGTTTGCTCTAAAGCCTGTATGCCATGCGTTAGCTCTGGTGCTAGCTCTAGCACTATGCGGTACTGATTCGACTGAGTATATAGCGTTGCAATTTGTCGCTGCGCAAATAGATTTTGCAGAGCCAAACTTACATCTTCGACTGTTAAACCAAGCCGTGCGGCTGCATCTCGATTAATATCAATATAGGCTTGTAAACCTAAACCGCTGTTTTCACTGCTTACTTCTGCAAACTCAGGTTGTTGGCGTAAAGCATCCACCACAACAGGTGTCCATAACGCTAAATCTGTGTTTTTTGCTGCTGTCAAACTGAGCTGATATTGAGTGCGACTAATTTTATCTTCAATACTTAACTCCTGCACAGGTTGCATCCAAGCTTTAATACCCTGAACATGACCCAGCTCTTCACGCAAACGTGCCATCACTTGATCTGCACCCGCTCGTTCTGCATGTGACTTTAAGTTAATAAGAATTCGGCCATTACTGAGTTTCGGGTTATTGGCATCAATACCAATAAACGAAGACAGGCTTTCAACAGCGGGATCTTTTAAAATTTCAGCCGCTAGTGCTTGCTGGCGCTCACTCATGGCTTGAAATGAAATATCATCTGGGGCTTCGGTCACCACTTGGATAACGCCACTGTCCTGCACAGGGAAAAAACCTTTAGGAATCATCCAATACAAAAAACCTGCGAATAACACTGTGCTGAGCATAACGGCCAGTGTCAGGGTTTGATGCTGAAACACCCATTGCAAAGCTTTTCCATACTGCTCAATGATACCATCCAGACTCCATCTATTCGCTGAAGTTTGATGCTCTGCTTCTTTTAATGGCGCTTTGCCTTTGAGCAAATAAGCGCACATCATCGGCGTTAAGGTTAAAGAGACCACTAGAGAAATTGCAATTGCAGCTGCTAAAGTCACTGCAAACTCATGGAACAACCGTCCGACTACATCGCCCATAAACAGCAGCGGAATGAGAACAGCAATCAATGAAATGGTTAAAGAAATGAGCGTAAAACCTATTTCTTTCGACCCTTTGAGCGCTGCTTGCATCAGGCTTTCACCAGCTTCACGATGTCGTGCAATATTTTCCAACATCACAATCGCATCATCCACCACAAAGCCTGTGGCAATGGTCAGTGCCATTAAAGTCAGGTTATTGACTGAAAAACCTAAAAAATACATCTGTACAAAGGTACCAATGATTGACAGTGGAACGGCAATACTCGGAATAATGGTGGCTGATAAATTTCTTAGAAAGAGAAAAGTCACCATGACCACTAAACAGACCGCAAAAACCAATTCCTTTTGCACATCGTGGATCGAACTACGAATACTCTCTGTACGGTCGGTCAGTACTCGAATTTTGACGTTTTCAGGCAGGTTCTTTTGCAGCTCAGGCAATAGCTGCTTAATCTGATCGGCCACTTGAATGACATTGGCATTCGGTTGACGCTGCACACTCACCAAAATAGCGGTTTGGCTGTCTGCCCATGCCGCCATATAGCGGTCTTCACTACCTTCAATCACCTGTGCCACATCTTTTAATCGAATCGGAGCACCGTTATTCCAGCGTAAAATGAGGCTTTCATAGTCGCCAATTGAACGGATTTGATCATTGGCATCTAGCATAGTACTGCGATAGGGCCCATCAAAACTGCCTTTGGGTTGACTGGCATTGGCCGCATTGATTGCGGTGCGGACATCTTCGGCACTCATTTTATAAGCGGCAAGCGCAGCAGGATTCATTTGCACCCGTATTGCTGGTCGTTGCCCACCAGCAAGGCTCACCATACCCACACCCGTGAGCTGAGAAAGCTTTTGTGCCACCCGTGTATCCACCATGTCATAAACCGTGGTGAGGGGTAAAGTCTCTGAACTAATCGCTAATGTAATGACAGGCACATCGGCTGGATTGACCTTTCGATATACTGGTGGCGTTGGCAAATCACTTGGTAATTTACTGCTGGCGGTACTTAGTGCCGATTGTACTTCTTGCTCCACCACGCCCAGTTCAGCGCTTAATTCAAACTGTAAGGTAATGACAGATGCCCCGACAGAACTCTGCGAAGACATTTGCTTTAAGCCCGCAATTTTGCCCATTTCCCGCTCAAGCGGTGCAGTGATAGTTCGTTGTACCGTGTCGGGGTTTGCCCCAGGCTGAAAGGTATAGACCTGAATAATGGGGTAGTCGACCTGTGGTAAAGCCGACACTGGCAAAAGCCGCCAAACCAATAAGCCACTAAACAGCAATGCCAGCATCAACAACGTAGTTGCGACTGGACGGACAATAAAGAATTTTGAAATATTCATATCTTATCCAACAGCAGATTTTGATGTGGCCATCGCTTGAGGTTGATCCGAGACAATTTGAACTTCTTTGCCTTCTGCAAGTCGGTCAATTCCTTCTAAAACCACCTGCTCCGTACCATTTAAGCCTGTTAAAACTTGAATCTGCCCATTAGAACTTAAGCCAAGGGTGAGCATACGAATTTCTGCTTTTTTCTGCGAATTGACGATATACACATAAGTGCCTTTGGCCCCATGTTGCACGGCGTCACTTGGAATACTGATGGCATCTTGAACGGTATGTGCATTTAAACGAACATTGACAAACTGATTGGGAAATAAAACATCATCACGATTATCAAAAATGGCCTTGATCTTTAAGGTACCTGTATTGGCATCAATCTGGTTATCCAACGCCTGCACCTGCCCAACCGCAAGTTGCTTTTGTTCTGCTTTATCCCATGCCTTGACTGGGACTTGATGTCCCTGTTTCATGTTTTCACGCAAATGAGTCAAATCATGTTCAGCAACTGAAAACTGTACATAAATAGGATGAACTTGGGTGATGCTGACCAAACCTGTCGTATCATTGGCCTGAATTAAATTACCCGCATCTTTCTGCTGAAAACCAACTCGTCCATTAATCGGTGAATAAATTTTGGTATAAGACAATTGTAATTTGGCTGCATCAACCTGTGCACGATTGGCCTGTATTTGCCCTTTCAACTGATTGACTAAAGCGAGCTGTTGTTCAACTTGTTGTTTAGCAATGGAGTCTTGCTTAAACAGCAGTTGATAACGTGCTAACTCAGTTTCTGCATTTCGGAGTTGGGCTAAGTTTTGCTGTTGTGTCCCCTCTGCCTGTGCCAAAGCCACTTGAAATGGTGCAGGGTCAACTTGAGCAAGAAGTTGTCCTTTTTGAACAGTCTGCCCTTCTTTAAAATAAATCTGCTTGAGAACGCCTGAGACCTGAGTTTGCACATTCACTGTATGGGTCGGAACAACCGTCCCAATGGCTTTGATTTCCACCTGCAGGTCTTGTCGCTGCACAGGTACAACACGTACAGGCACAGGTTTATCCCATTGACTATATTCTTCACTAGGCTGAGACATGGCCTTTTTCCAATACAACCCTCCCATGCCTAACAATAAAATGACAATGATGAATCCAATCCAAAGTGTTCGACGATGAAGAAAATGCTTTGCTGGGTTGTTATTGTTCAATGGCTCACTCATTACATTTCCTATTCATTACAAAAAATTCTCGCCCAACACATACTGTTCAAAATCGGAAGATCCATACAATTTTTTAAAATTTGATCAAATTAAGTATTTAAAAAATTGAAACTTCCTATCCCAAATCACGCATATCTATTAATAAGACGGATGAAAACAAAAAACAGCTCATGCTAAATGTTGCGATTTGTAATTGCATTTAATAATGATTATCATTAATATTCAACCTTTCATTTCTTTATCCCACTTTTACTGCTGAGATTCAGGATATTTTTCTAGGGTCATGAGTTAAAAATATGAACTTAAATGTCCAAAAAAAATTGTGGTTTAGTCATCTCTACAACACCCATCAAACAACATTGTTGTCATGGTTCAAACACAAACTACAACACCACCATCAGTCTGAAGACCTGAGTCAGGAAGTGTTTTATCGTGCTCTGAAAAGTGAATATTGTTTTGAAAAAATTAAAGAGCCTCAAGCATGGCTCATGGGTATTGCTAAACATGTGATCATTGACCACTGGCGGCATCAGCATGTTGAAAGGTTGTATTTAGATGCGTTGGCACAGCTACCAGAAAACTACTACCCTTCGGCAGAACATGAGGTGTGCATTCGAGAAACCTTGTATCAGGTTCATCGTATGCTTGAGAAACTACCGACGCGCACATCTCAAGTCTTTTTGTTGTCTCAGTTAGATGGTCTGACCTATCGAGTGATTAGCGAAAAGCTGAATATTTCTGAAGCAACGGTAAAAAGAGATATGAAGCAGGCTTTTTTAGCCTGTATAAGTCTTTATAATCCAACCGACTAATCGATTTCCTTACAACTGCTATGTCACAGCCTTCCCCTCTTCCTGAAAGTATCTTAGATGCAGCCGCGGATTGGCTGGTGCTGATTCATTCTGGGGAAATCACCGAAATACAACTACAGCAATTTGAGCAATGGAAATCTGAAAGTAAGGAACATGCTTTAGCCATTTCGCAGATCGAACGTTTTACACAAGGTTTATCGGGCTTACCTTCCTCTTTCCAACCTGATGCATTAGTCGAGTCTAAGCAAAAATTTAATACTTCTTTAAAACACAATATGCTGTTTGGGCTATCGGGCTTTTTAGTCCTTGGTTTAAGTGCATATAGTATGCCTTGGGCAAAGTGGCAAGCCGACTACCACACCCAAGTGGGTGAAATTAAAACGGTGCCTTTGGCAGATGGCACGAAGCTGATTTTAGCCAGTAACAGTTATGTGAATGTCGACTTTTCAAAACAAACTCGACAAATTGAATTGGTGGAAGGCGAAATTTATATTCAGACGGCAAAAGATCCGCAGCATCGTCCATTTATGGTTACGACCCAAGATGGCAAAATTGAAGCACTGGGTACACAATTTACCGTTCGCCAAGAAGACCGACATCGCACCAAAGTCAAAGTTTATGAACATGCGGTAGCATTATATCCTGCTGAAACAACGACACGAAAACTTTTACAGCAAGGTCAACGTACCAGTTTTGATGCCAGTTCAATTTCAGTCATCAACCCGCTTCAAAATGACCAACCCTATTGGACACAACATTTACTGGTTGTAGAACAATGGCCACTTAAAAAAGTGCTAGATGAATTGTACCGTTATCAAAATGGAACTTATTTTATCGATCCTGAGTTAGAAAAAGTTCGTGTTTCAGGGGTGTTTTCATTAAAAAACCCAAAGCAAAGTCTAGAGAACTTGGCCTATACCCATCAGCTTGAATTGGATTATTACAGTGCTTATCTATTAAAAATAAAAAAAAGATAAAAATTTGACCCTTTTTTTGAGCTGACTCGACTTATACAGAAATACACTCCCAGTCGAGAACACCGCATGAAGGATTATCAGGCAAAAAGTAGATTAGCGATGGCTATTCGCGCAGTTTTATGGGGCATGCCACTGATGGCAGGAAGCTTCGCTACTACTGTTGTTTATGCTGCCACAACGTATCCTGTGAACATTACTCAACTCCCTTTAGATGAGGCGCTAAAACAACTCGCAATCCAAACAGGGACTACCATCAGCTATGACTCAAAGGCTCTTTCAAATTTGCAAGCTAAGGCGCTGAAAGGTAATTATGCTATCGATCAAGCATTGGCTGCATTATTACAACCTCATGCTTTGCTTGCAGTAAAAGTCAACAATGGCGGCTATAGTATTCAAGCAAGACAACGAGCTCACGTTCAAACAAGAGAAGTTCAACTCGAAGCCATTCATAGTCAAGCCAATAACGCTTCAGGTGCAAACAGTAGTCAAGTGACCAGTGCCAATGGAACTGCTCAGCTCGCAACGATTTCTTTAAAAGCAAACTCAGGCAATAACTTAACGACTGAAGGCTCGGGTTCTTATACAGCCAAAGCCACCACAGCCTCGACGGGTTTGGCACTTTCACTCAAAGAGACGCCACAGTTGGTGAGTGTCATTACGCGCCAACAAATGGAAGATCAAAACCTGACCCAACTAACCGATGTTGTTTCACAGGCCGCAGGTTTGACCATTAACCAAAACGGTAACATCGGCAGTGATAACTCGCCTATTTATGCACGTGGCCAAACGGTTGATAACTTTCTACTCGATGGCGTAAAGCTGATAAGTTCATATAGCAGTATTTTCCAAAGTCAGGACACTGCTTTATTTGACCGTGTTGAGGTGGTGCGTGGTGCCAATGGTTTAATGACGGGTGCAGGCTCTGCCAGTGCAAGTATTAATATGGTAAGAAAGAAACCTTTACAAGATTTTAAAGCCTTTATTAGCGCTAGCGCAGGTTCATGGGACACTTATCGTACCGATGTCGATGTCTCATCTCCATTAAACCAAGCAGGCACGATTCGTGGACGTACCGTTCTCGCCTATCAAACGGGCGACTCTTATATCGACCGCTATAGTGAAGAACGTAAAATTGCCTATGGTGTTGTTGAGGCAGACCTTACAGAAAAAACCAAAGCCAGTTTGGGGCTCAGTTATCAAAAAATGGATATTTCAGGTATTGCCCGTGGCGGTTTACCTTCATTTTATACCGATGGCAGTCTCATCGATTGGTCACGTTCGGACTCAAATGCTGCAAGTTGGAGTGAGTCTGATCGAACAACAACAGCTTATTTTGCAGATATTGAGCACCAGTTTAACGAGCGTTGGAAGCTCAAAGGTGTCATATCTCGTACGATCACAGCCTCTGATGAAATTGTCGGTTATGGTTACGCACGCTCAGGAATTAATAAAGAAACTGGGGCAGGTACTTTACTCTATGGATCTCACTGGGACTACGAACCCACTCAAGACCTCTTTAACTTAACCTTAAATGGTTCATTTGACTTACTCAACCAAAGCCATGATGTGGTTTTAGGCACCACCTATGCCAGAAGTAAAAATAAACGTCCAACCTATTCGGGTTGGAGTGTAAATACTTTGGATAATATTTTCGAGTGGGATGGGCATAACCCGACACGCCCTGAAATGCCGATTGATGGCTGGTACAGCAATGATGAGAAAAGCCAATCTGTATTTGGTGCAGTACGTTTAAAATTGGCTGATCCACTGGCGGTGATTTTAGGAACACGTTTAGAAAATTGGCAACGCGTAGATAAAGACTACACCAACTCAGATCAAAAACTCGTGACTTCAATACGTGAAGAAAAGAACAAACTCATTCCTTATGTTGGCATCACCTATGACTTAACAGAGCAATGGACAGGTTATGCAAGTTATACCAATATTTTCTTACCACAAGACAAGCAAACCACCACAGGTAGCTATATCGATCCACTGGTAGGAAATAGCACAGAGCTGGGGATTAAAGGTGAATTCTTTGATAACCAACTAAACTTCGGTGCTGCCATTTATCAAACCCAAGAAGATAATAAAAGCATTGCAATAGAAGGGAAAACTGCACCAAATGGCTCTCAAGCATACCGTACAGAATCTGGTACAAAAAGCCGCGGCTTTGAGTTAGAAACCACAGGTAAACTGACGGATACTTGGCAACTTTCTGCAAGTTTTTCACGCAATCTCTCTCAGGACAAAAATGGCAAGAACTTAAATACAAGTATCCCAAACAATACCGCTAAATTATTTACCACTTATACCCTGCCTTACCTCGACGAAGCTTTAACAGTAGGTGGTGGACTACGCTGGCAAAGTGAAATTTATCAAGATAATGAGTCTAATAAGACTCGATTCACACAAGACAGCTATACATTGGTTGACTTGATGGCACGTTATAAAATCAATGAAAATCTTGTAGTGAATTTTAATTTAAATAACCTGTTCAATGAGAAATATCATCTATCAACTACAAACAGTTATTATGGAGCACCGACCAACTTTAGAGTGGGTCTGAAATACGACTGGTGAATTTGAGTCTAATATCAGTGATCATTTAGTTGTACATCTGGGGCATTATTTTCATATGAAAATAATGCCCCTTTTTTATGTATTATTTTTCTCCAATGAAACGAGTCGGCTAGACAAAATGTTATTTCTTGCTCAAGAACGCTCTCAAATGCTGCTGCACCGCAGGCCATTCACTTTTTAAAATACTGTACACATACGTATCTCTTAAAATATCGTTTTGTACAATTTGATGGCTTCTAAGCACTCCGTCTAATTTTGCCCCCAGACGTTCAATCGCAGCCCGACTTTTAAAATTAAAAGAAGACGTACGAAACTCAACTGCAATACAATTCAAAGTATCAAATGCATGCGAAAGCAGAAGATTTTTACACTCCGTATTGACATAACTACGCTGCGCGGACTGTCTATACCATGTCGAACCAATTTCAACACGGCGGTGCTCGGCTTCGATATTCATAAAAGTTGTCATCCCTAACAGCCAACCACTGTCTCGTTCTTCTACCGTAAATGGCAACATACTGCCCAGCTGCTGTAAATCTAGGCGGCGTTGAATTTCGGCCGTCATCTGCTCAGGTGAAGGAATGCGGGTATACCACAACTTCCATAACTCGCCATCACGCACTGCATCACACAGTGCTGATGCATGTTCAAACTCAAGCGGTTTTAATATAATTCTCTCACCCTGTAAAATCACAGGTTTTAAGCACTGCATGGCTCACTCCTTATATTTCAATTCGGTAAGTTGGATCATCTGTGGCTAGTTCGAGTTGATTTTTGATACGGCAATCAAATGCATTGCATCGGCTATCTCAAGCTGTCCTGTTTTTGTCAGTGCATTCGCTACACCCAGAACATCTTGGTGCTCTTTGTTTTGGCCGAGCTTCGATTTGCCTTGCAACTGAGTAATTTCGATTTCGATCCCCACAATTGCTTTTAGCATGGGTTCAAGATAGTCCTTCGGGGCATCCGACATTTTCCATGGCTCTGGCTGCGCCACTTCATGGGTTCGTGTCAAACGTGCCACCACACCGCGCACATAACGTTCATCATCCCGAATAGTCACACGACCGTAAGCATGTACCACTCGATAGTTCCAAGTCGGTACTTGCTGATGATGCTCTTGTTTGCTGGGATACCACTGCGGTGAGATATACGCGTCCCCAGCTCGAAAGACCACCAACACTTCATCGCCACTCTTCAGGTCTTGCCAAACAGGATTATTTCGAGAGACATGGGCATGCAATATGCCAAATTCAGTATTATCGGCTTGTAACTCAAAGGGTAAGTGATTCGCGTCTAAACCACTGATCCCATGTGTAAATAAAATACCCAATGGATAATTCTGTATGAGCTGATATAGCTCATCTATTTGAGTCACTTCAAAATCTGCTGGAATATACACGGCACAACCTCCTTAAACTCAATGTTGCTATATTTGTTCTTGTAAATTTTCAGGTTTAATTGGATTATTCAAAAGTACCAGTTTGTATTACTTTAAGTAGACCAGAATTATGGCAAGAATGGCAAAAGTCGTAGAACTTCCCTCTATCGCAAAACTCAATAAAATGCAGGGACAAATAGCTGCCCAGCTGATCCAAGCATTGCGACACGCAGTACAAAACGGTGATTTACAAGCGGGGGATCCCTTACCTTCTTCGCGAGAATTGGCGATGACATTAAGTGTTTCGCGTGGCACCATCATTGAAGCCTATGATCAACTCTTAGCTGAAGGGGTTTTAGAGGCACGTGCGCGCCAAGGCACTTTCGTTTCAGATGCCTTATCGCATTCAAAGTCTCAGCAAACTCAGGAGCGGAGAAATATTCAGCCTACTCACGTTCAGCTAACACCTGCAGCTCAAGCCTATGCTGAAGTATTGAAAGAATTTAAACCTCTCCCCCATCTTCCTTTTGCAGTCTCTGTACCTGTTGGGCGCACCCAACCAAATGATATTTGGAGAAAATTTGGCAACCGCTATCGTGCTCGAGGAGTAGGCGCACCCTCAGGTTATGATGACCCACAAGGTGTATTTTCCTTACGAGTTGCGATTGCTGACTATGTACGACGCTCTCGTTCTGTCCACTGTGAACCTGAGCAAATTGTGATAACTAGTGGCATCCAACAGGCTCTATATATCTGTAGTCAAATTCTGTTTAAAGCACAAGACCAGGTTTGGGTCGAAGACCCTGCCTACCGCGGTACAACTGCTCTACTAGAAAACTCACTACAACCCTTACACATTGTTCGTGTTCCCGTAGATGAAGAAGGAATTCAAGTCGATACAGGTATAAACCTCGCGCCAAATGCCCGAGCTGCTTTTGTCACCCCATCTCATCAATACCCAATTGGCATGCCGATGAGTTTAGCTAGACGCAAGGCATTGCTCACGTGGGCCAAACAGCAAAGCGCTTGGATTATTGAAGATGATTATGACAGTGAACTGCGCTACAGTGGCCAGCCTTTTCCAGCCTTGCAAGGGTTAGCACCTGAACAAGTCATCTATTTGGGGACATTTAGCAAAGTGCTGTTCCCATCACTGCGCCTCGGCTATGCCGTACTACCCAAAGCATTGGTCGCCCCTTTTTGTGGATTGCGTGTTTTGATCGACCGTCATCCTCCCTCTGCTGATCAGCACGTTTTGGCTGCCTTTATTCAAGAAGGTTATTTAGAACGTCATATTCGACGGATTCGTAATGTCTATGCAGAGAACCGTCGATATTTAATTGACATGATTGAACGTTATATTCCAAAACACTTAGGCTATTTACAAGCTGGAGATCAAGGCATGCATATGGTGCTATGGCTTGCAGATTACATGGATGATCGGAAAATCGCTCAAGCTGTACTCGATGCTGGTATTGCGATTAAAGCGGTTTCTCCAACCTTTTCCTTGGAACGTAAACGCTCTGGTTTAGTACTTGGTTTAGGTGATTTTGAGTTGACACAAATGGAGTGTGCTGTACAAAGTTTGGCAAATATTCTCAAGCAGCATGAGCAGCCCCTTGAGGTGAAGTAAATTCACGTGATTCATCCTCAGGTTTATAAGCGACTGCCCCCCATTTTTCCGTATAATGTCTGCGGCGCTTAGTAGCCTTTAAAATTGCACTGTAAATCTGTTTTTAAACTAAACAATGGAGATGCTAAACAGAATTTACAAATTAAATGAATATGTTAAAGACTACAAACAAAATGAACTCAACGAAAGCAACATGGATTGGTCTGGCGGCCATTGTATTATGGAGTTTAATTATTGCTCTGATTAAAGAAGTGAGCAACAGCTTTGGAGCAATTGGTGGAGCCGCCCTCATTTACTCGTTGGCCTCTGTTTTTTTGTTGCTCTTATTTGGTTGGCCTCGGCTAAAAGAATTTCCTCTTCCCTATCTGGTTTGGGGTAGCTTGCTGTTTGTCTCTTATGAAATTTGCCTTGCCCTGTCCATTGGTTACTCAACCAGCAGTCGACAAGCCATCGAAGTTGGTATGGTGAACTACCTGTGGCCGACCTTTACTATCATTTTTGCGATTGTATTTAATAAACAAAAAGCCAATTTTCTCATCATACCCGGCTTTTTTATCTCGCTGGTGGGAATTTGTTGGGTACTGGGCGGCGATCAAGGATTAAGCTTTAAAGGCATGCTCAGCAATGTTCAAAATAACCCTCTAAGCTATGGTTTGGCATTGCTCGGCACTGTACTTTGGGCGTCTTATTGCACCCTCACCGCAAAAATGGCGAATGGTAAAAATGGAGTAACGCTATTTTTCATTTTAGTTTCAATAGTGCTTTGGGTTAAATGGTTGTTGTTAGGTGAAGGTACTTTGAGTTTTGAACTGCAACCCACCATTTATTTAGTCCTCGCGGCCTTTGCAATGGGTATGGGCTATGGCGCATGGAATATTGGTATATTGCATGGCAATGTCACGCTCTTGGCTGCCGCATCATATTTTATTCCTGTGCTTTCTGCTGTGGTTTCCGCCGTCATTTTAAGTACGCATTTAACTTTCAGTTTTTGGCAAGGCGCATTGATGGTCTGTCTTGGTGCTCTACTCTGTTGGGTTTCGACCAAAACCAAAGCTTAAATGATTCAAAACAGAGTCTCTTTCAAGCCAATTTTCAGCGCTGATTCTTATTTGTAAAACCAGTGACTTAATAAAAAGCCAACGCATATGATCTCATCGTTGGCTTTTTTATTGTTTAAACAAATAGGAGAATATTAGCGTTCACGCAGTGCTTCTTTGGCTTTGTTAAACGGTTTAATTAAATAGTCCAACACAGTCTTATGCCCCGTTTTAATATCCACGACTGCCACCATACCCGGTGTAATGTTAAATTGTTTACCCTGCTTATTGATAAGTTTGTCTGAATCTGTACGGATATAAGCACGATAATAGAACTGATCTTGTTTGACTTCATCTCGTAATGTATCTGGTGAAATGACCGTCACTTTTCCATGCAAACCACCATAAATTGAATAATCATAGGCTGTCACTTTTACCAAAGCCTCTTGATCTGGTCGAATAAAAGCAATATCGCGTGGGGATATGCGAGCCTCAATTAAAAGCTGTTCATCTAAAGGAACGATGGTCATCAACTTTCCATTTTGTGGAATAACCCCACCAATGGTCATGACATCAATTTCTTTGACAATGCCCCGTACAGGTGACTTAAAAACAGTGCGCTGTAAGGTATCCGTTTTGCCTTTAATCACCTGTGCTTGAGTTTCAATATCAATATTGGCTTTGGCCAATTCTTCCCGTGCTTTCACATAATATTGATTGCGAATATCGTTCATCTGATTTCGAAGGTCATTGGCCTCTCGTTTCAAACGAAGCACCTCTACTTCACTGGCTGCCCCTTTTGCGACAAGGGGCTCTGTCATCGCAAGCTCCTGTTCCACCAAAACCAAAGCCTGACTTAAGCCAGATATCGAATCATTTAAGTTCGAACGGCGAGATTGATATAGTGCAGTTTCTTCACTAACTAGCTTCGGAATTTTTAGCACATCTTCTGGAAATACCAAGGGAGTAGCGTTGACCTCCGCACGAAGTCTTGCAGCAGTCGCTTTTGACGCAATTAAGAGTGATTCTGACTCACCTACATTTGAAGCAAAACGCGTTGGATCTAGCTGTGCTAGAACTTGTCCTTGCTTTACAATTTCCCCTTCACTGACATACAGTTTAGTTAAAATCCCGCCTTCTAAGGATTGAATCGATTGTTCTTTAGATGATGGAATGACTTTACCTGAGCCTGTAGAGACTTCTTCTAATTCAAAAAACCATGCCCAAGCCAACAGCATAAGTAATCCAATACAAATCACCCAAATGAACTTGCTAACACTCGGTAAAGGCGGTTGAAAGTTGAGAGCAGAAACGCTTTTTTTACTAGATTCCGTTTGACTCATGACTTCAACACCTCAGCAGTTTTTTGTTGTTTTGATTGATTTAGAATCTGATCTCGTGGTCCATCCATTACAATCTTTCCGTCGTTCACCACAATAATCCGATCGACAAGTTCTAAAACCGCACGACGATGCGTCGCAATAATCATGGTTTTTGGTCTTAACCAGTGCTTTAAATGATCAATTAATTGTTTTTCTGTGACTTCATCTAAAAATGACGTTGGTTCATCGAGCAGTAAAATATTCGGCTGACAAATCAATAAGCGCGCCATTAACAAAGCCTGACGTTGCCCACCTGAAAACCCAGTACCACCTTCTAAAATTTGAAAATCAAGCCCTTCCTTTTTAGCTTGAATAAAATCGAGTGCACCTGTAATTTTTAAGACATTTAAAATTTCTTGATCACTGGCCAGAGGTGCTCCAAGCGTCAAATTCTCTCGAACTGTGCCAAAAAAGAGATGTGCATTTTGATTGAGCAATCCCATATCTCGCCTTACATCTGCGGGATCAATCAGTCTTAATTCCAGTCCATCGAGTTTAATTTTGCCTTGTATGGGTTCTTGCATCCCCGATAACAACTGTAATAAGGTCGATTTACCTGCACCATTTCGTCCAAGAATCGCAATTTTTTCGCCAGCTCTTATGACCAATTTAGCAATGTGTAAGTTGGGCTTTTCATCTCCATCACTGTATTTAAAACTAACGTCTGTTAAGTCATAATCACCATTGATCACAGGTCGATGAATTAAATGTGCCCGCTCAGGTTGATCAACAGCACGTTTCATCAGTTCATCTAGACCTGTTTTTGCAACTTTTGCCTGTTGTAAGCGCCCAAGTACCCCTGCAATTTGGGCTATAGGTCCAAGCATGCGAGAAGACAGCATCGAACATGCCACCAATGCCCCCGTTGTCATTTCACCTTTCATGACCGCAAAACACCCCACTAACACGACAACAGCAAAGGTCAACCCTTGAATCTTCTGTGTCCATGCATTCAACACACCCACCAACTTTCTCTGACGCATAGAAATATCCGCAGAAATTTCATTCATTCGGTTCCATTGATTTTGAAAGCGAGACTCAGCTCTAAGCAGTTTAATGTCTTCAATACCCTGTACCACTTCAACGAGCATGGCATTACGAATCGCACCTTCACGCATACCTTCTTTAGCCAATTTTGCTAAAGGCTTTTGAATCAGCAGCCCCGGCAAAATCATCAAAGGAACAACCACAAGCATGACCCAAAACAGATTGCCGCCAATAAGCCAAAAGATTACTAAGAACATTAAGAAAAAAGGTAAGTCAGCAATTGCTGAAATGGTGGTTGAAGTGACCAGTTCACGAACCCCTTCTAATTCTCTAATTTGAGAAATAAATGTACCTGTTGATTTTGAGCGTTCTTTATTTTTAATGCGTAAAGCATGACCAAAGACCCGATCCGATATCTTTAAATCTGCTCTTTTACCAATAATGTCAGATAAAAAAACCCGTGCAACGCGTATCGAAAACTCAAAAATTGCCGCAATTAATACTCCACCTGCCAGCACCCACAACGTTGGGATTGACTGTGCTGGAATGACACGGTCATAGACATTCATAGAAAAGACGACGGTTGCTAATGCAAGGATATTCGCCATTAAAGAGGCAAACATAATGTCGATATAACGTTTCCAGTCTTGTAATACAATGCCCCAAAACCAACTGGCTTCATAAGGCTTGATGTATTCATCAACCCGGACATCACTCACCGATTTTTCAGGTCGAATGATATAAACAAAGCGAATATGTTCTTGTAGTTTCGTAATGGTATAGGTTTGTGTAAGCCCAGCGTCAGCACTAAATTGGATGCTGATATTGCCTTCTGAATCTGCTTTTTCAATTACAGCAACTTGTCCATCCGATAACTCGACAACAACAGGTAATAACCATGGATTGAGCAAATCCTGACTGAATGGTACTTGACGTAAACTCATCCCCAGTTGACGGGTTATGAGTGTCAAAGTCTCCGCGATAGAATCACTTTGATTCCAGTTGAGTTGCAAACGAAGTTGTTCTTCTGATGTTTCAATACGATAGTGCTTTGCAATACGAAGCACTGCTTTTAGCCATGGTTGGTAATTTAATGAACTGCTCATGACACCACCTCAAGTCCCTGAATAGGCGTATTATTTAATTGATAAACAGCTCTACTACGGCCAGTAATTTCAATATATCGAATCAGTGCTGTATAAATATCATAGCGAGCAGCTTCAATTTCCTGAGCTGCACCATGTATTGCTTGTTCAGCATTGAGCAAGTCAACAACAGTTCGTGTGCCTAATTTATATTGTTCTTGATAGAGTTCTTTGGTTCGTTTTGTGGTTTCACGTCGTTGAACAAGAACCACCATTTGCTTTTGCTTACTTTCCACTTCTGTCTGAATCAAACGAGTTTGATCCAATACATCTAAATAAACAGTACTGACTTGTGCTTTAGCTGCTTCCTCTGCATAACTAGCAGCACGGTTTCTCGCACTAATCGCTCCACCTTGAAAAAAGGTGCTTGAAGCTTCAAGCATGATTGAATTATAAAAACCATCATCTTCGTTATTATTTGGATTGCGCCCATTTACCGCCTGACTCAGGCTGCCTTTAATATTTAACGTTGGATAGACATTTAATTTAGTTTGTTGCTTCTGAAATTTCGCAATCTGAACTGCAGTTTGTGCGGCCATCATTTTTGAAACGTTATTAAAATCAATTTCATCGTATAACCCTGCTTTTTCAACTAAAAAACTGGGCATATTTATATTTACATTTGAAACGTCGTATCCCAATAAAGTTCTGAGTTTTTGTTGATACTGATGTAATTGGGCTTCCTGAACCACCTTGGTCGATTGCGCTGCTTCTAAATTTGACTGCGCTTGAATCGGATCTGCTTGGCTACTAATACCAGCTTGTGCACGTAACCGCGCAATTTCGGCGATACGACCAATACCACTAATTTGTTGATCAGCAATTTTTACGAGCTCTTCATAACGTTTGATGTTCACAATTGCATTGGCTACTTGGTATGAAATATCATCAATTTCAAGTAATAACTGTGCTTGGTCTTGCATCAACTTTGCTTGTTCGACAGTCACAGCACTTTTTATTTTGCCGAAGTCATAAAGCATTTGTGTCGCAGAAATACTAAAAACTTGTCGGCCACGCTCTCCTGTCGTAAAGTCGCCAGTATTAAATCCTCCCGAAATTTGAGGAAAATACTGTGATTTGACGGTATCAATGTTTGCTTGCTGCTGAGCAACTTCCGCAATGCCTTGAGTAATTTCGGGACGACGTTGCAATGCCTGCCGAATCGCATCTAAAAAATCCAGTTGGCTTCTTTTTGTTACAGCGACAGACCTTACACTATGACTTGGCATGTCAGTCGTCACTGCGGCGCTTATTTTTGGTAACTCTTGGACTGACGATGTATTGGTGAATAAACGATTAAAATCATCAATTTTAATCGTATTGGCTTGATCGTCAGGTTTAGGTTGCCATATTTGATTGATTTTACTTTTAACAGAAGATGGTTGTTCTGTATTGGCACTTGCAAATGTCACGGGAAACAATAAAACTAAACTTAAATATAAAGAGGAGTGCCAAAAACCAGAACTCTTAAGCATACAAATAAAATGCGTTCTTTTTTCGGCAATAGACCATTTGTTCATTAAAAAGATGGATTCAGATTTTGATTCAGAGCGAATCATTTCCTTTTTTTTCATTTATAAAATTTCTCATTTGCCAACATGCGCACTTGCTGTGTCTTCGGGTACTTTTTTTCTGTTAGCAATTTTTGCATGGCTTCTTGGCCTTGCTTTTTATATATTTTACAATAGGTTGCTGAAACAGCCAACTCATCTAATGCTCGCCACTCATAGATACTTGCATCCACAAATAACCCGTCTTTGGGGCTAGGAATATCGATAGCTTGCATAGCAAAATAGCAAGCTAAGTCAAAGTCTTTTTTTAGCCGATAGTAACGTGCTAGAGCATAGAGTGGTTCAGCGCGTGACTGATTTGAAATCCATGATTTTAAATATTCACGGTGAATGATGACTTCATCTAGCCCTAGACGTTCGGCCATTTGCGCCGCCCGAAATTGGGCCATCCAGCGCTCCTCCTCCCAACCAACTGCTACAGCACGCTTTAAAAAATACTCGCGTGCTTTTTCAAACATGCCAGCATCACGGTAACTTTGTGCCAAATAAAAAACATAGCGCAAATTATCTGGCTCATCTATGAGTCCTTGTTCCAGCAAAGCAATATCCTTGAGATATGTATTTTTATTTTTTGCTCGAGCACCATCATGCTGAACAAATATGTTCAAGCCTTCAAGTGTTTGCCAACGATGTAATTGCTGTGAGTGAAGATATTCATGTATGACCCCTTTCCAACTCCACTCTAGAGTTGTAGAAATCATGGCATTACGTCGATAACGCAAAGCGCCATAAATCACTGGAAAATAATAGGCTTTCGCCGTAAGTGCAGGTAAAACAAAATCTTCAGCAGCTTGCAACTGTTCATCCGCATCAATGAATAAGAGATAATCCGCAGTAGGCAGATCTTTTGAGACTGCAAGCTGTAGTGCCTCTGTACGGTTGTACCCAAAATTTTTCCAAGGCCGTTCATATAACTGCCCAGGAATGTCTTTTAAATAGTCTTGAATAATGTCCTGAGTACCATCACTCGAACCGGTATCTACAATGCACCATGAATCTATCCAAGGTTTAACTGACGCCAAACATCTTAAGATGACATGCGCCTCATTTTTAACAATCATATTTAGGCGAATATGCTTTTTCATTTATTACTTATATCCAATTCATCAAATACATAGAGAAGAGATGCTTTGTGTTTAAACACACAAAGCATCCTTTTTTATTCCTTTCCTTCTGTTTAGAAGATGATCTGATTATTATTTAATAAGGTCTGAAGTTGATCCTCTGCTGTAGCGCCTAAACTACTGGCTGTAATGTTTTCTAGCACCAGCAAGTCTGATTTGACAGTAAAGTTCGTTCCACTACCATCTCGGTCAATTGCAATCACTGCATGTCCATTTACATCAGTTGTCACAGAAATATAGTTACCTATATTAGTCGCAGTCTGATGTCCATCGAGCAATGCAGAAACATCAATTTTATCTGCCCCCGCACCAACCGTAAAATCAGTCCAAGTGTCAGTGCCATTACCACCTTTAGCATCTAAATTATCTAGAAGTTCATATAGCGCTGTGTCATTACCCGTACCACCAGTAAGCGTGTCATTGCCTGACCCTCCAATCAACAAGTCATTCCCCGCGCCACCAATGAGTGTGTCATTTCCATCTCCACCACGTAACAGATCATTGCCAGCGCCACCTGTTAATGTGTCATTACCAGCATAGCCATATAAACGTACACCTTCTGTTGCCGCAGAATGGTCTAGGTTGTCAGTGACATTGGAGCCTTCAAATATGAACGTATCACCATTGCTAAAACTATCGAGTAAGTTCACATCAATTAAGCTACCACCACTCTTCGTTGATGATGCACCTTGACTATCAATGGCTGTCATTGAAACTGAGTTCAGTACATTTGTAGTTAACAAATTACCTGTAAGCAATGTGCCATCTTCCGCACGCATTTCAACTGCTGCTAAAAGCTCATTGATAGCCAAATTGCTAATCGTTCCACCATCTAGTGCCGTAATGATGAGTGTATTGCTATAGCCGAGTAGATTGAGTAAACCACCATCTGTCACTGAGGTAAATTTCAAACCTAGCTCAGTAGCCAACTCTGTACTGACGGCAAAGTAAGCACGTGTTAAGCCAACATTAACTACAGGTTGATAAACCAATTCAACGCGTTGCAAATTGTTGTTTTGGTCGATGACTGAATAAGACTGGCGACTAAGATCTAGTAAGCCAAGTGCATCTACACCAATCAAGCCAAGAAGCGTATTCACTTCTAAACTAATTTCTGGTGCAACATTATTTGGATCAAAGTCTGGCTGATATTGATTGGCGTCTTCTAAACTACCAACTGTTAAATCCACGTTATGTGTATCTGTATCACCATCTCCATCTTTGACTTCAATGTCGATATTCAGATGATCATCAGCTTTATTACTGTCATAAGTCGTCTGATCTAGCACTTGTTCGCCAATGATCAATTTTCCAGATTTAAGTAAGAAATTGATGAGTTCTTCTTGACTATTAAATTGGTCTAGCAGATCTGACACAAATTCAAGTACGATCACTTGATCAACTGCATTTACCGTATCAGAGGCTGTAATATCTGTAATACCACCTGTTGAACTGATATGTATTTCTGTGTTCCCCCCAATTTCAACAAAGTATAAGTACTGTCCTATATTAATTGAGTTAGTGCCAACACGACTCGCACCAGACAACAAACCAGATAGATCAATTGCATCACCACCCTGTGCTACAGAGCGAGTATCAAAATCAAGAATTGTGTCTCTTGCTGCTGATGAAACAGTTCCTTGGTCGCCCGCTTCCCACTTGAAGACCACACGACCTAAGTAGCCTGTCATCGTGTCATTGCCTTTTCCACCAATGATAATGTCATTTCCAGCACCACTATCGATTGTGTCGTCACCAGCTCCACCACGGATGATGTCAGCAAAGTTACTGCCTGTGATGATATCGTTGCCGTCTAAACCAAAGATTTGAACAGACGATGTCGCACCACTTTGGTTAAGATTGGAACCGTTATCTTTAATCACAGTAGTATTCGATTGAATTCCATCACTAAGCAGCCCTAACTGAATCGTTAAATCTTGAGATTCTGGCGCACTTAGTGATCCATCCTGATCAGTTGCTTGTAGATTTAAAGTAGTGAGTAGATTCAAATTTGAACCAAGTAGATCTAACAAACCACCGCCACTATCTGTTGCTTCAACTGTCCCTAATAACTGATTGACAGCTAATGAGTCAATGACACCATTAGCAGTTAGCGACTCAATGACTAAGCTCGCTTTGAAGTTATTATTATAATCACCCGCAACAGCTGTAACTTTTAAACCTAATTCCGTTGCCATCTGAACATCATAATCAAGAACAAGTTTGCCATTTAATACTTCATTCAATAAGTCAGTTAATGGCTGAACAATTGGTGCTAATAGCCCATTAATCAAACCATTTGGATTTGTAATTAATTCCTCTATTAGACCTGTAACACCTAAGCCCTCTAAAACATTAGCAAGTAGAGGCCCCACAACAGGGACAGCCCTTAGGCCATCAAGCACACTATCTAATTGTGCTGAAACTAGTCCATCTAATGCAGAGGATAAACTAGATGTCTCATATCCCACATTCACCTTGGTCAAGTTTTCATTGGCATCCGAAACCGAGAACGTCTGTGTTTGTGAAAGATCGATCACGCCCAATGCATCAGCATTGATAATGCCTCCACCAAGTAAGCCACCAGCGCCAGCAATGTTCGCCTCAGGCGCTTCATTGACTGCAAGACCTTGACCTGTAACTTCAACAGTATAATTTCCAGTGTCTAAATTCACCGTAATGGTTTCACCACGAGCTGTCGTGACAACTAAGGATGTACCTGAACTATCTGTCACAGTATGTGAAGTCACAATCATTGAACCACTAAAGCTGCTAGGCGGCGTCACGGTCGTACCATCATAAGTAAAATTAACACCTTCAATAGTCACTTTACTTACATGTGCACCCTCAACATCACCACCAAAGGTTTCAACAGCTGACCCACGATAAGTTTGCGGTATGCTGATATCTAGCGTTTCTGACCCCTGTGTTATTTGTTGTGTTAAATTTGCCCTGTTCTCTGTAGCTGCAACAGGAACACCATCAACAATTTCTAGTTTCAGTACATCATGTGCAAGACCTCCATCTAGAACTGGAATCGTAATGGTGATTTTGTCTGCACCCACTAGATGGTGGTCAAGGCTATGGTTTTGAACAATCGTATAGTCGCCATTATTATTAATCGTGATACTCAATACTGGCTCTGTCAAACCTGTTGCAGTTGCAATAAATGGGTCTGCTAGTGTACCAGTTCCACTCCACACCAAAGCGACACCGCCAACAGTCATCAGCACTAATGTACCATTTCCATCAACTGCCGTGACGGGCGCTGAGGTACTGTCCATAGCTAGGCTTGTACCTGTTTTAACAGTACTACCTGTAACTGGTGGATTTACACCAACTCCTGCAAGTACGGAATCACTCAGTACTGCTGGAATATCTAAGGTATATGCAGCATCAGCCACCGTTGGTAATGATGTATTACCAACACTGTCAGTAAAAGTCGCTTCAGCATGAACATTACCAGCACCGCCAGCAAACTGACTACCTGGAATAGATGCTGTCCATGTGTTTCCGGTTAGAATTGCAGGATATGTCTGACCATTTACCGTTATCACAACTGTTGCTGAGACTGTATCAGCAGGCAACGTTACAGACCCTGTAACCGTAATATTACCCCCAACTTCGCTGGCATCAATAACATCATCACCTGCAATAGGTGTAAGAATACTGACAGCCCCTCCAACAGGTGGTAATAAATCGACAATGATTGAATCAGTTACTCGATCTACATTACCCCATTGATCCGTTGCTGAAACATCAATCGGATTTTGACCTTCTCGTACTGATACGTTAACTATTAAGGTATGGCTGCTCACCTCTGATGGATTAAGAATATATTTGTCACCATTGACAACAATGATATCTCCGACCTGAGCATCTGCACCTAATGTAATTTTTACAGGGGTATAGTTTTTACCATCCATCTCTGTTGGAGTCAGTATGCCATCGCCACCTACGATATTTACATCATTAGGGAAGTCAATCGAACTTACGATGTCACGTGGTGCACCATCAATCTGTATATCTTTAGATGCATCATCTAACTCAGTCCCTGTATTAGATTTAATATCGACATCTAGCGTCTCAGTTTGTCCTTGTGTTACAGGTACATCTAAAAATTCTACGTATTTTTGATCTATGTCAGCTTGCGTTACTGTATGTTCTACGCCACCCAAAGAAATAACATCTCCTACGCGGACATCGTCACCAATCTGCACACGAACATCGATCGTACTACCTACACCTAGCTCAGTGTTATCAATAATGTTATTTCCATTCGTATCACTTATGACATTCACATTACCAATATAGTTCCCATCAGTGACTTCAAAGAATTTAAAGTCTACATCTGTCTGACCATCGCTATTTGAGGCATCAACACGTATGAAATTCAACCCGTCCAATACAGATACAGAAACTTCTATTTCTCCTGCATCAATATCTTGTTGAGTAAGCACATACGAAGTGCCATTTACTATAATGACATCTGTTGCCTTGGCATCTGCACCCAATCCAATCGTTATTGTATTTGGCCCATCTAGAAGCTCGCGCTGACTGAGTTTTCCATTTGCATTTGCATCGGCATTTAAAGTAATACCTGTAATCAAATCAGCTGATCCACTTACACCTGTAGCACCAGTTTCGCCTGTAGCGCCTGTTTCGCCTGTGGCACCCGTAGCACCAGTTTCGCCTGTGGCACCCGTTGCACCATCTGCACCTACAAGCCCTGTTTCACCCGTTGCACCTGTAGCACCCGTTTCGCCTGTAGCACCCGTTTCGCCTGTAGCACCCGTTTCGCCTGTGGCACCCGTAGCACCAGTTTCGCCTGTAGCGCCAGTTTCGCCTGTGGCACCTGTTTCGCCCGTTGCACCAGTTTCGCCCGTAGCACCCGTTGCACCAGTTTCGCCTGTGGCACCAGTTCCACCTGTAGCGCCTGTTTCGCCCGTTGCACCAGTTTCGCCTGTAGCGCCTATAGATCCCGTTGCACCAGTTTCACCTGTAGCACCAGTTTCGCCTGTAGCGCCTATAGATCCCGTTGCACCAGTTTCGCCTGTAGCACCAGTTTCGCCTGTGGCACCCGTAGCACCAGTAGCGCCAACCTCACCTTTCAAATATTCAGCCAAGTCTGAAACTGTAGAACCTACTGGTAATTCACCAGCATCAATCAATAATTCTAATACTGATTTACCATCCGCACCTGTAGCGCCATTCGCGCCATCTGCTCCTTTAAGGTAATCAATCAGATCGTTCGTATCTGAACCCGGTGGTAATTCTCCAGCTTCGATCAGCAACTCTAGTGCTGACTTACCATCCGCACCTGTGGCACCTGTTGCGCCAGTCGCACCATCTGCACCTTTGAGGTAATCAATCAAGTCGTTTGTATC
>NZ_JAQSUV010000031.1:0-61990 GCF_028649355.1 Acinetobacter sp. Gutcm_16 | reverse complement strand
TTGAACCAACGACCTTCGGGTTATGAGCCCGACGAGCTACCAGACTGCTCCATCCCGCATCAATAGAATTCGCTGCATACACCAACTTAATCTTCTGGATTCATAAGTTGGTGCGGAAGGGGGGACTTGAACCCCCACGCCCGAAAGCACTACCACCTCAAGGTAGCGTGTCTACCAATTCCACCACCACCGCAGCTGTGACGCATTCTAGTAGCATCGCCACAAAAAAGAAAGGACTAATTCCAATTATTCGCTTGTTTTAGGTGCAGCTGGTGAAGTTTCAGTCGATTGTGCAGGTACAGAACTTGTCGTTTGCACTGACTTTAAGCTATAGGCATCTGTGGTTTGCTTTTTGGCAAACACAGCAAGTGACAAACTGGTGATAAAAAACAAAGCCGTCAACACCGCAGTCAATCGGGTCAAGAAATTACCTGAACCTGATGCACCAAATACAGTTGCAGCACCGCCACCACCAAACGAAGCACCAGCATCTGCACCTTTACCATGCTGGACCAAAATCAGCACGATCATCAACACAGCTAAGATAATATGTACTACCAGCACAAAAGTTTGCATGCTGAACTCCTAATTATTTTGTATTTGCAAATGCTTCGACAATTTTATAAAACGACGTTGCATTTAAAGATGCCCCACCGACGAGTGCACCATTGATATCTGGACAAGCCGCTAACTCTACTGCATTTTCAGCTTTTACACTACCACCATATAAAATGGCCATGTTCGCGCCATGACTGGTAATTTGCGTGAGGCCTTCACGGATTTTCGCATGCATGGTTTGCGCGTCTTCTGGTGAAGCAGTTTTTCCTGTACCAATGGCCCAAATTGGCTCGTAGGCAATCACAATATGAGGCCACTGCTCTGCCTTTACCACACTGGCTAAGTCGCAAATTTGTTGTAAAACCACTACTTCTGCCTGACCAGATTCACGCTGTTCTAAGCTTTCACCGACACAGTAAATGACTTTTAAACCCGCATTTAAGGCATTTTGAGCTTTCGCATTTAAAATTGCTGCGCTTTCAGCAAAATATTCACGACGTTCTGAGTGACCAATTAAAACATATTCAATTTGACTATCTTTAAGCAGCTCTGCACTCACCTCACCGGTATATGCACCCATGTTGCCAAAACGCGAAACATCCTGCGCTACAGTAAAAACTGCACGTGCAGCATTCGCCAATTCAGTCTGCATTGAAGTCAAAGCCAGCGTCACAGGCGCAAGCCCAATGTTACATTTTTCTTCTGCTATTTCATTCTCTTGCAAGAGCTGTTTAAATTCTTGAAGCAATTGCTTGGCATCTGCCTGCATTGGGTTCATCTTCCAATTGCCGACAACCCATGGCTTAATCGTCGAACCTGACATACAGCACCCTATTCAAAACAGTTCATTAAAACGGCCTCATTCTACACGGTATTTATTTTTCAAAGATAGTTTTCTTCTAGAATTTCTTCGGCAATCAAAATAATACGAATGAAAATAAAGACATCTTTTTGTAAAAAAACCGCCTGCTATTACGACCAGTTCATGCTTTTAATCGATATTAAGGTGGTGACAACACTTTCAGATATGGTATTTTTGTGCAACAAAAGTATAATTTTACGATACCAATTATAAACAATTGAGAAGTTAAGGATCTGGGGAATGTCAGTATCAAATGGTTTGCCTAAGTTCACAGGCTTCATTCGACGCTTAGTCGAAGACGGACGCGTGACTGCTGAAAATATGCAGCAGGCAATGCTCTCTGCAAAAAAGGCTCAGCAAGACATCGTCCCTTACCTGATTGAAAATCATAAACTCTCTCCACAAATGATCGCTGAGACGATTTCTTTAGAATTTGGCGAGCCCGTTTTTGACTTAAGTGTCTATGATTCTGTACAAATTCTACGGGATCTGGTCGAAGATAAACTCATCACCAAGCATCGTGTGTTGCCGATTTACCGTCGTGGCAATATCCTCTATATCGCTACCAGCAATCCAACCAACATGGATGCGATGGACGCAATTCGCTTCAATTCTAAAATGAATATTGAAGCAATTATTGTGGAACATCCCCAGCTTGAAAAACTGATCGAACAAAATTTTGCGCAGGCCGATAGCTTTGAATTTTCTGATGAAGATATTGATTTAGACTTAGAACAAGACCCTCAGAACTCCAATGACGAAGAAGACGATTCACCTCAAGGCGATGAAGCACCGATCGTCAAATACATCAATAAATTACTGATCGATGCGATTCGTATGGGCGCATCAGATTTACACTTTGAGCCTTATGAGAAATCTTACCGTGTCCGTTATCGTGTAGATGGGGTTCTGCGTCACATTGCCAGCCCACCACTACAACTGGCGACTCGTCTTGCTTCACGTTTAAAAGTTATGTCACAAATGGACATCTCTGAAAAGCGCGTCCCGCAAGATGGTCGTATTAAATTAAAGCTGTCAAAAAGTAAAGCCATCGACTTCCGTGTCAACTCACTTCCAACCTTATTTGGTGAAAAATTGGTTCTGCGTATTCTCGATCCATCTAGTGCTATGCTAGGGATCGATGCTTTAGGTTATGAACCAGATCAAAAAGACCTGTTTATGCAGGCTTTAGACAAACCGCAAGGCATGTTGTTAATTACTGGCCCGACAGGTTCAGGTAAAACGGTGTCGTTGTATACAGGTTTGAATATTCTAAATAAAGAAGACACTAATATCTCAACAGCGGAAGACCCTGTTGAAATTAACTTAGAAGGTATTAATCAGGTCAATGTAAACAATAAAGTCGGCCTCACCTTTTCTGCTGCACTAAAGTCCTTCTTACGTCAGGACCCTGATATTGTGATGGTCGGTGAGATTCGCGACCTTGAAACGGCTGAAATCGCAATTAAAGCTGCACAGACAGGTCACATGGTCATGTCGACACTCCACACCAATAGTGCACCTGAAACCCTGACACGCTTACGCAATATGGGGGTTCCCTCTTTTAACATTGCAACCTCGGTCAATTTGGTGATTGCACAACGTTTAGCGCGCCGCTTATGTAACCAATGCAAAACCGCTGTTGATATTCCCGAACAAAGCTTGCTCGAAATGGGCTTTACTTCAACAGATATCCAAGATCCAGACTTCAAAGTTTATCAACCGGTGGGGTGTACTGAGTGCCGTGAGGGTTATAAAGGGCGTGTTGGTATTTATGAAGTCATGAAAGTCACGCCAGAAATTTCAAAAATTATTATGGAAGATGGCAATGCGTTGCAGATTGCTGAAGCATCTGCAAAATTAGGATTTAACAATTTACGTCGTTCAGGTTTACTCAAGGTTATGCAGGGGGTCACTTCCTTACAAGAAGTGAATCGTGTAACCAGCGAATAGTTGAAATATTGAAATATTGAAATATTGAAAGAATAAGGATAAATGCATGGCTGTCAAAAAAGCACAGATGATGCCAACCTTCAATTATGAAGGGATTGATCGTAAAGGGGCAAAAATTAAAGGGGAATTGCCTGCACGTAATCTTGCCCTCGCTAAAGTTACTTTGCGCAAACAAGGGATTACCATCAAGAGTATTCGAGAAAAGAAAAAGAATATTCTTGAAGGCATAATGAAGAAAAAAGTGACGACACTGGACATCACGATTTTCACCCGACAGCTCGCAACCATGATGAAAGCGGGTGTACCACTGGTACAAGGTTTCGAAATTGTGGCGGAAGGTTTGGAAAACCCGTCTATGCGTGAAGTTGTCCTCGGCATTAAAGGCGAAGTGGAAGGTGGTAATACCTTTGCTGGAGCACTCAGAAAATATCCGCAATATTTCGACAACTTATTTTGCTCATTGGTTGAATCTGGCGAACAATCGGGTGCACTTGAGACCATGCTGGATCGTGTCGCGGTCTATAAAGAAAAAAGTGAATTACTAAAACAAAAAATTAAGAAAGCCATGAAATATCCAGCAACCGTGGTTGTAGTTGCGGTGATCGTGACTATTATTTTGATGGTCAAAGTTGTCCCTGTGTTCCAAGATTTATTTAGTTCCTTTGGTGCAGACTTACCTGCATTCACCCAAATGGTGGTAAATATGTCTGAATGGGTGCAGAAATACTGGTTCATTTTGATTATTGTCGTTGGTGTGGTAATTACCGCATTACTCGAAACCAAAAAACGCAGTAAAAAGTTTCGTGACATGCTGGATAAAGCCGCACTGAAAGCCCCGATTTTTGGTGATTTAGTCTATAAAGCGATTATCGCGCGCTATAGCCGCACCCTGTCTACCACCTTTGCTGCGGGTGTACCCTTAATTGATGCTCTCGAATCTACCGCGGGTGCAACCAACAATGTGGTCTATGAAGAAGCTGTGATGAAGATCCGTGAAGATGTCGCAACAGGGCAACAACTTCAATTCGCGATGCGTGCCACCAATAAATTTCCATCAATGGCAGTACAAATGGTAGCGATTGGTGAAGAATCTGGTGCGCTCGATGCTATGCTGGATAAAGTTGCAACCCACTATGAAAATGAAGTCGATAATGCTGTGGATGGCTTAACGGCAATGATGGAACCTCTGATCATGGCGGTCTTGGGTGTACTTGTGGGTGGCCTAGTGATTGCCATGTATCTACCAATCTTCCAAATGGGTTCAGTGGTTTAATGCAAGAAATAATTTCCTATCTTATCAATACTCCAATGGCGCTTTATTTCGCCGTTGGAGTTTTTAGTTTGTGCATCGGTAGTTTTCTAAATGTGGTGATCTATCGCACGCCAAAAATGATGGAACAAGAATGGCGCACCGACTGCCAACTTCTGCTTCATCCTGAACAGCCTATTATTGATGAAACGAAACTCTCGTTGAGCAAGCCTGCTTCGACCTGCCCCAAATGCAAAAGTGCCATACGCTGGTATCAAAATGTCCCTGTGATTAGCTGGTTACTGCTACGAGGAAAGTGTGGCACTTGTCATAACCCGATCAGCATTCGCTACCCTGCGATTGAACTCCTGACCGCCATTTGTGCATTGGTCGTGGTTGCAGTCTTTGGTCCAACAGTCCAAATGCTGTTCGGTCTCGTACTCACTTACATTTTAATCACCTTAACTTTTATTGATTTTGACACTCAACTTTTACCTGATCGCTATACCCTCACCCTTGCAGGTCTGGGTTTAGGGGTCAATAGTTATGCGATTTACACCACACCGACAGCGGCCATTTGGGGTTACATCATTGGTTTCTTATGCTTATGGATTGTCTACTTTCTGTTTAAGCTCATCACAGGCAAGGAAGGTATGGGTTATGGTGACTTTAAGTTACTTGCTGCTTTAGGCGCATGGATGGGTCCTTTGCTACTACCACTGATTGTGCTACTTTCTTCTTTCGTAGGCGCCATTATCGGCATCATCCTGCTCAAAGTCCGTAAAGAAAATCAGCCTTTTGCTTTTGGTCCGTATATTGCCATCGCAGGATGGATTGCCTTTTTGTGGGGTGAGCAAATTATGAAAATATACTTAGGCAATTAAAATAATATGTCATTTATTTTAGGTCTGACAGGCGGGATTGGCAGTGGAAAATCTGCCGCAAGCCACTGGTTTGAACAACAAGGCATACAGGTAGTTGATGCTGACGTGGTTGCTCGAGAGATTGTTGCTGTAGGGCAACCCGCACTTCAGCAAATTCGAAGCAGCTTCGGCGAGTGGGCCTTACTGGACAATGGCGAACTGAATCGACGCGCTTTACGTGAACACATTTTTCAGGACCCGTCTGCCCGTAAGCAATTGGAAAAGATCACCCACCCTGCAATTCGTCAGTCCATCATGCAACAATTAAAAGCTGCGACCAGCCCTTATGCGATTTTGGTTTCACCGCTACTTTTTGAAACCAATCAGCATGAACTAACACAACATACACTTCTGATCGATGCTTCAATTGATATCCAGATTCTTCGTGCTTCGCAGCGCGACCATCAAACCATTGAGCAAATTCAAACCATCATTAAAGCGCAAATGTCCCGTGAACAAAAACAAGCGTTGGCCGATGATATTGTGGTAAATGATGGACACTTGGAACACTTATACGCACAGCTCAGACCTTTGCATTTAAAGTATTTGGCCCATTCAGAAGTCTAAAAAAAAGCAGTCAATTATGACTGCTTTTTTTGTTGTGCGAGTTGGGCTTTCAAACTGTCCTGCCGTATCCAACGCCATGGCTGCAAGGCCCCGATCCCCATTCCCAGAAGACCACATAAAATCGCAACACTCAAAGGCTCATTGAGCAAAGGAACCGCAATAATCGCAGCAATAAAAGGCGCCAAAGTCACAATACTGCCTGTTTTAAATGCCCCCAAACGCTTAATCGCTTCCACATAAGTGAGGGTCGCCACGATGACTACGAACACGCCATGAAATACAACCTGAGCAATCAATTGCACAGGTTGCACATGCGCTAGGGTTTTGGGTAGAAATAAAATATAAATCGGCACAAAAATAATCGCAGCCCAAATCGCAACACCTGCCATGGAGTGCCATGCCGACAGTTTCCATTGTCTCAATAAAACGGTAAATATTCCCCACAGCACAGCACTGAGGAAAAACAAGCCATCACCTAAACTAAAAGCAACACCTGTTTCTTGATACATCAGCCCACTCATGGTCGTCAGTGCGAGCAACATAATACTGAGGCTGAGCCAAGTATGCCGGTCAAACGGTTGTCGAAATAGCAGATAAGCTGCAACAGCTGTACAAAGTGGAATGCAGCCATTAAGAAAGATCGCAGCATGTGCCGCAGGCACATAATGAAAAGCGCTATAAGCGGTGATGCAGTAACACACCCCTCCAATCATCGCCAAAATAAAAGGCTCTTTCTTCCACAAAAAGGCGGTATCTTTTTTATAGATCAAGATTGGCATTAAGATGCAAAACGCCAAGAGAAAACGTAAGGCGGTAATATCCCACGCACCAATACCCCAATTGGCACTGAGCCGCGCAGTTAAGGTAAATCCCCCCCAAATACACATGGTGATGGCAATAAATACATAGCCTTGTTTTTGAGGGGTCATCATTGTGTTTACATTGAATCAGGAATTAAAAAATCTTAGACATTACGTTGACGGCATGCTTCATACAAAGCCATACCCGTTGCTACACTGACATTCAAACTTTGTAGATTTCCTGCCATCGGAATATAAACCGTTTGATCGCATTGAGACTGGGTAATTGGACGCAGACCAGTATCTTCAGCACCCATCACCACACATACAGCCGTTCCAGTAAAATCGAACTGTTGTAGCGGCAAAGCTTTTTCATCCAACATGGTACCGACCACACGCACATTAAACTCATCTTTAATTTGCGCTAAAGTCCGAGCCAAATTGGTCACTTGGATAAATTTAACTTTTTCAGCACCACCTGCCGCGACTTTGCGCGCGGTCGGGGTCAAACTTGCAGAACGATCACGAGGCACGATTACAGCTTCGACACCCATTGCAGCCGCGGTACGGATACATGCGCCTAGGTTATGCGGATCGGTGACTTGATCTAAACCCAGCAATAAACAATTTGGCGATTGTTTCAGTAAGGCTTCTAAATCTTTTTCATTGAAAACTGGATTAGGACGGACCGCAGCCACAACCCCTTGGTGAAATGGCAAGCCCGCCATTTTTTCTAATCGATCACGGCCGGTTTTTTGTACGCTAATACCAAACGGTTCAGCCAACTCAAGTACACGCTTTAAACGCTGGTCGTCGCGCCCTTTTAAGGTAAAAAGCGTCAGTACGCGTTCAGGTTCAAGTTCCAACAATGACTCCACCGAATGAACGCCATAGAAATATTCAGGTTTAGCCATGTAGGACCTCTAAAAGATAAATGACCATCGACACGATGTACCAAAAATAAAAATCCTGTAAAGCTGACTTTACAGGATTGCTGTGCAACAGATAGTTTAACCGATTTCGCTTGAAATTACTTGGCGAGTATCAGTTGAAGGCTTAGCCTTCTAAATGGCACACGTAGTCCAACACTTCGTCAGTTTCAATTTTAAAACGACTATTGCCAGGCACATAAAAAGACTGACCTGCGCGGAACAATTCGCTCTCTTCGCTGTCAGCAATTTGTACACGACATTCGCCTGAAATAATTTCCATACGCTCTGCCACATGTGTTTCAAACGTCAAAGCTTGCTCTGTCGGAAGAATAACCCCTAACGTTTTTTTGGTGCCATCTTCAAATTGCACAGTATGACTGATGCATAAACCGCCAAAATAAACATTGGATTTTTTAATGACAGAGACATGGTCGAACTGAGTTGACATGCGTACACTCCAGATAATGCGCATTTATATTCGTATTGATTCGCTAGTTTAAAGATGTGCGATTAACTAATCAATCGATGTTTTATTCCCCTCAATCAATATTTTGTTAAAGTCCGACCATCGTACAATTGCCTCACTTTCTAGCCTATTTTGGCGTGTTTTTTGCCGATGCGATCCGTTCGCTGAGTCGTACTCTTTCTGTATACACCGCATACCCACATGTTTGTGCTGAGTTTGCTATAACAGTCGGATTTAAAAAATCTGCTAGGTCGACTTTCAGATTCACGCTAAAATAAGCCGACTTTGCACAAAACGAATAGCGTTGCCGTCTTGTCGGCTGAATAAAACTTCACTATCTTAAACTAAAACTTTTCGCAGCTCGGATGCGTTTATGCTGACACATTTAACTTTAATTAATTTTGCTTTAGCCGATCACTTAGCACTTGATATCGATCAAGGTTTTAATGTCCTGACTGGGGAAACAGGTGCAGGCAAATCATTATTGCTAGATGCACTGTCCGCCTGTCTGGGAGAACGTACCGACACCAACTATGTCCGTTTCGGTTCAGACAAAGCTGATGTCACGGCTATTTTCAGCTATCAAGAGCACAGCCCTGAAGCCATATGGCTAAAGGCACATGAGTTAGATGATGAGTCAGGAGAAATTCATCTAAGACGGGTTATTTTTGCCACTGGCCGCAGCAAAGCATGGATTAATGGTCGTCCGAGCAGCTTAGCTGAATTGAAAGAAATCGGGCGTTTGCTGGTCCAGCTGTATAGCCAACACAGTCAGCAACAGCTATTAGAACCGCCTTATCCAAGACGCTGGTTAGACCTCTATCATAACTTCTACCCAGAAGCGCAAGCTGTGCGTGAAGCCTATAGCACATGGCAAAAAGACATTCGTCAGCACCAAGCCGCATTGGATGCTCAAGCCACGCGTAAACAACGTATGGATACTTTGAGTTTACAATTAGAAGAACTCGAAGATGTGGTGCAAATCGACTATAAAGAGATTGAACAAGAGTTCGACCGCCTGTCTCATCATGAAAACATTATGCAGGACTGTAGTTATGCTGTTACGGCCTTAGATGATGCTGAACAAAATATTAATCAAGAAATTTCCAGTATTATTCGCCGCTTAGAATCACATGCAGGACGCAGTGAACAGTTGGCTGAGATTCATACTTCTTTGCTGAATGCACAAAGTGAGCTTGACGATGCCACGGCTAATCTCCGTCAGTTTATTGACCGTCAAAGTTATGACCCAGAACGTATGGAAGAGTTGAACACCCAGCTTGAGATGTTCCACCGTTTTGCCCGTAAGTACCGCACGCAGCCAGAACACTTAAAACAAGCACATGAACAATGGCAATCTGAACTGGCACAGCTCCATTTATTAGAAGATCCAGAAACACTAGCTGAGCAAGTTGAAGTCTCGCATCAGGACCTGTTAAATAAAGCCCAGCACCTTGACCAAATTCGTCGCGATGCAGCCGCACCATTGGCGAAACATTTAACCGAACAGGTCAAACAATTGGCTCTGCCTGAAGCGCACTTTGAGTTTAAGTTTGAACCAATGGAGCAGGTTTCTAGTGAAGGTCTAAGTTTTATCCAATTACTGTTCACCGCCAACAAAGGTATCCCACCGCAACCTTTGGCCAAAGTTGCCTCAGGGGGAGAGTTGTCACGTATCGCATTGGTGATGCAAGTGATGAATGCTGAAAAAACCGAAGCTGAAGTTTTAGTCTTCGATGAAATTGACGTCGGTATTAGTGGTGGCACAGCCGAAATTGTCGGTCGTCTCTTGGCCGACTTGGGTTCGCATGTGCAAATTCTGTGTATTACCCACCAAGCTCAAGTTGCAGCACAGTCTGACCAGCACTTGTTGGTGAAAAAACGTCAGACCGATCCTGCCAGTAGCACCATTTTAAACTTAGAAGAAGATGAGCGTATCGATGAGCTCGCACGCATGACAGGCGGCGTTGAAATCAATGACACTACACTACAACATGCCAAGCAATTACGTCAGTTGAAGTTTCAATCCGCCTAATTTATGTAGACTGGATCACAAAAAAAGATTTGGAGAAAGTGCATTAGTCTAGTAACGTGGTAGATAACAACATTTGACTAGAAGCATTTTAATTTCAAGGAGAAGCCTTTAGGTGAGCAAACAATATCTGACGCATCGCTGTCTCATTGCCCCACCCGATATGGCAGATGAAGTCTTTGCCCATACCGTGATTTATTTGGCCCGACACGATGAGGAAGGTGCTCAAGGCATCATCATCAACCGCCCTTCAGGACTTTCAGTCAAAGAACTGCTCAATGATCTTGAAATTGAAGCCGATCACGTCCGACCACACGATGTTCTCCAAGGTGGGCCTTTGCGTCCAGAAGCTGGCTTTGTCTTACATACGGGCCAGCCGACATGGCACTCTTCCATTGCGGTGGGGGAAAATATCTGTATCACCACGTCTAAAGATATTTTAGATGCGATTGCGCATAATGAAGGTGTAGGTCGCTATCAAATTGCTTTGGGCTATACCAGTTGGACCAAAAACCAATTGGAAGATGAGCTGTCTCGTGGTGATTGGCTAGTCTGCGATGCTGATATGGATTTGATTTTTAATATTCCTTATGACGACCGTTGGGACGCAGCCTATAAAAAACTCGGGCTGGACCGAACCTGGTTGTCTTCTGAGATTGGACATGCCTGATTTAAACACGCCCCAAATGATTATGGCATTTGACTTCGGTACACAAAAAATGGGCATGGCAGTCGGTCAAGCACTGATTGAAAGTGCAACGCCTTTGGCTTTGTTTCCAATGAAAGATGGCATCCCCAATTGGGATGAACTGCATAAAATTATTAAGCAATATCAACCCAATATATTTTTAGTCGGTTTACCACTCAATATGGATGATAGTGAGTCGGAATTATCTGCTCGAGCACGTAAGTTCGCACGTCGTTTACGTCATCAAACCAATATTGAAACATGGATGGTGGATGAACGCTTAAGTACTCGTGCAGCCCGTGATGAGCTGAGCCATTACCATGCGCAAGGTCGAGGCAAAAAACTTTCTGCTGATAGCCTTGCCGCAACCTTGTTTATTGAAAGCTGGTATCGCGATCCTGAAGGGCTTACACCTTAAGTAAGACTTTCTTAAAACAGATGACGTGGGTTTTATGACTGGAGTCGGATCTCAACACATCAAATAGCGTTCAAAAAAAAAGCATCCTCATCGGATGCTTTTTTTGAAATGAACAAAGGCCAATTTAGTGCTGTGACTCGGTAATATGTACCGTTACGGTTCTCCCCGCGACAAAGGCCAATTCATTTTTAGGGATATCATCCAGTGCAATTTTCACAGGAACGCGCTGCGCTAAACGTACCCAACTAAAAGTTGGGTTTACATTGGCCAATAAACCTGTACTTGTAGTTCGTTCACGATCTTCAATGCCTGAAGCAATCCCCTGCACATGCCCTTTTAAGATGTTTGAGTCACCCATCAACTGTACAGTCGCAGGCGCACCGAGATAAATTTTATTTAACTTAGTTTCTTCAAAATAACCGACCACATAAAGCTGCGAGCGATCTAATAATGCCGCTACCGCTTGCCCCACTTTGACATAATTCCCTGCTTTCATCTCAAAATTAGACAGTGTGCCATCGGCTGGTGCCACCACTTCGGAACGGTTCAAGTTTAATTCAGCCAAATGTAAATTACTGGTGGCTACATCGATTAACGCCTGTTGCTGCGCAATATTGGCTTTGGCCTGCTGAATCGCCGCTTGCATTTGTTCATGTTCGGCATGTGATTGATCTCGTACGGCAAACATCTGATCTTGTTCTTGCTTTGATATAGCACCATCCATCAAATTGGCATAGCGTTCTGCATTTTTATCAGCCAAGTGACTATTGGCTTGTGATTTGGTCAAATTGGCTTTGCTTTGAAACAGCTCCGCTTCGGCAGCCGCCAAACTGGCTTTGGCTTTAGCCAAGTCTGATTTGGCTTGTTCCACATCAAGCGCCTGACGCGCCACATCAATTTTAAACAGCACCTGCCCTTGTTTGACGCTTTGATTATCATGCACTAAAACTTCAGTGACTAAGCCTGAAACATCGGAAGATACTTGAATCACATCACCACGAATCCGCCCATCACGTGTCCACGGTTCAGCATTGTAATAATGCCAAAGATGCACGAGCACCGCGATCGCGATACCCGCAATCAGCACTAAAGTGATGGGACGGCTCAGTTTACGCCAATCAAAGGATGCCATTTCTTTTACCTCATTCATTTCAATCAGATGTGCGCTTAGGCAAAGCTCACGATAAAACCCCAATGGACCATGCCAAGCACTGTAATGTAGAGGCATAAATAAAAAATACTGGGTAAAAAAATCCAGCCTTTGTCGACCCAAGGATCGGTCACCCGCATGAGTAACCGTAATACGATGTAGGCCAATACCGCCTGAATGACCAAAACTGGCACATACACACCATAGATATTAAGTTCACCCATCGTTATGCTCCCAACAAACGGACTTGAGACATTTCGTCCCATGTCGCATGACAAAGACTGCTTTGAATATTATTCAGTGAAACTTGCAAACGCCGAGCAATGCTTAGATCTTGCAGCTGTATAAGCTCGGCCTGAATGATCTGAATTTTGTCCAAAATGTGTTGTCTGACCTGTAGGTCGCTATGGTCTAATTCTTTAGCGTGGAAATAAGCATCCATTTGGCTTTGTAGTTCTTGTAGATGCAGTGTGATAGAGGACTGCACAGGCATTTTTTCAATCAGTTCTTGCACCCGAGTTAAATCAATCACCGCACTGGATTCAATCAGGGCCAAATTGATTTTTTGCTTCAAGCGATCGGACTGTACTAACTTGGTATTCAGTACGCCTATCCGATCCAACATACTGCGTAAATGCACTCTAAACTCCACCCCATAAGGTAGATAAAGCGCTTGTCGTATCGCTTTATAATGTAAAGACAGGATTCGCTTGGCGGTAATGTCCGGCGACATCGCACGCACCAAGTGAATCACATAGACAGAAATGATAGGGCCAAGCACCGTCCCAATCGATGCATCAAAAAACATCACTTGGTCAAGGTGATAACGGTTTTGCAGGTTTAAGCCCATGACCACCCCCATTATCAAAGGTAGCGCCAAACCTGTGAGTGGTGGGTGTAAAAACAGCATCAGACAGTACATACAAAAAGGGGCCAACACCACAGCCAACATCCAAAAAGCGCTGATGTGCGGAAAGATGCCATAAGCATAAATAAAGACAATAATCGCCGCATACAGACTGGCACGGATAAAGATTTTTAAGGCAGGAACAGGATTGTCCATACTGGTCAAAATACAGGCACAAATAGCGGCCATCTCTGCCATCATAAAACCCGCTTTCCAACCACTGATAATCCAAAAGCCAGTCGCCACAAGCACCACAATAAAAGCTGAAATTCCGCCACGCACGGCTACGCCATGATCTCGATGTAGGTTGGGATAGTTGGTACTAATTGGGGTCACGATTGCGGGTAAGCTGTCATCCCCCTGTTGGATACGCTGCCAAATCAACTTAATGGCGCGTATATTTTGGGTGAAATGACGCACATCCATTTTTAAACTGGCTAACATGACTTGCTGCTGTGGCAAGGCACTGTCAAACACGGCTTGAAAACTTGACTCAAACTGCTCAGGTAGCTGGTTTAAGTCCTGCTCTAAAATGACCTGATCACTTTGTAAAAATTTTACAATCTGTGCATGCGCCTTTTCTAAAGCTGGACGGTAGCGTGAGTCAATGTGATCTAACTGCTGAATTCGCTCGGCCATGGCCACCAAGTTCGTCACCAACATACTGAGTTGATGCAGCATTTCTTGGAGCGGTTTGGTCATGCCCTGCAAGGTCGATTTTTCATAACGCAAGTGCACGGCCATCACATGAATATCGGCAATATCCCGCGTGATATGACTAAGCGTAGTGCTGTAATTAATGGCCTTAACATCATCTGTCAGGATCTGATCAAAAACCGCTCGGGTGTCTTGAAAAGTCTGTGAAACACGGGTTTTGACTACGGGACCAATATGCATGGGAAACAGTACCGCATTCACCACTGCACTACACAGTACTCCCACCGTGATTTCAATACAGCGACCAATCGCCATATCAAACATGGAGGTGGTTTCAATGTTATAGACAATGTTGTAGCAAATAATGACCGTGGTATAGCCCGCCAACATAAAAATATAGCTACGCGGCGTCCGATCCAACAATGAAAAATATAGACAAAACCCGACCCATGTGGCTAAAAATAATGTGAACAATTCAGGAGTGTTGATCAGGTTTGGCGTGACTGCAATCGAAACAATCGCTCCCAGCAACGTTCCCAACACCCGATAAAGACTTTTTGAGGAGGTCATACCCGCATATGGGTTTGCGATGACGAAAACCGTTCCAATCGCCCAAATGGGATAAGCCAAATCTAAAGAAAATGCGACATAAAGTGAAAGCATGCCTGCCAAAAAGGTTTTCGTCGCAAAAATCCAGTCCAATTTATTTGGACGGAATGCGAGTAACTGTTTGGTGAGGAACATAAATTCATCTCTAAATGCGCTGAATGACAACATTTAAACAATTCTTCCACACAGCATTGCTCAGACAAACAGCATCACTTCGTCCTCACCTCATGCGAAGACGGATGAAAAAATGATTCAAATAAATGAAGTCTTTTACTGACATGGTCAAAGACAGCGCCATGTTGAAAGGAAAGAAAATAGCTCAATAAATAACAAAATCATTATTCATTAAAAGACATTTATAATGATAATTTTTCCAAAAATATAGATTTTTGTCAATTAAAATATCTTAATATGATAATTTACATGTTTTCAAGATCATATTTCACCCCTTTTATTGCGTTACAAATGCTGATAAAAGTCCACGAAAGCCATGCGCTCAGAACGAAAGCCATGTCGAGTCTAGGTTTTTTGTTATATAGTAACTGTCGTTCAAATGGCTTTTATTTTGACTAAGTAGGTTCTTATGGCACTTTCAAGTTTCGGTAAAATTCTCACTGTCTTAGACCTCTTTTCTGTGTCACGCCCGATTATCAATGTCGATATCATCAGTGCCGAACTGGGGCTATCACAGCCCACCAGTTATCGTTATTTAAAGGAATTGGTATCCGCAGGACTTTTACAGCGCTTAAGTGGAACCAGTGGTGACTATACTTTAGGCTCTCAAATTGCTGTTTTGGACTATATCTCTCGAACGACAGACCCACTCTTACAAATCAGCATTCCTTTTATGCAAGACATCGTTGAGCGAACGGAGTTTTGCTGTATCCTCACCCAGCTCAACGCAGAGCACTGTATTGACCTATATGGTGAAGTCTTTAAAGACCTTGAGTTATTTTCTTATGGGCGTGGTTGCCCACGTCCCGTATATTTAGGTTCATCGCCTAAAGTGGTGATTTCACAGCTCAGCAAAGCTAAAATTATTGAATATTATCAAAAATTTTCGGCTCAGCTGGCCGAGGTCAATTTTGCCGCGAGCCAAGATGAATTCTTACAGAAAATGAAAGCCATTAAGAAACAGGGCTATTATTTTTCCAATGGCGAGTTTGACCCCAACCTTGCCAGTCTGTCTGTACCTGTCAAATTTTCACCCAAAGATACACCGTTGGCACTGACCTTATTGGCTTCGAAAAACCGGTTTGAATTTGTGGATCTGAAAAAAATGGTTGAAATATTAAGACATAGCGCCTTACAGATCGAACAGAAATGCCATCTATTGCATAATATTGAAGCTTAATTTTACTTAGCGTTGAAGCATTGGATAGAAATAGCGAAAGGTTAAATTCAGACGCGGCTCAGTGATTTTGCTGGATTTCATCAAAGCATGTTTCCAGTAGCGCTGGGTCTGTCCACGCATCACGATCAATTGCCCGCTGTGCAACATCAGCCCGACTTTTTCCTGTTTAAACTTGTGCTTAAAGCAAAACTTACGGGTTGCGCCAAAACTGAGTGAGGCAATCACCACATTTTCTTGCTGCGGTGAACGTAGTGAAGGCTCATCATCACTATGCCAGCCGACGGCTTGGCTGCCATTTTCATATAAATTAGCTAGGCATGAGTTAAATGGATGTCCCACCAGTTGCTCAATATGGTGTTTTAAACGAAACAAAGCGGGATGCCATAACAGTGCTTGCTTGGCACTACCCGAATAGTGATATTGGTACTCGGCATCGCCATACCACACCACTTTTCGTTCCGTGACATAACGTTTGCCATACAGTACGACCTCGTCAGGTTGCCATGCCAAATGTGCTAAAAAATAATCCAAATATTTCGCACTTTGCTCCGCAGTTAAAATCAAGCCCAAGTCCTGCACCTGCCCATCGAATGGGAGCAAGTTTGCTTGCGGTTCAGGACTAAACAGATCTAAGGTCATGACTTTTCCTCCTCTGCAAACAGTTTAACTGAATTTAGAACGACACAAATCAAAACAAAGTCACAGCTTGTCGCCTAGCCTCCTTATGCATACACTCAACTGAACTTTCACAATAAAAAGAAGCATGTATGAACCTTTGGCAGTTGTTTCAAAAGCTTCGCCCCTTTGTCCGTCCCTATCGGATATTGGTGATTGCGACCTTGATCCTGACGCTCATTGGTTCCTTCACTGCGCAGGTCAATGCTCTGACTTTGCAATATGCCGTCGACAGTATCAACCGTCTGGTCGAACAAGGCCAAGGACTGACCGAAGGCCTACATATTTTGATCACCATTTCTGTGATTTTACTCAGTAAAGAAATCATCAGTGCCTTGGTGCAGTTTGGTCAAAAGTTTTATGGGGAAAAGCTCCGCATTCTGGTATCGCAAGACTTGGCGCAAAGCATTATCGAAAAATTTCTCAGCTACCGTTTGGCCTTTTTTAATGCCGATCAGAACCAAGCAGGTAAGCTACAAACGCGAATTGACCGTGGCATTGGCTCACTCACCCGTCTGGTACAAATCTTTTTTATCGATATTTTGCCACTTTTTAGCAGTGCCATTGTGGCACTGGGGTTGATGTACTATGCCAACTTCTACGTCGGTTTGGTGGCGACCAGTATTATCCCAATTTACTTTTGGCTGACCTTCCAACAAGCTAAGAAACTGGGCGGATGGCGGCGCAACCTGCGTGATGGCCGTGAAAAAAAGAGCCAAGGCATTCTCAGTATTATCCAGTCGATTAGCGTGATTAAGTCCTTTAACCGGGAGTCCATTGAATCGACCAAACAACTAAAACTGCAAAAAGCACTGACCGATAACCAGATGCAAACGCGCCAACTCAGCTTTTTATTTGATGGCTTAAAGACCTTTATTGAACAAATCGGGATTGTGCTGATTATCATCCTCACGGCGTACTTTGTACTCGATGGACAAATGAGCATTGGCATGATCATGTTTCATATTTTGCTGTTTAATAATGTCTCTGCGCCAATTCGTTCATTACACCGTATTTATGATGAAGTCAATGATGCAATGATTTACGCGGAAAGTTTTTTTAAAATTTTAGAAGCAGATGATGAAATCGAGCAAAGTGGTGCGCTCAAACCCACAATTCAGGGAAAATTCAGCCTAAAGAATGTCGATTTTTTCTACCCCAATGGTCATCACGCATTAAAACAAATCAACATGGAAATTCGACCCAACAAAATCACGGCTTTGGTGGGCTTATCTGGTGCCGGAAAATCCACTTTAATTAGCCTATTAGATAAATTTTATCAGCCTGATGCAGGAAAAATTGAGCTCGATGGAATTGATTTACAAGACATCGACACCGCCTATTTACGCGATCACATTGGCCTCGTCTTACAGAAAAATCACATTTTTCAGGGCAGTATTTTAGACAATATTCGCTATGGAAAAATCAATGCCAGTGATGAAGAGGTCTATGCTGCCGCAGAAAAAGCCTCTATTCATGAACAAATTTTGCAGCTCCCCTCAGCTTACCAATCCGATGCACTGATGCTTTCAGGTGGACAACAACAACGCATTGCACTGGCACGTATGTTCCTCAAAAACCCACCGATTATTTTTCTGGATGAACCAACCGCTAGCCTCGATGCGATTGCTAGCGAGCAAATTAAACAGAGCCTCGATGAGATCAAACAAGGGCGAACGGTGATTATTATTTCGCATAGTTTGTCACAAATTATCGATGCCGATTATACCTATGTCATGAAGGAAGGTTGTATTGCTGAACATGGGGAACATGAAGCGCTGTACCGTCAGGATGGAGTCTATAAGGAAATTTTCGATGCCATGGCCAAGAGCCTCAATATTGGAAAAATTGCCAAGACTTTTGAAGATGATACTGAGGAAGAAACGCATAGCTAATGTATCTCAGGTACAAAAAAAAGCTCCCGCAGGAGCTTTTTAAAAATCTAAGAATCAAGGCTGTTTTAAATACGGCCAAGCTGCTTTGAGATAAATAAACATCGACCACAAAGTCAAAATTACTGCGGTATACAACAATGCATAAGCCAACATTTCAAGCGGCTGCCAATTCAGTAAGAACACGGTAATTGCAATCATTTGAAAAGCGGTTTTATATTTCCCAACCGTAGACACGGCTACATTGGTACGTGCACCTAACTCTGCCATCCATTCACGCAGTGCTGACACCGTAATTTCACGGGAAATAATCACAATCGCCGCAAATGCCATCGAAATTTCTGGTTTCCACTGCACCAACACGATCAGTGCTGCTGCCACCATCAATTTATCCGCAACAGGGTCTAAGAAACGCCCAAATGCAGAGGTCTGATTTAAAGTCCTCGCCAAATAACCATCGAACCAATCTGTCACCGCTGCAACGACAAAAATAGACGTCAACAAAATATGACGAGACATACTTACCGCTTGTTCAGCGATACCCATTACAGGGGGCCAATAGGCCACCAACAAAAAGACCGGAATTAAGGCAATACGCGCCAAGGTCAAGATATTAGGAATATTCAGGATGCGACCTGTAGTCATAAACACCGCCAGTTGTTTCCCTCATGTACGATGAAAATGCACACTTTTTTGAGGTTTAATCCATCGTTAATAGCGCCCACTTTATACGAATTGACCTAAGGTGTCACTAGGCAAACACGGTAACTGTTTGACGTGAAATTGCAATTAAACGATTCTGATCATCCCACAAATAGGTGGCTTCGGTGGAATATCCACCCGCAGCATATTGCGTTTCAACGTGGTATTTCATCCAATCGTGTAACTGATTTTTCAACGGATGCACATAGGTCAAATGCCATGTTAGCGAACTGGCGGGTGCCATACTTTTAAACATCGGTAGCACCCCTGGTGGCCAAATGTCCATCGACACCATGAGGTCGGCTACGGTCATGTCTCGATTTTCATGTAAGTCTGGATTAAAGCGATACCAGCCAGAAAAGTCAGGCTTTGGGCTGGCTGTACACGGATACTGCCCTGTGACCCAAACCATATCCAACTGCTTAAAACACTCAGGTGCAAGCGGGTGATGCGGTGCTGTTGTAAGACCATCAACCGATGGAAATGCTGGCGCTACAGGTTCTTGATGCACATGGATACTTGATTCACGCTGTGTCCCAAAGCTTGCCACTAAAATGCTTTGAACTGCATCATCTTGCCATAAACGCACTTCCAAGGTCGTAACCGACTTGCCTTGACGTAGAATCTCGCTGGTTAAACGAACTTTGGCCTGTTGTACTGGGCCAACAAAAGTCACGCTACAACTGAGTAAATGCTTCGTGTCATCGGCAAGAGTCAACAATGCTTTTTGCATCATTAAACCTGCGACCAGTCCACCATAAATCGTGCGTCCTTGTAACCAGCCTGTAGGAATATCAATCCATTCTTGTTCTGCTAAAGCCTGATAACTGTGTTGAAGCGACATGTGGCATCCTTGTTTTAAATTCCGTCTATATCTTTACAACACAATTCAACCAATGTGAATGATCAATGACCCATGGGTCAATAAGCACTTTTGCCATCGTAGTAGATGCGGTTCTACTCATGCAAAACTTTATAAATAGTACGGGCCATCACTTCACCCAAACCGGGGACTAGGGTTAAGTCTTTTTCGGAGGCTTTCAACACCCCTTGAATCCCACCAAAGTGCGTCAATAAATCGCGGCGGCGTTTCGGCCCCAACCCCGGAATCACTTCCAAAATCGATGAACCCCGTTTTTTATCACGTTTAGCCCTGTGTTTAGTAATCGCAAACCGATGTGCCTCATCACGTACCTGTTGTATCAAATGCAACGCTTTATGATCTTCAGGCAACTGAATTTTAGTTCCATCGGTAAAGTGTAGGGTTTCAAGGCCCGGTTTACGCCCTTCACCTTTTGACACCCCGACCATAAAGGCCTCTAAACCCAGCTCTTGCATGACATCCATCGCCATATGCAACTGCCCTTTACCACCATCAATCAGCAATAAATCAGGCAGCATGGCTTTTTTATAACGACGGGTCAGCGCTTGACGCATTGCGGCATAGTCATCACCCGCGGTAATGTCTTGAATTGAAAACTGACGATAATCGCGCTTACGAATGCCGCCACTGTCGAATACCACACAGGAAGCCACAGTTTCTTCGCCCATGGTATGTGAGATGTCAAAACATTCGATCCGATCAATCGGACGTCCCACCACTTGTTCAAGTTGATGGAAACGCTCATTCAGTTCAAAGTGATTGGCCAATTGCCCTTTGATCGCATGCTGCACATTCATCTGTGCCAGCTCTAACCACTCTGCACGTGTCTCACGCACGCTATGTTTAATCTGTACTTTCTTATCAAACTGTTGTTGTAACGCTTGTTCCAGTTCTTTTCGATCGGGCAATTCGACATTTACAATCACCTCACTGGGTACTTCATCTGCCACTTGGAAATAAAAGTTCGCTATGAAGTCAGCCAGCATTTGCCCCAAACCCTCTCCGAGCATATCTGGAAAATAACTTTTACCTCCGAGCATTTTCCCGTTGCGCACATGCATAATCTGCACACAGGTCACCCCCGCCTGATAGGCAATCGCTAAAATATCGGCTTCACCTTTGAGCTTATAAATAGCTTGTTGAGACTGGACATCCCGTAACAGTGCCATACGGTCACGGTAAAACACCGCTTTTTCAAATTCTAAGGCTTCGGCCGCTTGCTCCATTTTCGCAATCAGTTCTTGATTCAGCTCTTTGGTGTCCCCTTGTAAAAAACGAATCGAGTTATCGACATCATTTTTATACTCTTCAGGGCTAATAAGTCCTACACACGGTGCTGAACAACGCTTGATTTGATACTGCAAACAAGGACGCTTACGCTGTGAAAAATAGCTATTTTCACACTGGCGAACATTAAACAGTTTTTGCAAAACCAACAAAGTATCCCGTGCATTATAAGCACTCGGATACGGTCCAAAAAACTTCCCAACTTGGTGTTTGCCTTTGCCCCGACCTGATGCAATCCGTGGATAAGGTTTGTCGGCAGAGACAAAGATATACACATAGGATTTATCGTCCCTGAGCATGATGTTATAGGGTGGACGGTGCAGCTTAATCAGGTTTTGTTCAAGCAGCAGCGCTTCAGTTTCGGAACGAACGACTAAGGTTTCGATATCATAAATACGCGCCACCAAAGCCTGCGTCTTCGGGTGCTCAATGGTTTTGACAAAATAACTAGAAACACGATTTTTTAAATTTTTCGCTTTGCCCACATACAGCAGTTCACCGTCTTTGCCGAGCATGCGATAAACGCCCGGCAGTGTGGTCATATTGGCTAAAATTTTTTCGATATGTTCTCGTGCGTTTTCGTTCACAGGGTTCCCTAATTTTCTCGGCTCGCCGTCAACTGTTCTGTGCAGGCTTAGCCTTTGATCTGTCTTTTAGATTGGGCAGGTCTGACGCATTTCAAGCTCATTGCTAGTGCGTTTCACAACCAGTCTGGCTGGCAAAAGACATTGATACTGAGATTGAAGGCTTATTCCAGATCCATCTCTTCAAAATCGATCCGTTCAAACACACCTTGTTCATTGCGGGCAAAGTGACTTCCCGCAGGCGCATTTAAGTGAGCAATGATGTCCGCATCATAGTTGGCAATCACATTGACCTCATAAAGGCCTAAATTTTCAGGGTCTTCAATATAGTCATCCCCTTCTTCACCCGATAAAAACACCCAACCACTTTCCTCACTAGATTGTGCTTCTTCACGGTACATGTAGGCCACTTTTAGGCCTTGCACCGTAATCATATCTGAAGCGATACAACTTCCCATATGCGGCACTAAAGTTTGAATTTGTGTCGGACTCAATTGATACGACTTCATAAGAATATCCTTCAACGGCAAGTAGACGTTTTGCATGTGGAGGTTTGTGGGATGAACAGAACTCAAGTTTATTTTACTTTAGTCTTCACGGCATATTTGAGCAAGGCTTTCACTCGCTTAGCCCCGTAAAGCATACAACGTGCCTAAGACTGTATTTATGACAATTTTAACGCAGCTTTAAACGCTACTTTATCTTTTGGTGACACCAAAATGGTTTTGGTTTGGCCCTCTTTTAAGTATTCAATCTTTAGACGATCTAAGGACAAGGCTGGTGAACTGATGGAATTATCTGTTTCAGAAACAGACTGTATCGCAGTCAAGGGAATGATCCATTTAAAACAGAGACTGCGAATTGTCAGTTGCTCCTGATCAACCACATAGCGGGTACTCCACAGCGGCCACCACAGTAAAACAATAGTCAAAGCATAGACCACAACGAACAAAAGATTTTGCATCAAAATGCCTTTGCCATAGGTGGTCAAAATCAATTGGGCTAACAGGCCTGACATCGCAATAATAAACCCCAAAAACCACCAGTCCATCTTAGAACGAAACTTTTGCACCTTGAAACCTCATGCTTGATCTAAGTTATAAGTTGCGATCTTAAAAATGACACAGATACGCGCTCATGTTGTTTTTAGTTTTAACTGGATAAAGCATAAAGCCATGCGTGGTTCGAATCCACTGTAAGCCTTGAAATAAATAGAAAAATCAAAAGGGCAGATAGGCTTCCCCTTTTCTGCCCAAATAAAAAAACGCCACTCAGGGCGTTTAATGTACTTTAAAACACATAAGGTCGAACAAAGATCAGGAAGAAAATTCCGAGCATCAGGAACCACTTTAAGAAGTAGTACAGTTGACGGTTGGTTTTCTTCAAAGCTTTGGCTTTGATCCGCACTTGATAGACATAACCAAAGACTTTATTCAGTCCACCCGTTTGGTCCCCTGCTTCATTTGGAGAGCTAGCAGCGGTCATCACTTTTTTACCAAACCAGTGATTGAAACGCTCCATAAATCGTGTCTTTAATGGACGCTCGACATCGGCAAAGAAAATAATGCGGTTTTGATCGGTCTTATTTTCTGCATAGTGAATATAAGTTTCATCAAAGACCACACTTTCACCATCACGCCATGAATAGCGCTGACCATCCACATCAATAAAGCAGCGGTCATCGTTCGGTGTGATCAGCCCCAAGTGATAACGCAATGAACCCGCATAAGGGTCACGGTGACGAACCAAACGGCTGTCTGGTGCCAGTTCAGTAAACATCGCGGCTTTAATGGTCGGCAAGGTTTTCAGCAAGGCTGTGGTTTTTGGACAAAGCTCAGCAGCTGACGGATGCGCAGAGTCATACCATTTCAGATAAAAACGCTTCCATCCTGTTTTGAAAAAGGAGTTAAACCCCAAGTCATCATAACTGCTCGATGCTTTAATTCCGCCTTTTTCATATAAAGCTTTTGCTTCATCACGAATCATTTCCCAGTTTTCATCCAACACTTTTAAGTCTTGAAAATGCTGAGTGTCGATATAGGGCTGATTCGGCACCTTTGAAAACATGTACATGAGATAGTTAATCGGTGCAAGAATCGTTGAATGATCGAAAAATTGACGATAAAACGAGTGACGAACCTTCCCACGTTGCTGAATATAAAGTGCAGAAAGAATAAAAATCGCCAGAATGATCCACTTAATCATATGAAAACCTGGAAACCAAAGAAAACGAAATAAAAGAAAAAGACCGGTATTCGGTCTAGACTGCGAATTGTAACATAGGCTGCAAAGTACGTCCTATTTCCAGCTTTTCATCACAAGTTTTCATTCTGTTTGAGTTTACCTGCAAGTGCAGCATTGACTAAATTGCCAAAATCGGCACAAAGATTGACTTGAAATATAAGGACGCCGTCTAATCATTTTTTGAACACTCATCCATAAAAAATCTTAAATGAAACAAAAACTTCACTCTATTTAGGCCGCATCATTCAAAAATACATCACGCAAGCACACGAAATAATTGAATAAAAATAGATGACCCTTGCGTCACGGCTTGATACAACTTGTTATGTTCTTTTTCGATATAGTTATCGTAAGATTGGCGGAGCATAGATGTACGTAGGAATGACGTACTCGCTTCACAACATCAACTTAGAAGTCCTCCAAAATAAAGGAGATCAGGCATGATCCACGCTGGCAATGCCATTACCGTCCAAATGCTTTCGGACGGAATTGCAGAATTCCGCTTTGACTTACAAGGTGAGTCGGTCAACAAATTTAACCGTGCAACGATTGAAGATTTTAAAGCTGCAATTGACGCTGTTAAAGCAAACGGTGACATCAAAGGCTTAATCGTTACTTCGGCTAAATCTACATTTATCGTTGGCGCAGATATTACTGAATTTGGTGCAAACTTCGCTCAAGGCGAACAAGCGATTGTGGATTGGGCATTGCCTGTTCACGACATCTTCAACGCATTTGAAGATTTAGAGATTCCTAAAGTTGCAGCGATCAATGGCATGGCATTGGGCGGTGGCTTTGAAATGTGTCTCGTGTGTGACTATCGTGTGATGTCAGACGCGGCTCAAGTCGGTCTTCCTGAAATCAAACTGGGCATCTTCCCTGGTTTCGGTGGTACGGTTCGTTTAAGCCGTCTAATTGGTATCGACAATGCAGTTGAATGGATGGCCATGGCTAATCCTAAAAAACCTGCTGCGGCACTGAAAGATGGTGCAGTTGATGCAGTTGTTGCTGCTGACAAACTACAAGACGCTGCAATTGACTTGGTTAAACAAGCCCTTGCTGGCCGTGTAGACTGGAAAGCAAAACGCCAAGAAAAACTTGACCCAGTTAAATTGAACCCAATCGAACAAATGATGGCGTTCAACTCGGCGAAAGGTGCAGTTCTTGCAAAAGCAAATCCTGCGCAATACCCTGCGCCTAAACTTCTTCTTGACTCATTACAAGCAGGTGCAAGCCTTCCACGTAATGAAGCACTTCAAGCTGAAGCGGCTGGTTTTGCAAAAGCAGCGATTACACCACAAGCAAATGCATTAATTGGTCTATTCATCAATGACCAAGTGGTGAAGAAAACTTCGAAGAAATATGAAAAAGGTGCACACCCTGTCAACCAAGCGGCTGTATTGGGCGCGGGTATCATGGGTGGCGGTATTGCTTACCAAGCGGCAAGCAAAGGCACACCAATCATCATGAAAGACATTGGTAACCCGCAACTTGCTTTGGGTATGAAAGAAGCCAATGGCTTACTGACCAAACAAGTTGAACGTAAGAAGATGAAACCTGCTCAAATGGGTGAAACGCTTGCGCGCATCCGTCCGACTTTAAGCTATGACGAGTTTAAAGAAGTGGACATCGTGATTGAAGCAGTAACTGAAAATCCAAAAGTAAAAGGCATTGTACTGGCTGAAACTGAGAAAAATGTTCGTGATAACACGATCATTGCTTCAAATACTTCAACCATTTCAATCACACGTTTGGCTGAAAACCTACAACGCCCTGAAAACTTTGTCGGTATGCACTTCTTTAACCCAGTACACATGATGCCATTGGTAGAAGTGATCCGTGGTGAGAAGACTTCGGCTGAAGCGATTGCGACCACTGTAGTTCTTGCTCAGAAAATGGGTAAAACACCAATCGTTGTGAACGACTGCCCTGGTTTCCTTGTAAACCGTGTATTGTTCCCTTACTTCGGTGCATTTGACCTTCTATTGAAAGACGGCGCTGACTTCCAACAAGTCGACAAAGTCATGGAAAAATTCGGCTGGCCTATGGGTCCTGCTTACCTAATCGACGTTGTTGGTATCGACACGGGCGTTCACGGTGCAGAAGTGATGGCTGAAGGTTTCCCTGACCGTATGAAGCCAGATTTCAAAGGTTCAATCGAAATCATGTACGAAAACAAACGTTTGGGTCAAAAGAACGACGTTGGTTTCTACAAATACGAACTTGACCGTAAAGGCAAAAAAGCCAAAGTGGTTGATCCAACTGCGTATGAACTTGTGGCTACTGTGGCAACTGCAGAAAAACGCGAGTTTGATGCTCAAGAAATCATTGACCGTATGATGCTGGCTTTCTGTAACGAAACTGTTCGTTGCCTAGAAGACAACATCGTTGCGACTGCTTCTGAAGCAGACATGGCGATGATTATGGGTGTAGGTTTCCCTCCATTCCGTGGTGGTCCATGCCGTTACATCGACCAAACAGGTGTTGCTGAATACGTTGCACTTTGCGACAAATACGCACACTTAGGTAAGGCTTATGAAGCGCCACAAATGTTGCGTGACATGGCTGCTAACAACAAAAAATTCTACGGTTAAGGAGCAACGTGAATGGCTACTTTAAATCCACGTGACGTTGTCATCGTTGATGGCGTACGTTCAGCAATGGGTAAAACCAAAAACGGTATGTTCCGCAATGTACGTGCTGACAGCTTATCGGCTGAATTGGTTCGTGCTTTAGTTGCTCGTAACCAGTTTGACACCAATGAAGTTGAAGACCTGATCTGGGGCTGTGTAAACCAGACTTTAGAACAAGGTATGAACATTAGTCGTAACATTGGCTTATTGGCTGACCTTCCAAAAACTGTGGCAGGTCAAACGGTTAACCGTCTTTGTGGTTCATCTATGCAAGCGCTTCACACCGCTGCTGCACAGATTGCAACCAATCAAGGTGATATCTTCATCATCGGTGGTGTAGAACACATGGGTCACGTCGGCATGATGCACGGCATCGACCTGAACCCAGAAGCATCTAAACACTATGCAAAAGCGTCTAACATGATGGGCTTAACGGCTGAAATGTTAGGTCGTATGAACGGCATTACGCGTGAAGAACAAGATGCGTTCGGTGTGGAATCTCACCGCCGCGCTTGGGCTGCAACGCAAGAAGGTCGTTTCAAAAACGAAATCGTGGGTGTTGAAGGTCATGATGCAAATGGCTTCAAAATCCTTTGCGACATCGACGAAGTGATTCGTCCAGATGCAAACCTTGAAGCATTCAAAGGTTTACGTCCTGTATTTGACCCGAAAGGCGGTACAGTAACAGCTGCGACTTCTTCAGCTTTGTCTGATGGTGCATCTGCAATGCTACTCATGTCTGCTGAACGCGCTCAAGCTTTAGGTCTTAAGCCTCGTGCTGTGATTCGCTCTATGGCGGTTGCAGGCTGTGATGCTGCGATCATGGGTTATGGTCCTGTACCTGCAACTCAAAAAGCGCTTAAACGTGCTGGCTTAAGCATGGCGGATATCCAAACCATCGAGTTAAATGAAGCGTTTGCTGCTCAAGGCTTATCAGTAATGAAAGGCTTAGGCGTGTATGAGAAGCAAGACATCATTAACTTAAATGGTGGTGCGATTGCATTGGGTCACCCATTGGGCTGTTCTGGTTCGCGTATCACAACCACGTTGTTAAACGTGATGGAACAACAAGATACGCAAATTGGTCTTGCGACTATGTGTATCGGTCTTGGTCAAGGTATCGCAACGATTATCGAACGTGTTTAATGTTTAATTAAATACTGAGATAAAAAGAACCCCGCTTATTGCGGGGTTTTCTCTATTTATACTTATCAATTTCTAAAACTAATTTTCTATATGTATCCTTATATTTTTCTAAATTTGTTAAATCACCCTTTCTATTGGCGACATATATACTTAAACTATCTAAGTCTAAAAGCTCTATCATTCCATTTACATTTTGATAAGGTGAAAGAATTTCCTTTTCCCTCCAAGGCTCATCATCATGATGAATAAAAAGAATTTCAAACACATCTAAAAGACCAGTCCTATTAAAACTTTTACTTATATATTCAATACCATAATACCCAATTTCATCTGATTTAGATAAAGATCTCCATAGGAGACTAAACTCATTTTCTTCTTTAGTTTCACTAAAATACATAGATTGATTTTTGTCCCAATATAAATTCTCAATTACTATTTCAGGATGGCTATTATTTTTAGTATAGAAACTTACACCAACAAGTTCAGGATATTGTATGTTTGACTCTTTATTTCTCAAGTCATATATATCATAAGAATGAATTTGACAAAATTTATTCAAAGCTTCGATAAGAATATCCTCAGAATCATCTTGAGACTCAATAATTATATGATCAGAGAAAAGTTTTCGAAGGTACTTCTTCTTCTCTTCATAGTTTTTTTCATGCGACCTTACATTCAAAATATAAAAATTATCATTTCCTAATATGTCTTTTATTTTATATTCACCAATAGAATAACCTACCCATTCATTTGTAGTAAATTCCTCAAACCTGTGACCTTCGCCATAAATCAATCTCAACAAATCATTTTCTCTTCCAGTTTTACAGCGTATAAATTTTTCATATAATTCTGTTAAAAACTCACCATGCGTATATTCAAAATTAATATTCCAAAAATCTCTACTGATATTTAATATTTTTTTTGCACTAATACCATATATATCAACCATGTAATCATAATTATGACTATGTGAAAGTGGGTAACCCCTATAATCATTAATTCCTACTGTTTGACCTTTAAATAAAAACTCACTCCTCAATAAATCAATTTTAATATTAGGCTTCAAATAAAATGCAACTTGCTTTTCTTTATCCCATATTACATCTGTAATTAATTCTTTGGTAAAACCATAAGTACAAATTGGTGCATATTTTAAGACTCTCTCATATATTTTATTTTTTTGAAATTGAATCCATTTTTTTTCAAAAGTATCAACATTATTCAGTAAACTAAGCTTTTGATTGTCGTAGATTTTTTCCAAATCAAAATTAACTTTTATATAAAACTTTGTAGTAGTACCAATTTTTCTTCTATCACCAACATTTTTAGTTATAAAGCAATAACCTTGCTTTCCACCTAGAGGGGAGGACATTTCAATATCTAAACTATCGTGAGAAAAATAGCTGCATGTATCAAATTTAATATTCTGATACTGAATCGGTAAGTCTTTTGTTAATAGAAATGCGCTATGTAATCCTATACCAAATTCACCTGAGGGCCTCATCCATTGCGGCATTTCATTTATAATTTTCTTTTTATGAATATTTTTGCTCGATCCTGCCATAGTCTGCATATAGCCAAGATCAACCATACTCATTCCAATGCCTTGGTCGATAATTTGAAATTCCCAAATACTATCTAAAGAACCTTCAATATTTTTAACTTTATTGACTTCCAAACGAAGTGGATATTTTTCGAGAATTTTTAGAAAATCTTCATGATAGGGATGTAATTCTTTAAGTTTTTCTTGATCTTCTTCAAGCCAAATTCTTAACATTGTGGCATCAATTGAATTCTGAATCAGTTCACGATATATACTATATTCATCACTATACAAGTTTGCTCCTTGTAATAGCTCCATAGCATTTTTTTCATCTAACTTAAATTTCATTGGCTTATTATTTAGAAGTAGTTTTTCTTTCTTAACCCCATTTTCATATTTCACCTCCATTTTTACATCTAATTGTTCGATAGTTGGTAGTGAACCAAATTTTAAATCAGGTACAATTAAGTTCCATTGTGACATCTGATTCTGAAATTCTTCTCGAATCCATCCAAACCAATTTTGCGTTTCTACATAAGACATTTCATCAGGACATTCAGCAACTAGCTTTACTGTTCGTTTATCAAGCTGAAACTCGCGTAACGATAAATGTTTGTCATGATGATGTTTACTCACAGAAGGCATATTACTGACATGCTTTGCCATAACTGGGCAAAAACGATTGTCATCTAAGTCAAACAAATCCCCCAAACGGAGTAAACACCCTATAAAACGTGGATGGCAATCTTCTGTTCCCAATCCAGTTTGTTTATAAGGGATTGTTTCCATCAAAGTATCGAAATTCATACCATGAGAAACACAAATTTGTCCTAAATAACGATAAATTCGGTTTGGTAAAAGTTCAGTTCTAGGTGAAGTTATTCCTAAATCTTTAAAAGGATCTTCAACAATTTTACCAACCCTCTTGTCATGTCCACGTCTAAACCACTCAGCAACTAATTGACGATATTGCTCAATACCATCGAAAGGATGATCTACAGTACCAATTGCTGATAACCAATTTTTTTCGACATAGGCTTGGCAGAATTTTTGAAGATCATGTTCTTTTTCATTTGCAATAGTTTGAATCATGAAATTAAAGTCAGGATTGGAATGTACTTCCTTTGCATTTTTAGCATCAACTAACATTCCAACATCATGCCAATAAGCAGCTTCTAAAATTAGCCACGTATCTATGGCTGTTAGTAATTCAATATCATCACCCAATAGCCGTTCGATATTGACCAAAATTTGCTGTGAATGTGATGCATTATGATTACTAAAATGTGGATAAAAACCACCAATATTTTCTAAAGCTTTTCCTACTAACTTTTGGTCAAACTCCCACTGTGCAAATAGAATTGCTACGTTTCCATCTTCTTCGCATTTCTTTTTCAAATGGGCTATTAATTTAGTACTCATAATGAATTCATTTATTTAGTTGTTAAGCCCATCCTAAACAATATTTACTTATTTTTTAAGTTCTTGTAGCCAAAAGAATTACAATCATCTTAATAATTTTTGCATTTATACCCGCTGCGCCAATAACGTCGCAAAATGCTGTTTAATCCGTTTACCATCGGCATCAACCCGATGTAACTCACCTACATTTTCATTGTATTTCACAATATTCCAACCCTCGTATAGCGCCCTTAACTCTCCAGCTTTAAATGCAAAAGGAAAGTCAGCCTGCGCAGGAATATCATCGGTATCCATGGCACACACAATCAAATTCAACCCATTTACATTTGTGGCTTGCTGCATCTGCGCAATTAATGGTTTCACCGTTGGCGCTTGCAAGAACATCATCACCACCGTACAGCAAATAAAGTCGTATGTACCTGTAATGCTTGGGTCAGTATTTAAATCCCGCTGTTTCACATGAATATTTTGAATACCTTCGGCATCTATAATCTGCTGTAATTTTTGCAAACTTTGCGGATTCACATCCCAAGCATCCACCTCAAAGCCCTGCTGATTTAAATACAGACTGTTACGCCCTTGTCCACAGCCCACATCCAAAGCCCGAACACCGTGTAAATACGGGGTAGCCGCCAAAATTTCTGAGTGTGTAGGTGAAAGCTGATATTTCTTATTAAAATAATCCTGCGGAGTACAGTAAAATTGCAACTGGCACTCTATGTCGTCACTGGTCGAAACAATTTTGTGCCATGCTTGAGGCTGAATAAACGGTGGCTGTTGCTCAGCTGTAAACAGATGTTCAGATTGCACTTGACCTGCCTCATCTAGAAAAGCAAAACTCAGCTCACCTTGATAAATCTTTAGCTTGGCCCACGTGCCCGCTTTGGTATTGTGTTGATTTTTAAACCCTTGCGGAATGGCCTGCGCAGTCCACACAGGCAGTTCTTTATAACAAATCAAGTCTTGCATCAGCCGATTCCCACCCTTGTTATGACGTATTCGCCAGTCCATACTTTTAATCAGGCGCATGCATGATCATATCCAGTTCAGACTCAAATGAACATTCATTCAGTGACTAGAAACAGCAGATGGATAAGAAATAAAATCTGTTGCCACGGCATTGAGCGGCTCATAGAACTTTCATGACTTTAAACTTTTGAGCTTTGACGCCTTTTTGAACATTTTAATGATAGGCTTAAAGACAATAAAAATTCAGCTTAACTATATTTCAAATGATTCGGAGTCTATCGATGTTTGCATCACCTTTAAAAACCATCATTTGCTTAGGCGTCATGGGGACATTGTTCACAGGCTGTGCCACCAAAACCCTGATGACCAAAGACAATAAAACCTATACCCGTACCAACAAAGTCACCTTGATTGAAGACCAAGTGGTGGCTTTTGGCAAACCTGCTCAGCCTCTACCGAGTTTACCTGCGCATAGTTTAGTGATTGCGGGGCAACAAAAAAGTTATGTATTGACCCAAGGCGGGCCCCAATTTGTCAGCTTGATTGGGAAACTGGAGCCGAAAAATATTCAAGTCACCCGAGAACTAAGTTTCTATTCAGAAAAGAATGATGGTCATTTCACAGGGACACTACCACTGTCTTATGTGAAACTCAAAGAAGACATCAGTAAGAAAGATCTGGAATTTTTTATTGAAAATGGCGCGAAGGAATGTTCAAGTTCCAGTGATGAACGCATGTTTGCACAGCGTTTCTGTTTCGAGATCAAACTGGCAGGTGTGGTTTACCCTGCGGCGAACAATTTAGCGTCTTTAAAAGCCTTGAGTAAGCCTTATCAGGTGAGCATTTATACCCATCAAGAGGAAAGTTATAAATCGAAGTCAGGCATGAATCCTTTTGAAAAATTAGTGCTGCTGCCTTTTGCCGTCGCAATTGATGTGGTCAGTCTACCGTTCCAAGCAGCCGATAAAATTTTTGATTAAAACAATACAAGCACAGCGCCTAGAACGAATCAGGCTCAGTGCTTTTTTGTGAGGGATTTAAATTAAGAGTTCGCCCATCAACCAAGCCATATACTTTTCTTTGTCCATAAAGTCAGGCGCGTTGCCCGTATCTAGACTGAAATACTGTTGGTTAAACTGAATCACGATTTGTTCGGTGTGGTGCCAGTCTTCAATCATTTTGAAATATTGGTTGAAGAAAAATCGATTCTTCCCCCAGTTGCTTAAACGTTCTAATTTTGGATAGTTTTTATTTTCTACAAACTCACTATACACATGCTGAATATCATCAAAAACGTGTATGGTTTTCATGACTCACCTGCCTGCACTGAAAAGTCGTCATCGTTGTGATGCTTTTACTCTAGCAGCCAATTTTGAACAACAGATGACAGTCCGCTTACAAGACTGTCATCTTTGTACGGTGTTATAACTTCTGTTCTACCTCTTTTTGGGTCTGTTTTTCGACCTGCTGCATCTGGCTATTCAGTGCCAAAATCTCTTTATACAGCGCATTAAACTGCTGTAGTGGTGCATCTTCATAAAACATAAAGGTGTTGTTTTTCTTTTCCCATTGATTATTTTTCAGCACCAAGAAAATTTGATCCGCTTTGGCTAAATTCTGCTGTTCAAGACTAAACAAGCGGGTGGCTTCATGGCTTTTTTCACTGGCTTTCATGCTGTCGGTCAGTTGATGGCGGAACCGCGAAGATATTGCTAAATCTTTGGCCTGAGCAATGGCCTCTTTTTGACGTTGTTCAACCTGCTGTGCATAGCTCTCAACAACGGCATGTACGTCTTTCAGCATTTGCTCCGTTTCAGCATAATTGTTCTTTTTGTCTTTGCTTAATCGGTCAATATTTAGAAACTGATCCCAATTTAAGGCTTTTAAATCTCGTAGATATTGATTACGCGCTTCGGCATTTTGCAGCATATGACTGAGCACAAACTCCGCCATAATTTGATAGTCACCTGTCAGACGTGGGTCTTTTACATCGACTTGAATTGGTGTGGTCCAATCTTGAGCTTGTTTGTAAATTTGTTCGGTCTTTTCATACAGCACCGTTTCATAGCGTTGTAGCTGCTGCTGCTCTTTTTGTTGTTGAGAATACTGATAAAACATCCAACCAAAAACGGCACTGGTCGCAAGAACTAAAATCAACACGATACGTCGCATGTTCAGCTTCCTCTTCATTTCTTTTCATCATAGCAAATAAAGGCACATGATCAATATTTCAACATGTTATCGATCTTTGAGGATGCTAAGCCCGTACCTTCCCCAAGTGGATGAGGAAGTACTGGCGATAAACAAATAAAGACGTGTTACTTCGCTGGAGCTATTCTTGGTTGCTGACTATTCTGTTGAATCCCTTGTATAAAATTCCGATCAATCTGCCCAATCGAAATTTGTTCACGGGCAATTTGTACATTGGTCGCATTATGGTCAATGCCAAACGGCTGCAACATGATATACAAACCTTCAGTTGGATTAGACGACTGCAAACCAGCGGCGATGTTCAAGACATGCTCACGTAATAAAGGTGGCACAGAATTTAGATCTGCGGTGACTGCAGGTGGCAAGATATCTACATTTTGAGTGATGGTCGGATCGACCACAAAAGACTGTGCATCATCCTGTAACTGAACGATACGGTGCTGCAAGGCTTTACGAATATTTTCATCCTGTTGATAAGGAATCACACCCGTTTCAGCACGTAGCTCTGATTCCGCCATGGTTTTAAAAGTCGGTAGACTCACGATCTCACCATTGGCTTGCAGCAAAGTCGGCATAAAAAGAAGAACACAACAAAAAACTGGAAGAGAATTTAAAAATTTCATAAAACAATCCCAAACAATAAGAGATATAAAAGACATGCTCAAACTGAGCGTCTTCACCCTATTGTATATTTTTCGATCTTTGTGTTGCGTAGTTGTCAGATAAGCGGTCAAGCCCAGAAGATTCAACTGATTGAATCCATAGCGAAACCGCTTTTTTTAATGGGCCTGCTTTAAATTTTATAACTCATCCCCATCATTTCCTTAATTGCTCTTTTTACTATTTTTGAGAAATCGCATGCGTGTAGATATTTGGTCAGATGTTGTTTGTCCTTTTTGTTATATTGGCAAAAAACGTTTAGAAGCGGCGGCTGAACAAGCTGGTGTGGAATTGGAAGTGCACTGGCACAGTTTTGAACTGGATCCAGATGCACCAGTACGCCAAGAAATTTCGAACTCAGAACGTCTCGCACTAAAATATGGCCGCACAGTGGCTGAAGTTGAAGAGATGCAACGTAATATTGCCAAAATGGCTGCGGAAGAAGGCATTGAATTTAACTGGGAAAATGCCAACTCAGGCAACAGTTTCAATGCACATCGTATTATCCACCTTGCTCAAAGCCACGGTTTAGGCAATGAAGCTAAAGAAGCCTTTTTCTTTAGTTATATGACGCAAGGCTTACCGATTGGTGAACGTGAAACCATTGAAGATGTGGCCTCTCGTATTGGTTTAAACCCAGTTGAAGTAGATGATGTGCTGGATTCTGACGAATACGCAGATTTCGTGAAGTTTGACCAAGAAGTGGCACGTGAACAACTGAAAGTAACAGGCGTGCCTTTCTTTGTTTTCGATCAACGTGTGGCTTTAGCGGGTGCGCAGCCGCGTGAAGTATTCTTACAAGTCCTTGAAAAAGCACAAATGCCAGCAGAAGAAAATAATGCGGCACAGTGTTCCGATGAGTCTTGTGAAACACCAAAACAATCATAAGGATACTGGATTCAGAGCTTAACTGAGCCCTATCCATAGATAAGAAAATCCCCGATCTGCGGGGATTTTTTATAGGTTATAAAAAATGGACTTGTGTTTAATCGACCAAGAAACTAATTTTAAGATTGACCCGATATTCTACAATTTGGTTGTCCTTAATCACCACTTTTTGTTCATTGCTCCAAGCACCTTGAACATTCTTCACCGTCTCGGTGACTTTTGCGATGCCTGTCTGAATCGCATCTTCAAAACTTTTCGCACTGCTTGAATTGACTTCTACCACTTTTGCAATGGCCATCTGTTTGTCCTCAGCTATTATTGTTTTTTCCTGTTCATCTTAGGTGAATTTTCAATCAAAAATAGATGACTTAAACATTCCTCAGCAAAAACTTACACAGTGTGCACAATCAAAAGACTTTAAACATGATGAATATTTAACCAATTAGTCATGTAACTCCACGTCCTTTTTCAAGTCTCATTTCAGACAAAAAAGTCCTACTTTCAAGCTTCATTTTAAACTTGAAAATCTAAATTTTCACTTTAAATTTAAACAGCTTAGCACTGGAGTAAAAACTCTATATCAAACTAGAGCATTTATTCTAATTTATTGTTTTTTAACAATAAATGAACTCACCATTCATCTTTTAATGGCCTAAACCAGCGCTTAAATCGATCATTTTTTGATATTATTCATGCGAAATTTATCTTTTTAAAACTCCCAGTCTCCTTAGTGAGACCTCCTTTTTAGAGGAAATATCATGAACGCTGTTAAATATGCTTTGGCTGTCGCTGTAATGGCTCTTTCTGCAACTGTTTCTGCACAAGTTGTTTTTGTTCCAGATTTTCCTGTAAAAAAACCAGCAGACACTCAAACGGCAACGGCAACGGCTGATGCTCCTGCGGCTGCACCACATCAAGAAGCGTAATTTGCGCTGACTTGGTCAAAAATAGGCAATATTGATTGCCTATTTTTTTGCCCAAAATTGCAAAGAACTGACAAAAAATTTCAGCTATGAACCCTCTAGGGCAAAAATATTTAATTCAATCTGTGCTGAAATCGAAATTATCTACATTTTTCACCACCCTTTTCTCGTATCAAGAGCAGAATAATTTTTGCCTATTTATTCTTTTCTAATTATGATCAAACAAGAAGACTGAACTCCAAAACCAATAAATTAAATGCACTCAATAGCACATGCCTATGCAAAATTTACAAGCCCTTATCCAAGGTCGTATTACACCCCAAGCCATTGACCTTGATCAATTGATTGCTTGCGCACAGCAGTATACGCAGCCGACTTCAGCCGAATATAAATTACTTGAACTGGCCATCAATATGGTTTTGGCAAGCTACTTGGAACAAGCACAAAAACAACTTTAGAGTTCAGCGCATGAAAGCAATCGAAAAAGCACTGCTGATCAAAGAACTGCATCAATTGATTGATGGTTTGGAACATCAACCTCTGTCTTTTTTTGAAATTGCGCGCTCGAAAAAACGCATCCGTGAAATTTTTGCACTCTGTGATGAACCCATTTTTCAAAAACAACTCGAAGCGTATAAGGCGCTGACTCAGCCTCAAGCTGCAGCTGAACGCTGGATACAACAAAGTCCCTACCAGCATGCCTATATTGGACTATTTCAATATGAGTCTGCTTTAACCGATGCCTTAAAACAGCAGGCGGCTTTCGCATGGGGTGTTTTATATAAATCAGGTTTAGGTTGGCAAATTGCTTTTCAAAGCACCCCACCTACACTGTATAGCAGCCCATGGCACTTAAAGTTTGAACACGCTTACCAATGGTTTTTGAGCCATGTACAAAGCGCTCAACAGCCCGAGAACGTACCTTTTATTACAACACCAGAAATATCCGAAGAAGTTGCAGAAGTTGCAGAAGTTGCAGAAGTTGCAGAAGTTGCAGAAGTTGCAGAAGTTGCAGAAGTTGCAGAAGTTGCAGAAGTTGCAGAAGTTGCAGAAGTTGCAGAAGTTGCAGAAGTTGCAGAAGTTGCAGAAAATCAGTTTATCATCCCTGTTGCAACAATATTGGATGAAAAAACTGCCATCGGGCAGGCACAGGACAATGTGGTTAGCAATGCTTTTGTTCTCACGGGTATTGAGCTTTTAAACATTGCTATAGGTGATGATACATTGGCTAAACAGCCCCAAGATTCTGAGTCATTGCTCACCGAGGTCAGCCCAGATTCTGGTCTGGCTTTATCTGAGTCTAAAGCAGCGCTTCATTTTAAGATGGAAATACAACCTACATTTGACAGCAGCCCAAATGCAACTCAAATTGAAGAAAAGGAACTCAGCTCTTTTAAACAAAGCACTGTAGAAGAAGTGATCTCTATTACTGCTATTGAGCCAAGCATCAAACGAGATAAGGAACCTAAAAATCAGGTCGATATTGTACAAACAGATTTAGATCTTCAACCCGAAGTGTTACTAAAAAATTATTCGATTCTCAGCAATCTACCTCTTTTAAGTGATGAGCTATATCCACCTCAGGAAGAGCCTATAATCGATGCCGTTGCACCCATTCGATTTGACCTTAAGCCAAGTGCATCTATTTCAACACTTGCCATTCAGGACTTTATCCAAAGGCGATCGATCTTGGCTGAATCACCAGATACAGACATTTCATCTGAATCTCATCAGCAAAATCCCTTTGAATGCGAAGCGACAGCACCATGCCCTGCTATGCAGAATAGCCATACAGACAACTCGGAAACAATGGCACTTGCTGCGCCGCAACCCATACTGCCCACACAGATTCATTTGGGGCAATATCAAGCGCAATTGCACACGTTGCATCAACCAAATTTAGACCCTAAGCTGTATGGCCTCGACATTTCAGGGCACATTGAGATCAATCAAAATATCGAGTTTCTGATCCACAGCGACCAACTCGATCACTGCTTGGACTATCCCATCTATTTGGCAGAACAGACTAATCAGCACGGAAGGTTTATTAGATATCTGGCTCTATTCGGTGCTGAGAGTCCTACGGAAGCCATTCGGCTGAGCCAACAATTTGCCCAGAGTGGTCAGCATCAACTCGCAGCCCTCCGCGAAATTGAATGGAACCAGCTACAGGATCACATGCAGGATCTGTTTTCGATTTTTCAGTTGTATACCCAACAAGCCAAACTGGTATGGCATATTGAGGACTATCACCCCTTTATTCTGGCCGATCTACTCAATAGCCGTAAATTCATCCAGTTTGAAGAAAGCTCCGCAGACGTAAATACCCCCATTTTAGTGTTAAAAGAGCGACAAAAAATTCGAGTGATTCATGGCCAAAAGCGGGTTGAACTCTCACGTACTGAGATCGCCTATCCATGCTTGGTCTTAGACCGACAGCACGGCGTCAGCTGGCAGCTGATTCAAAATACCATTTCTACTTTGCCTGAACCTATTACTGTGTTTCAATTATTTGATTCTATTCAAAAACAACTGAGTAGCGAGTTGTAGAGTTTTGTATTTTCTACTTGTGTTCTTATGTGAAATTTACAACACTAAAACATCGAAGAACAATAAAGTACGAAAGCATGCTAAGAACTCAACATGTGGGATCTATCTCTTTATTTTTCTGCCTAAGTTTAGGTGCATACGTCAACGTGGCTTGGGCGGAAAGCAATACCAACAGCACACAACATTTTGTGCCACCTCACGACGTGGCTGAAATTGACAAAATCGCATCGCCCCCCAAAGGTAATGGACTTTTATACCAAATTCCGCAGTGGATCGACTCACTTCCAACCGTTCTACCTGAAGAATCGAACGAGCTGATTGTGCCCACGACAGACCTCACTGAAGAACGCACGTGGGTCGACCGCCAGCAAAAAGAAGTTCGAAACTGGGCAGACCGAACAGCCGCCAAAATGGATAATTGGTTTGGTGAAACCGATCCTAAAAAACCGGCCACAGCCACCTTACGGGTCTTGGTCGATAACCGTTGGAATAAACATGATGAATACGATGTAAAACCGCGGATTCGGGGTCGGGTTAAGCTTCCAACCCTAGAACATAAACTCAGCGTGGTGTTTGGGGATGACTCTTTAGATAACGAGCTGCAAAACAATGTTGCGATTAGCAATGAAAATCCACCCAGTGTGAATAACGATAAATCATTTGACCGTCGTCAAACGCGTGATGCCAATAGCTCACTGGCCTTAAGATGGTCACAACTGTCAGATCGCCTGCCATTTGAAACAGATTTCGACTTGGGGGTACGTTCAGGGGATGATATCTATGCACGTATCGAGTTATCGAAAGAATGGAAACTCGACAATGATTTCCGCGCTTATGCTGAACAGATTTATCGTTATGGTATCGACAGTGAAAATTATTTACGTACCAACCTAGAGCTGACGCATGCGCGACCCAATCAAGCCTTTTTATCCAATCAGTTCAGTCTGACCTATGCAGACGAACAAGATGATGATCTGCTCTGGGATAACTATAGCTTTAGACAACACCAATTCTTTCATGGCAATCGTTTTAACTACGGCATTTACACTGGCGGTTTCTACAACAACGATGACCTGCGCTTGAACCGTTGGGGGCCTTTTGTCTCGTGGCGTCAACCCTTCTTACGCGAGTGGTTTTATATCCAAGGCGATTTAAATTATTTTAACGATCACCGTGAAGACCGCAGCCATTACGTCAGTGCCTTGGTCCGTTTTGAAGCTTTATTTTAATGGCATGGCGGATATTTAGCCTGAACTGTGGATAAGTTCTCACTTATCCACGGATATCCACATCAGCTTCTTTTCCGCCAATTAAATCGATGCGTTTAACAGATATTAAGGTGCTTGACCCAATGGGTTGACATAAAAAAGCCTATCTTGGCGATAGGCTTTTTTTAAACATTTAATAGCTTATTGAAGCAATAAGCTGTTAATCCGTTTGATATATTCGGCAGGATCATCAGGTAAGCCGCCTTCAGCAATCACCGCTTGGTCAAAAATTACATTGGCCAAGTCATCAAACTGTGCCGAATTTTCTAATTTTCTCACCAATGGATGCTCTGGGTTAATTTCCAAAATTGGCTTGCTTTCAGGTACAGCCTGACCCGCTTGTTGCAGCATACGAATCAATTGTGGTGAAAGCTCTCCCTCACCTGTCACCAAGCATGCAGGTGAATCCACCAAACGTGTGGTCACACGTACTTCTTTGGTCTTGGCTTTCAATGAGTCAGACAGTTTTTCAACCACAGGTTTAAACTGCTCTGCGGCTGCTTCAAGTGCTTTCTTCTCTTCGGCATCTTGTAAATCACCTAAGTCGACTGCACCTTTGGCCACGTTTTGCATTGGTGTGCCATCAAACTCATGTACAAATTCCATTGCCCATTCATCGACACGGTCTGCCATGAGTAAGACTTCAATTCCTTTTTTCTTAAACAGCTCAAGTTGTGGCGAGTTCTTCGCAGCATTGAGACTGTCTGCAGTCACATAGTAAATCGCTTTTTGCCCCTCAGGCATACGCGCTTTATAGTCCTGCAAAGAAGTGCTCACCGCATCATTGTTTGAAGTTGGGAAGCGTAAAAGTTTTAAAATACGCTCACGGTTACCAAAGTCTTCGCCCAAACCTTCTTTCAATACTGAACCAAATTCACGGTAGAAGGTTGTGAACTTCTCTTGATCTTTTTCATCTTCCGATTTAGCTAAAGCATCCAGCATGGTCAATACACGGCGTGCATTCCCTTCACGAATAGTTTTCACATCACGGCTTTCTTGTAACAACTCACGACTAACGTTCAGTGGCAAATCGGCACTATCGACCACCCCTTGGACAAAGCGTAAATAGTTTGGAATCAAGTTATCCGCATCATCCATAATGAAAACACGTTTTACATAGAGCTTAATCCCTGCTTTGGCTTCACGGGTAAAGATATTCGCAGCAGCTTTACTCGGTACATACAACAACTGCGTATATTCGGTACTACCTTCAACGCGGTTATGCGCCCATGCCAGTGGGGCTTCAAAGTCATGGCTGAGATTCTTATAAAACTCGATGTACTGCTCTTCAGTCACTTCATTTTTATTACGTGTCCACAGCGCGCTGGCTGAGTTAATCGCTTCCCACTCACCCGTTTTCACATACTGACCCGGTTTTGGCTCTTCACCTTCAACCGCTTCTTCTTGCTGCCAAACCTCTTTTTGCATCTCAATCGGCAGGCTAATGTGATCCGAGTATTTATTAATAATTTGCTTCACTTTATGCGATTGTAAATAGCCCAACGCATCTTCACGTAAATGTAAAATAATATCGGTACCACGGCTGTCTTTGTGGATCTGCTCGACTTCGAACTCACCCGTGCCCGCACTGACCCAACGTACCGCCTGATCAGCATCCACACCTGCACGGCGTGATTCTACGGTAATTTTGTCAGCCACAATAAAGCCTGAGTAAAAACCGACACCAAACTGACCAATCAGTTGTGCATCTGATTTCTGGTCACCTGTGAGCTTAGACATAAAGTCCTTGGTTCCAGACTTAGCAATCGTCCCTAAGTGATCAATCGCTTCTTGTTCAGTTAAACCAATCCCATTATCTGAAATAGTCAGTGTTTGATTGGCTTCATCAAAGCTGACGCGCACATGTAAGTCTGGGTCATTTTCATAATATTCAGGATGATTAATGCCTTCAAAACGCAGTTTATCGCAGGCATCGGATGCATTTGAGATCAATTCACGTAGGAAAATGTCAGGATTCGAATACAGTGAATGCGTCACTAAATGTAATAGCTGAGCCACTTCAGCTTGGAAACTATGTTTATGTGCGTTTTGCTCGCTCATCAATCGCTCCTTAATGTATTAAGTCTTATAGAGAATGCTTAATGAATTGGAGTGAGCGATACGTTTTTCAATAGCAATCACAAGTTTTTTTGCTTTTTTTTAAAATGGGCCCTGACGGTAAATACGATCTAAATTCAGCTCTAACTGCTGCTGGCGCATTTTATACACATCCATGAGGCAACTTTGTGAAGCACCACAACGGTCACGGAGACTCAACCATTTCACTTGCTCATCCTGAATCATGCCACGCGTCCCCATCGGAACAAGGCGTTTTAAAATGGTATAAGTGGTGGCCATTTTCACATCGGCGTCATTGATTTGCCGGTGCTCACAGATCGCGTGCTCCGTCGTCGTTTTTGCTTTATCACAATTAAAACTGGCTGCTTGAGCATGTATGCTCCAAGCCAAAGCACAAACTAAACCGATCCCGAGCATAGATTTCATTTTTATAACTCTCTTATTCTGTTTCTATCCATTCTATAGATGATTTTCTTTTAATACTGAATCATCGTGATTTATTTCAACGTTGACCACTATTCAACTTTAGTCTTTGCATAAAAAAACCCCATCATCGATGAGGTTCTTAAAAAGCTACTTTTGATTATTAAAATTTGTAGCTATAACCGAGGGTATAAATCACTGGATCGATATCTAATTTGAAGTTTTCAACCACAGTTTCAACTTTTGGGTTTAAGTCCGCATAACGAACATCAACAAACACACCCCAGTTTTTTGCATCAGCAGGTTGGTAATTAAAACCAAGTTGAGCAGCATAGCCGTAGTCATCTTTGACTTTAACTTTAGTTCCTGAGAGTACACCTGAAGTTTCTTCATCCCAAGCAATAAATGCTGTTGCACCGACACCAATATAAGGCGTGAAACCTGTTGAATTTTTAAAGTTGTATTTTGCAGTCACTGTTGGCGGCAAATGCTTCAGTTTTACAGCATTGCTACCATTTACTGTCACGTCATGGCTAATTGGTGTCGCCAATAGCAGCTCTGCAGAAATATTGTCATTAAAGAAATATTCAACCGATGGCGTAAACGCGAGTTCGCTATCTGCTTCAACCGTTAATGTACCATTCGCAATTTTCGTGTCCTGCGTTGGCGCAATTGCAGATCCACCGACTTTGACTTGCCATTGACCTGCCATTGCAGCAGATGCAGAAAGACCCATTAATGTAATTAGAGCAATTTGCTTCAACATTTCAAACAACCTCTGTTTGTAAAATAATTAATATAAAAATTAACATTAACTCATCATAAACAAGAGTGTAATTAATATGCAATTATAATAATAATGTATTTTAAATACCATTTTTAAGTTATTGTTTTTAGTTAATTTAAATATTAAATATACCATTTTAGTTGGTTTTAAATTAATAACGAAAAATCAAAATAAATATATTTTAATTCCAACCTTTTTAATCCGAATTAACATTATAAACCCGATTATTTTAATCTGAATAAATAATAAAAAAGGCGATTTAAAATCGCCTTTTTATAATAATTGGAGGGTAAATTACAACACCATGGCCGCAATCCAACCAAAAATCATGAGTGGAATATTAAAGTGAATAAAAGTCGGGATCACACTGTCTTTCATGTGATCATGCTGACCATCCATATTCAAACCCGAAGTCGGTCCCAAAGTGGAGTCAGAAGCCGGAGAACCCGCATCACCGAGTGCCGCAGCCGTACCAATAATCGCAATGGTTGCCGCTGGACTGAAACCAAACTGGATACACAAAGGCACATAAATAATTGCTAAAATTGGAATGGTAGAGAACGAAGAACCGATTCCTAAAGTAATCAGTAAGCCAATCAATAGCATCCAAAATGCAGCGAGTCCTTGGCTAGAACCAATCCACTGCACTGATGCTTCTACCAATGCTGGCACTTGATTGGTCGCAGAAATAACAGATGCAAAACCTTGTGCTGCAATCATAATGAAACCAACTAATGCCATCATTCGCATACCGCTAATAATCACATCATCTGCTTCTTTCCATTTAAAAATGCCTGCACAGCTCAAAATCGCAACACCAACCAAACCAGCTAAAATCATGGAGTCTGATGCAATTTGCACCCAAAGCGTAGCAACTACCGCAATGAGAGCCATAGATAACGTAAACTTTGAAATTTCGGGCTTAGACTTCTCACCCGTGATATCAAGTTCAGAAGAAATACTTTGCTGCACTGGTTCCACATGTACTTCTTCGTATACACGTTTCTTACGGTAACTAAAGAATACAGCAACCAATAAACCGACAAACATGCCAAAAACAGGAATGGCCATTGCTGAAGGGATATCGGCATAATTGATTTTAAAGCCGTAGGGTTGCCCGAAAGTATTAATATTTTGACCTAAGATGTCATTCAGGAAAATCGCACCAAATCCAAATGGTACCAACATATAAGTGGCAACCAAACCAAAGGTTAGAACACAAGCAATTAGTCGACGATCTAACTGAAGATGGTTAAACACACTTAATAAAGGAGGAATCAGGACTGGAATAAACGCAATATGTACAGGAATGACGTTTTGTGAACAAATGGCTGCTAACGCGACGGTTATAAAAATCAGATATTTAACCCGATTTTGTGCCTTTTCATTGCTCGAACCTTTCAATGTTTTAATAAGCTTATAGGCCAATAAGTCAGGTAAACCTGAGCGTGCCAAAGCCAAAGCAAATGCACCTAAGACCCCGTAAGCCAACGCAATTTTTGCGCCGCCCCCAAGTCCATTGTTAAATGCTTCGAGGGTACCGTGTAGCCCTAAACCAGCCAATAAACCGCCTGTGACAGCACCAATAATTAATGCAAATACTACAGGCACACGAGCTAATGAAAGTCCAAACATGACCCCAATAGCGGCAAGAATTGCGAACATAGTGAAAAGAGTGACTTGGAAGAAAGGCGCATTTTATCAGAAAATAACCAAAAAATTCTGCCCTTACAGGTCGCTAGCGCCTTTCTCTTTCACAGATCATTTCAGCTGGCTTCAACACAACGCCAGTTTTGAACAAACCTTTTGATTTCTTTAGCAATTACCTCAGGCTGGCTCAAGATTGCCCAGTGGTTGGCATTTACATTCACCCGTTGAAAATCCTCGACCCACTTCGGCATTTCATCGATTAACGCTGGACTCACAAACTGATCTTGCTCCAACACAATTGCTAGTACGGGACAAATTGCAAAGCGTTCCCGAGGTTTCGTCAGACGTGGGATAAAGTTCGCGCGGTAGAGCGCAACCCCGTGCTTACCATCGGCAGCAATGTGATGATTCAGCGGTAAGTCTGAACGTCCTTCTAAACGCGATAAAACTTTGCCCCAATGCTTAGGACTAAAAAACTGCCATACGGTCGGTGCTAAAAAAGGCAACTGAAAGGCAGCAATATACCAAGACTTCGTTAACTGCTTAAAAAATTGAGGCTTATGTTGTGCGAACTGTTCACGTATCCAAAATGCAGCATGGTCTAAGCATGGGCCTGAAATGGTGGTAAATGACAGCATACGCTCTCTAAATTTTGGCTCAGTCGCGGACTCCCATGACTGAATCGAACCCCAGTCATGCGCAACTAAATGAAAGCTACGCTGTGGGATCACACTATTCACTACACTTTCCAAATCTAGCGATAGCTGAGGCAAGGCATAGGCTCTTATATGACGCGGTATACTCGACATACCTGCACCGCGAACGTCATAGGTCACAATATAATAATCTTGCACCAGATGCCCAATCACAGGCTCCCAGACCTCTTGATTATCTGGATAGCCATGCACCAAGACCAGCACAGGATTGTTCGCATTGCCCCATGTTTTCACATAAAGTCTTTGCTGATCTGTAGTTTGTACCCAGTAACTTTGCTGCTCCATATTCAGCTCCTTATTGTTATTGACTGTTTTTTATACTTTACTGGCAAAACGATCAATGCCAATTGATTTGATCTTCTCTAGTATGGATAGAAGTTCATCAGATACCATTGACCGAAATGAGCATTTTAAAAAAACTTGTGACACAGCCAATTGTCGCGAAATACTTTCTCAATCATTTTGCCCCCTTTAAAGGTGCAGGGATTCAAATTGAAAAGTTTGACCTTAAACACTACCATATTCGCGTCAAAATGCCCCTCACTCGACAAAACCGAAACATTGTCGGCGTACATTTTGGCGGGAGCTTATATGCGATGGTCGACCCGTTTTACATGACCCTGCTGATGCACCACCTAGGCAACAAGTATATTGTTTGGGACAAAGCAGCCTCTATCCAATTTCTCAGCCCAGGGCGCAGTACAGTCTATGCAGACTTTCACCTTGATGCCCAAGAAATCGCGACCGTGAAACAACTGGCCGACAACTATGCCCCCGTACATCGTATGTATACCTTAAATATTTATGATGAAGCTGGCATTCGAATTGCAGAAGTGGAAAAAACTTTATATATCCGTCGTAAAAAACCTAAACCCGCACAGCTATAAAAAAAGCACTTCCATGAAGTGCTTTTTTTTGAAAATTTGAACTTAAAACATTATTTACGTTCTTCAATAGCCGCACCTGCACCGCCACCGATAGCACCACCAATGGCAGCACCAGTGTTACCACCAAACACACTTTTACCCACTGCTGAACCAATCGCGCCGCCAACACCACTATAGGTTGCATTACGGTTTGAGCCACCTTGAGCTTTACTGCCCACGGCCGCACCAGCACCACCACCAATGGCTGCGCCTACACCGCCACCGAGGCTATTCCCCGCAGCACCACCCACAGCACCGCCTAAAGCCGCTGTCCCAATACGTTGCTCTGAAGCACTCATATTCTCACAACCTGCCAACAACATCGTCGAAAGAGATGCCACTGCAATAATGCTCATATACTTTTTCATGAGATTTGTCCTTATTGGCTATTTCTTACAGCATAAAAGATCAGTATGAACTTAAAACCCGTGAAATGTTACGGTTACAGGTGCTATTGCTGAAAATTTGTAAGCAAGAAGCCCTCCTTAGAGGGCCTCATCCGCATTCAACTCAAGCTTATTCAGGCTCTTTCACCACTACCACATCTTTGGTGGTGGTACCATTTTCTTGGAGCACCGCACGCGTCACACTTTCTTTACTGTTCGGATCTTTCACTTGATCCAGTTTCAGCTCCTTACGTACAGGTTCCTGTCCTTTCTTAAACTCAACTCCGTGTGCATCGACTTGCGTACCTTCTGCAAGAACTACACCACCTTGACTCAAGGTCGATTTCACTTCAACTTTAGATGTCGGGACAATTACACTACCCTTTTGCACCATTGGTGCAGACATTTTTTTATCTGAAAATTGGCTGGCATTTTCTTCGAGAACCACTTCACGCGCCACGATATCTTTACCACCATTTTTCACTTCAAAAATAGTCGCTTCGGTCGTTCGCACAGGCTCTTGACCCGCGACACTGCGAATAATCTGTGTTTTGACAATCGGTACAACCGCCTTATCCTCCACGGTGATGGTATTCGGCATCGGTGCTGCCATCGTTTGGCTCACAAATGCGAAGATGCTTAAGCCCAATAGTTTTGATGTCAATTTCATGTGTAACCACCTCTATTTTTTAATCGTTAATGAAGTAAGGAGATTTGTGTACTTATATTTTTACTATAGGAAAAATGTGAAATTTATAAAAGCTTAAAACCGCTTCTGTAACAAAAGGACAAAAAAAAGCCACCCGAAGGTGGCTTTTTCATGCATTTAAAGGGCTAATTACAGACCGTTAAACTCATCGCTAAATGCTTGGCTTAATGCTTGATCCACATCAGAGAAGTCATTTACAAGCTCATGCTCTGCAGCTTCAGCTTCTTGACGACGACGCTCTAAATGATACGCAAGACCAGTACCTGCAGGAATCAAACGACCTACAACTACGTTCTCTTTCAAGCCACGTAAATCATCTTCTTTACCTGTTACAGCCGCTTCAGTCAACACACGAGTGGTTTCCTGGAACGATGCAGCAGAGATGAACGAGTCAGTAGAAAGCGACGCTTTGGTAATACCCATCAATTGACGTTCAAACTTCGCTGGGAACTTGTTTTGCGCAAGAACAGCTTGGTTCTCTTGCATCACGCGGATGTAATCCACTTGCTCGCCTTTGATGAAGCTTGTATCACCGCCATCAGTGATATCAACTTTACGCAACATTTGACGTACGATCACTTCAATGTGCTTGTCGTTGATTTTTACACCTTGCAGACGGTATACGTCTTGAACTTCGTTCACGATGTAGTTGGTCAGCGCAACTTCGCCTTTCAAGCGTAAGATGTCATGTGGGTTCTGTGGACCGTCAGAAACAGTCTCACCACGGTTCACATGTTCGCCTTCGAACACGTTCATGGTACGCCATTTTGGAATCAGTTCTTCGTAAATCTCAGAACCATCATCTGGAGTAATTACTAAACGGTTCTTACCTTTAGTCTCTTTACCAAAGCTCACAACACCTGAAATTTCAGCAAGAATTGCATGCTCTTTCGGTTTACGTGCTTCGAACAAGTCAGCTACACGCGGTAGACCACCGGTAATGTCACGCGTACGTGAAGTTTCCTGAGGTACACGACCAATAACGTCACCCACACCAATTGTTTCACCATCACGGACAGAAAGAATCGTGTTTTGTGGTAGGAAGTAGAACTGCTCACCACCATCCGTCGTATCAAGAACAACCGCAGGACGTAAATCTTTACCAGACGCAGGACGTGCAGTCACAGGTAAGATTTCAATCGTCGTCATACCTGTTGCATCATCAGTTTTCGAGGTAACAGTGACGCCATCAGCGATTTGGCTGAAACGTACTTTACCTGCAACTTCTGTTACAAGTGGGTGGGTGTGCGGATCCCAAGTCGCCACGATACCGCCAGCTTCTACAGCTTCGCCATCTTTCAACAAGATAGACGCACCATATGGCAGTTTATAACGCTCACGCTCACGACCTAAATCATCCGCAATACCGATTTCGCCTGAACGAGAAGTCGATACCAAGTGACCTTTGGCATGTTGTACTGTTTTCACATTGTGGAAACGTACAGTACCTTTGTTACGTACTTGTACGCTGTTTGCAGCAGAAGTTCGGCTTGCAGCACCACCTACGTGGAAGGTACGCATTGTTAACTGTGTACCTGGCTCACCAATCGATTGTGCAGCCATAACACCCACAGACTCACCAGGGTTCACCTGATGACCACGTGCAAGGTCACGACCATAACATTTCGCACATACACCGAATGTAGATTCACACGCAACCACTGAACGTACTTTAACTTCATCGACACCTTGCTCTTCTAGGAAGTTTGCAAGTTTCTCATCAATCAAAGTGTTACGAGGCAGGATAACGTCGTCAGAACCTGCTTTCTTCACATCTTCAGCAACAACACGGCCAAGTACTCGAGTACCTAAGTTCTCGATCACGTCACCGCCTTGAATGAACGGAGTCATTACAAGACCGCCCAAAGTACCACAGTCAGGCTCAGTAATTACCAAGTCTTGCGCTACGTCTACAAGACGACGTGTCAAGTAACCAGAGTTTGCTGTTTTCAGTGCTGTATCGGCCAAACCTTTACGTGCACCGTGTGTTGAAATGAAGTACTGAAGTACTGTCAAACCTTCACGGAAGTTCGCTTTAATTGGGGTTTCAATGATCGAACCATCTGGTTTCGCCATCAAACCACGCATACCCGCTAACTGACGAATCTGAGCTGCCGAACCACGGGCACCTGAGTCAGACATCATATAGATCGAGTTGAATGATTTTTGCTTCTCATCTTCACCCTGTTTGTTTTTAACAGTGGTAAAAGACAAGTTGTCCATCATCGCTTTCGCTACTTGGTCATTGGTACGTGCCCAAATATCGACAACTTTGTTGTAACGTTCGCCAGCAGTTACGAAACCTTGTTCGAACTGTTGCTCAATTTCACGAACTTCAACTTCTGCTTTTTCAATAATTGAGTACTTCGCAGGTGGAATCACCATGTCTTCCATACCTACCGATACGCCTGAACGTGTCGCTTGACGGAAACCTAAGTACATCAATTGGTCAGCAAAGATCACGGTATCTTTAAGACCTAATTTACGGTAGCAAGAGTTAATCAATTTAGAGATGTTTTTCTTGGTCATCTCAACGTTGATTTGTTGGAAATCCATACCTTCTGGCACAACTTCCCAAAGTAAGCAGCGACCTGGTGTTGTATCCACAACAATGGTTTGCTGTTCACGGTTACCATTTTCATCAATCACAGTCTGGTGTACACGTGCTTTTACGCGAGCGTGTAAATTTACCTGACCTGTTGCAAGTGCACGGTTAACTTCGTGAGTATCTGCAAACACCATGCCTTCACCTTTGGCATTGATCGCATCACGAGTGATGTAGTACAAGCCTAAGACAACGTCCTGAGACGGTACGATGATTGGTTCACCGTTCGCTGGAGACAAGATGTTGTTGGTCGACATCATTAACGCACGCGCTTCTAACTGCGCTTCAAGTGTTAATGGTACGTGTACCGCCATTTGGTCACCGTCGAAGTCGGCGTTAAACGCAGCACAAACGAGTGGGTGAAGACGGATCGCTTTACCTTCAATCAGGATCGGTTCAAATGCTTGAAGACCCAAACGGTGAAGTGTAGGCGCACGGTTCAACATCACTGGGTGTTGACGAATCACGTGAGCAAGAACGTCCCAAACTTCTGGCGTTTCGCGCTCAACCATTTTCTTCGCAGCTTTAATGGTTGTTGCTTGGCCAGATGCTTGTAGTTTCGCGAAAATGAATGGCTTGAATAATTCAAGTGCCATTTTCTTCGGAAGACCACATTGGTGCAAACGTAAAGTAGGACCTACAGTAATTACCGAACGACCTGAATAGTCAACACGCTTACCAAGTAAGTTTTGACGGAAACGACCTTGTTTACCTTTGATCATGTCAGCCAAAGATTTCAATGGACGCTTGTTCGAACCCGTGATTGCACGACCACGACGACCGTTGTCTAACAATGCATCTACAGACTCTTGTAACATACGTTTTTCGTTACGTACGATAATGTCTGGTGCTGCAAGGTCAAGAAGACGCTTCAAACGGTTGTTACGGTTGATCACACGACGGTAAAGGTCGTTCAAATCAGAAGTCGCGAAACGACCACCTTCAAGTGGTACTAACGGACGAAGATCTGGTGGAAGTACTGGAAGTACATTCATCACCATCCATTCTGGCTTGTTGTTTGACTCTTTAAACGCTTCCATCAACTTCAAACGCTTAGACGCTTTTTTAAGCTTCGTCTCAGACGTTGTGTTTGGAATTTCTTCACGTAAACGTGAAATTTCGTTTTCAAGATCGATGTCTTTTAACAAGTCTTGAACAGCTTCTGCACCCATTTTCGCAGTGAATTCATCACCGTGTTCTTCTAAAGCGTTGAAGTATTCTTCATCGTTTAAAAGTTGGTATTTCTCAAATGGAGTCATACCTGGGTCAGTTACTACGTAAGATTCGAAATACAATACACGTTCGATATCACGTAAAGTCATGTCTAATAATAGACCGATACGGCTCGGAAGTGATTTTAAGAACCAAATATGTGCAACTGGAGACGCTAGCTCGATGTGACCCATACGCTCACGACGAACTTTCGCAGTTGTTACTTCAACGCCACATTTTTCACAAATGACGCCTTTGTATTTCATACGCTTGTATTTACCACACAAGCATTCGTAATCTTTAACTGGACCAAAAATTTTGGCACAGAATAAACCATCACGTTCTGGTTTGAACGTACGATAGTTAATGGTTTCAGGCTTTTTAACTTCACCATGAGACCATGACTTAATCATTTCTGGTGACGCAAGACCAATACGGATGCGATCAAACTCAACTGGAGCATGACCGTCTGAATCCGTCTTTTTGCGCATGATATCGAGCAAGTCTTTCAATTTTTTTCTCCGTGTGTTGTGGAGACTTTCACTACACAACTGGGTCACAAATATTGTTTCTTAACTGATTAATCCCCCTACTCCCCCTTGTAAGGGGGAAAGTCCCTCTTTCTCAAAGAGGGATTTAGGGAGATTTAATGGAACTAATTAGTCACCATTTTTCAGTTCAATGTTGATACCTAAAGAACGGATCTCTTTGGTCAATACGTTGAACGATTCAGGCATACCTGGGTCCATATAATGGTTACCATCTACAATGTTCTTATAGATACGGGTACGACCTTCAACGTCATCCGACTTAACAGTAAGCATTTCTTGAAGCGTGTAAGCTGCGCCATATGCTTCAAGCGCCCAGACTTCCATCTCACCGAAACGCTGACCACCGAATTGTGCTTTACCACCAAGCGGCTGTTGAGTTACTAATGAGTAAGAACCAGTAGAACGCGCGTGCATCTTGTCGTCTACCAAGTGGTTCAGTTTCAACATGTACATGTAACCTACAGTTACAGGACGGTCAAACTGCTCACCTGTACGACCATCATACAATACTGTTTGACCAGTACGTGAAATGTTCGCAAGCTCTAACAAGTCTTTAATTTGTGATTCTTCAGCACCATCGAATACCGGTGTTGCAAGTGGAACACCCGCACGTAAGTTACCCGAAAGCACCAAAATTTCATCATCAGTTAAGCTATCAAGATCTTCTTGCTCGCCACCAACTTTGTTATAAATCTTGTCTAAGAATCCACGAAGCTCAAGTACAGTACGTTGTGCTTTTAACATCTTGTCGATTTCTTCGCCAAGACCTTTCGCCGCCATACCTAAGTGAGTCTCTAGAATCTGACCCACGTTCATACGTGACGGTACACCCAGTGGGTTCAATACGATGTCGACAGGAACACCATTAGCATCGTGCGGCATGTCTTCAACAGGTAAGATGTTAGAAACAACACCCTTGTTACCGTGACGACCCGCCATCTTATCACCCGGTTGGATGCGACGTTTAACAGCCAAGTAAACCTTAACAACTTTCAATACACCTGTTGTTAATTCATCACCTGTAGAAAGTTTGCGTTTTTTCTCTGCAAATTTCTCATCAATTTCAAAGCTCTTCTCTTTCAAGAACACTTGAATTTGAGTTAAACGCTCTGCAATAGCTTCATCTGTTGGTTGGATTTCAAGTAAATCAACCAACTCTAAACCAGACAATACCTCTGCAGAAAGCTTATCGCCACGCTTTGTTGTACCACCACCGTTAGACTCTTGACCTGTCAACAAACGAACAATACGTTCACGTGCTGCTTCTTCGAAGATTTTGTATTCTTCTTTCAAGTCTTTACGGTATGAATCAAGCTGAGCTTTTTCAATTGCTTGCGCACGTTCGTCTTTTTCAAGACCATCGCGTGTAAACACTTGAACGTCAATGACTGTACCTTTCGTGCCTGATGGAACACGTAAAGATGAATCTTTTACGTCAGCTGCTTTTTCACCGAAAATTGCACGAAGCAATTTTTCTTCTGGTGTTAACTGCGTTTCACCTTTAGGCGTTACTTTACCTACAAGAATATCGCCCGCAGTCACTTCAGCACCGATATATACGATACCTGATTCATCAAGCTTAGACAGTGCAGCTTCACCCACATTCGGGATATCCGCTGTGATCTCTTCCGCACCCAATTTAGTATCACGTGCAACACACGACAATTCTTGAATGTGAATCGAGGTTAAACGGTCTTCTTGAAGTACGCGCTCTGAAAGTAAGATCGAGTCTTCATAGTTGTAACCATTCCACGTCATGAACGCAACGCGCATGTTTTGACCGAGTGCAAGCTCACCGCCATCTGTTGATGGACCGTCAGCCAATACATCACCACGACCGACTTTATCACCAAGTTTCACAAGAACTTTTTGGTTAATACAAGTGTTTTGGTTCGAACGTGTATATTTGATCAGGTTATAGATATCTACACCTGCCTCACCTGCAACCATTTCGTCTTCGTTGACACGAATCACGACACGTGAAGCATCGACAAACTCGATACGACCACCACGACCCGCAATCACACACACACCAGAGTCATGCGCTACATTTGCTTCCATGCCTGTACCTACAAGCGGTTTGTCAGCAATCAATGTAGGCACAGCTTGACGCTGCATGTTTGAACCCATCAATGCACGGTTGGCGTCATCGTGTTCAAGGAATGGAATCAGTGATGCAGCAACAGAAACAACCTGCTGTGCAGAAACGTCCATATGCGTCACTTTTTCAGGCGGCATACGTACGAAATCACCTTGGTGACGTACAGAAACAAATTCTTCTGTTAAGTTACCGTCTTTATCTACGCCAGAATCGGCCTGTGCAATCACAGTACCTACTTCTTCAATTGCAGATAAATACTCAACTTCATCCGTTACACGACCATCCACAACTTTACGGTATGGTGTTTCTAAGAAACCAAAATTGTTACATTTCGCATAAACAGAAAGCGAGTTGATCAAACCAATGTTTGGACCTTCCGGCGTTTCAATTGGACATACACGACCGTAGTGAGTTTGGTGTACGTCACGTACTTCAAAGCCCGCACGTTCACGTGTCAAACCACCAGGACCAAGCGCTGATACACGACGTTTGTGCGTAATCTCAGACAATGGGTTGTTTTGGTCCATGAACTGAGATAACTGGCTTGAACCAAAGAATTCTTTGATTGCAGCAGCCACTGGTTTCGCATTGATCAAATCTTGCGGAGACAAGTTATCTGTTTCAGCTTGGCTTAAACGTTCTTTAACAGCACGTTCTACACGAACTAAACCAACACGGAATTGGTTTTCAGTCATTTCACCTACTGAACGCACGCGACGGTTACCCAAGTGGTCGATATCGTCGACTTCACCTTTACCGTTACGGATTTCAACCAATGTTTTGAGTACATCAGTGATATCTTCGTTCGACAAAATGCCTTCAACTTCACGAGACTTCTGATCCGTACCCACTTCGTAAGGACGACCCAAACGACGGTTGAACTTCATACGACCCACTGGAGAGAGGTCATAACGTTCAGAAGAGAAGAACAAGTTGTTGAATAAGTTTTCAGCCGCTTCTTTCGTTGGTGGCTCGCCTGGACGCATTACTTTGTAGATTTCTACCAATGCTTCTTCACGACCTGTCGTGGTGTCTGCACGTAAAGTATCTGCAACGAATGAACCACGGTCGATGTCATTGGTGAATAGAATGTTAAATTGTTTAACACCACCTTCAGCCAATTTCACCATCACTTCATGGCTTAACAAGGTATTTGCTGCAATCACATCACCATCTTTAAGTGGGATGTCTTCTGCAGTAATACGCTCGTACAAGTACTCATCAGGCACAGAAAGTTTTTCTAGGCCAGCAGCTTCCATTTGACGCACATGACGCGCGTTGATACGCTTGCCTTGCTCAACAATGGTTTTGCCATCATTATCTACGATGTCAAATTGTGCCATTTCGCCACGTAAGCGTTCTGGAACAAGGTCAATCTGGTAGCTACCCATGTCTAGGTATACAGGCACTTTTTCATAGAACAAGTCTAAGATTTGCGCATTGTTATAACCCAAAGCACGAAGAACCACAGTCGCAAGTAATTTACGACGACGGTCAATACGCACAAATACAAGGTCTTTTGCGTCAAATTCAAAGTCTAACCATGAACCACGGTAAGGAATAATACGCGCAGAATAAAGCACTTTACCACTAGAGTGGGTTTTGCCTTTATCGTGGTCAAAGAATACGCCCGGTGAACGGTGTAATTGAGATACGATTACACGCTCAGTACCATTAATAACGAATGTACCGTTATCGGTCATGAGTGGCATTTCACCCATGTACACTTCTTGCTCGCGCACGTCTTTAATTGATTTAGTTTCGCGATCTTTTAAGATCAAACGAATTTTTACGCGCATTGGTGCTGCATAAGTTGAGCCACGAAGAATACATTCGCGTACATCAAACTCAGGCTTACCAAGACTATACTCAACAAATTCTAAAGCAGCATTGCCAGAATAACTTTCTATAGGAAAAACTGAACGAAACGCGGCTTGCAGACCGATATCTTCGCGGTTTTTTGGTGATTTGCCATCTTGTAAAAATGTTCTGTACGAGTCGACTTGAATCGCGAGCAAGTACGGAGCATCCATAACACTAGGCAATTTACCAAAATTCTTACGGATCCGTTTCTTTTCGGTATATGAGTATGCCATCTGGAGTCCTCGGAAAGTAAACCGAGCCCGCCTGCAGAACGGGCTCAGAAGGAATTACGCAGGCCGATATGGCCACCACTTTTTACAAATGCTGCAATTTTCAGTGGTATTGAAACGCTTACCAATATTTTTAAATTTGAAAAATATTGGTAAGCGTTTGATTCTTTTCTTTATTTTAATTTGATGGATTTTCCACCAAGCAAACAAAAATCGAGCCGATTATTGTAACGCAAAAAGGCTGATGACCCAAGAGCCATCAGCCAATTTTTGGGGTGAAATTAATATTCCCCCCCCTGGTAACATTACTTAATAGTAATAGTAGCACCAGTTTCTTCAAGTTTTTTCTTAAGTTCTTCAGCTTCTTCTTTAGAAACTGCTTCTTTAAGAACTGAAGGAGCGCCTTCAACCATGTCTTTAGCTTCTTTCAAGCCAAGACCAGTGATTTCACGAACTGCTTTAATCACAGCTACTTTGTTCGCGCCGAAAGAAGTCAACTCAACGTTGAATTCTGATTGCTCTTCAGCAGCAGCAGCAGCAGGACCTGCAGCTACAGCTACAGCAGCAGCAGATACGTTGAATTTTTCTTCGAAAGCAGAAATAAGTTCAACAAGTTCAAGAACAGTTTTTTCAGCAACTGCGTTTAAGATTTCTTCGTTTGTTAAAGCCATGAGAGTAACTCCAAATGGGTATTGAATGATGTGTGTTTAAGTTTGAGCTTATGCAGCTTCTGACTCGTTTTTCTCTTGAAGCGCTGTAAGTAAGCGACCCAATTTCGAAATAGGAGCTTGAAGAACATTTGCAAGCATAGTAAGCGCTTTCTCTTGGTTTGGAAGATTCGCGATAACGCTAACTTCTGCGCCTTGATAAAGTTTGCCTTCAAATGCAGCAGCTTTAAGTTCAAATGCTTTGTTAGTTTTCGCAAATTCTTCGAATAAGCGTGCCGCAGCACCCATATCATCTGCAGAAGTTGAGAAAGCTAAAATTGTTGGGCCAACAAGGTTGTCGTTCAAGATATTGAATGGAGTATCTTGAAGAGCGCGTTTAGCCAAAGTATTACGTACAACACGTGTAGCAACACCTAACTTACGAGCTTCAACACGAAGAGCAGTTAATTGCTCAACAGTTAAACCTTGGTAGTCAGCAACAACAGCAGCAAACGCAGTAGAAGCAACTTCAGTTACTTCAGCAACGATCTGTTTTTTGCCTTCGATAAGAAGAGCCATTGTAAAACCTCCTAACGGTGATTTATGTACTTACGCGAAGTACACTCCCAATTCGCAAGTTCATCACTGAACTTACACGCGGAGGATGAACAAATCACACCACCGCGTCTACTCAGGCTGGGAAATTAAGAAAGTAATCAAAATTACTCTCGCCTGAGGTCTTTGACGCTGATAAATCTACATTTACCAATTCAAAGTTTGCCTAAGTTTGCAAGTAGTCCGAAACCGGTTTCTCTTGCGTAATATTTGAAGCAGTGCTTCAAATATTACTCAGGGCTTTAAAATTCTGTCTAAGTTAAACTTAGTTAGAAACGTTGTTTACATCAACAACAAGACCTGGACCCATAGTTGAGCTCAAAGTGATCTTTTTGATGTATACACCTTTAGATGTCGCAGGCTTTAACTTTTTCAAGTCTGCAATCAAAGTTTCAACGTTTTGACGAACAGCTTCAGCAGAGAAATCTACTTGACCGATCGCAGCGTGGATAATACCCGCTTTGTCTACACGGTAACGTGCTTGACCAGCTTTTGCATTTTTAACTGCACCAGCTACGTCAGGAGTTACAGTACCCACTTTAGGGTTTGGCATTAAGCCACGTGGACCAAGAATCGTACCCAACTTACCCACAACGCGCATTGCATCAGGAGCAGCAATCACTACATCAAAGTCAAGGTTACCCGCTTGGATGCTTTCAGCAAGGTCATCAAAACCAACCACGTCCGCGCCTTCAGCTTTAGCAGCTTCAGCAGCAGCGCCTTGAGCAAACACAGCTACACGTACAGTTTTACCAGTACCTGCAGGAAGTGTAGTCGCGCCACGAACAACTTGGTCAGATTTACGAGGGTCAACACCTAGGTTTACCGCAACATCCAAAGATTCTTTGAATTTCGCAGCAGGAAGACCAGCAAGAACAGCTACGGCTTCTTCTAAAGTGTAAACTTTGTTTGCTTCAATAGCAGCAGCAATGGCTTTTTGACGTTTAGTTAACTTTGCCATGTCTTATAGCTCCACTTCCAAGCCCATAGAACGTGCAGAACCAGCGATGGTACGAACACGTGCGTCTAAATCAGCACCAGTTAAATCTGGTTCTTTAGTAGTCGCGATTTCTTCCAATTGAGCACGAGTCAACTTACCAACTTTAGTTTTGTTAGGTACAGCAGAACCCTTTTGGATACCAGCAGCTTTCTTAAGAAGAATAGATGCAGGAGGAGTTTTCATGATGAATGTGAACGACTTGTCGTTGTACACAGTGATCACGACTGGAATTGGTAAACCAACTTCAAGTTTTTGTGTCGCAGCATTGAATTCTTTACAGAATGCCATGATGTTAACACCACGTTGACCCAATGCAGGACCAATCGGTGGAGATGGATTCGCTTTACCAGCTGGAACTTGCAGCTTGATATAGCCGTCAATCTTCTTAGCCATTTCAAATTACCTCTGGGTACAAACGCCGATGAAGGCTCCCCAATTTCTAAGTAACGATACCGTTACAACAACAATGCCTGACTTATCAATAAGCCAGGCGTTTTTCAACCACATCCAATTAAACTGATTTTTCGACTTGGCGAAATTCCAGCTCAACCTGAGTTGGTCGATTAAATACATTAATGGTCAACGTTAAACGTGACTTTTCGTATAGAACTTCTTCCACCACACCTTTAAAGTCTGTGAATGGACCGTCAATTACGAGTAATTCTTCGCCTGGTTCAAACATCGTCTTCGGACGTGGTGCTTCACCAGTATTGCGTACACGAGCAAGAATCGCATCTGCTTCACGTTGGGTAATTGGCGCCGGTTTCTCAGCCGTACCACCAATAAAACCTAAAACTTTTGGACATTCTTTAACAATGTGCCAAGTTTCATCATTCATTTCCATTTCGACCAATACATAGCCTGGAAAGAACTTACGTTCAGATTTACGTTTCTTACCATCCTTCATTTCCACTACTTCTTCAGTAGGAACAAGGACTTCACCAAAGCTATCGGCTACAGCGCTACGCTGGATTCGATCATTAAGTGAACGCATCACTTGTTTTTCATAACCTGAATAGGCATGAATAATGTACCAACGTTTCATAGCTCTCTTACCCGATAATAAACTTCATTAACCAGCCCAAAATGTAGTCAAAACACCATAATAAAATGGATGCAACAACTACAACCGCAAGCACCTGCCAAGATGTGGTCATGGTCTCTTGCTTAGTTGGCCAAGTCACTCGACGCAGCTCAATTCGTGAGTCTTTCAACAAACGAGCAAAGCCTTTGCCTTGATGGGTGGCGTATAATAAACCGAATGCCACGATGATACAAGCCAAAATTACCCCAACGCGCACCCAGATATCGTTGGCTGGTGCCCAATACGCTGGTAGGTGTTGATTCACCATGGTCGCACCAATTAATAAAATCAATGCGATAATCCATAAGACGACGTCTAGGGGAGAACCAGATTTAACTACTTCAGCAGAATTATTTCTTTGAGGGATTGCCGCGTCGCTTTGTGCGTCGCGTAATTTTTCATTCGACATTTTTGTACTCGTCGTAGGTTTCGCGACTTATTATATGACCAGTTTTGCCGACATCAAGCGTCTTTTATAAAAAAGTTGGCAGGCCAGGAGGGACTCGAACCCCCAACATTCGGTTTTGGAGACCGACGCTCTACCAATTGAACTACTGACCTGCAAAACAAATTGGAGTCGAAACCCCAATTTGTAATTTTATTTTATAATTATGCAGTTACTTTAGCAACTACACCAGCACCAACTGTACGGCCACCTTCACGGATCGCAAAACGTAGACCTGGGTCCATTGCGATTGGGTGGATTAATTCTACTGACATTTCTACGTTGTCACCAGGCATAACCATTTCAACGCCATCTTGCAATTTGATCGCGCCAGTTACGTCAGTTGTACGGAAGTAGAACTGTGGACGGTAACCGTTAAGGAATGGAGTGTGACGACCACCTTCTTCTTTAGAAAGTACGTATACTTCTGCATCGAATTTAGTGTGCGGCTTGATTGCACCTGGTTTAGCAAGTACTTGACCACGTTGTACGTCTTCACGTTTAGTACCACGTAGAAGAACACCACAGTTCTCGCCCGCACGACCTTCGTCTAGAAGTTTACGGAACATTTCTACGCCAGTTACAGTTGTTTTAACTGTATCTTTGATACCAACGATTTCAACTTCTTCGCCTACTTTCACAATACCAGTTTCTACACGGCCAGTTACTACTGTACCACGACCAGAAATAGAGAATACGTCTTCGATTGGCATTAAGAATGCTTGGTCGATTGCACGTACTGGCTCTGGAATGTAAGTATCAAGTGCGTCAACAAGCGCAACAACTGCTTCTTCGCCATACTGACCAGCGTCACCGTTAAGTGCAAGAAGAGCTGAACCACGGATAACTGGAGTGTCATCACCTGGGAAGTCATAAGTAGAAAGAAGTTCACGAACTTCCATTTCTACTAATTCAAGAAGTTCTTCATCATCAACAAGGTCACACTTGTTAAGGAATACAAGAATGTAAGGTACACCAACCTGACGAGAAAGAAGGATGTGTTCACGAGTCTGTGGCATTGGACCATCAGTCGCTGCACATACAAGGATCGCGCCGTCCATCTGAGCAGCACCAGTAATCATGTTTTTAACATAATCGGCGTGGCCCGGGCAGTCTACGTGTGCGTAGTGACGAGTTGGAGAATCGTATTCTACGTGTGAAGTATTAATTGTAATACCACGTGCTTTTTCTTCTGGTGCAGAGTCAATTGCAGCGTAGTCTTTCGCTTCGCCACCGAATTTCTTCGCACATACAGTTGCAATTGCAGCTGTTAAAGTTGTTTTACCATGGTCAACGTGACCGATTGTGCCCACGTTAACGTGTGGCTTATTACGTTCAAACTTAGCCTTAGCCATG
>NZ_JAQSUV010000030.1:76133-144895 GCF_028649355.1 Acinetobacter sp. Gutcm_16 | reverse complement strand
CTCACACCCTCGTCGGTTTTCAAGACCGGTGCATTAAACCGCTCTGCCACGCTTCCATGGGCGACATCATATAAACATTCAATCTACTTGGCAAATACTTTTCTTCAAAAATCACACCAAGTGGCTAAAATTAAAACAAAATCTTTTAGTTCTCTGAACTTTCAGGTCTGTCATAACGAATTGAATTGACATACCAGTGTTTTTTTCCAGTTGGCGTCAACACTTCAATTTCATCATCGACTTGTTTGGACAGTAAAGCACGTGCCATCGGCGAGTCGATGGAGATGTGCTGCGGGTGATGATCGTAAATTTCATCCACCCCGACGATGCGTAACGTTTTGTGTTCCCCTGCGTCATTTTCAATCTCGACCCAAGCGCCAAAATAAATCTTGCCAGCCTGCTCTTCAGAAAAGTCGATAATACGAAGTTCTTCGAGGCGTTTTCCCAAGTAGCGAACCCGTCGATCAATCTTACGTAAGATCTGTTTGTTGTACTGATAATCCGCGTTTTCACTACGGTCGCCAAGGCTTGCAGCCCAGTTTACTTTCTTGGTAATTTCAGGGCGTTCTTCATGCCAAAGCTGCTTTAATTCCGCCACCAATTTGTCGTGACCTGCACGTGTAATTAAGTTTGATTTCATGATGAATGCCGTCTAAATCTGCTTATTGATTTACAACAAAGGATTATTTTATCCCTTATTTCTCCACAACAGAAGTTTATAAAATAAATTCCTGAATTAAATTAAATCTTTATGTTACATTTTTCAAAAAAATATTGCACAAAATTTGACACTTTTAAAATTGCTATATATTATGCGCACATCTTAAATTAGTTGCCTATTTTTTAATCTATGTAGTTTTTCTACATAATCTTCTTAATCCCATGTCATTTTGAATGACGTCATGAATGCCCAACCTCTTATTGAATTTAGACAACTTGAACTCGTTTTAAGGCATGTTTTTGCCTTTGCGTTCTAGGGCATAAATTACTTGTAGCGGAGACAACATGCACAGTAGTTCAACTTCTGGATCGAGGCTTTGCCTTAATTCATTAACTTTCTCTCTCCCGTTGAAAGCCCTTGCTTTAAGTACTTTGTTAATTCCATTTCATAGTATTAATGCAAGTAAGACCTACCAGTATGATAACGTCGTCAATCATAATAAATTGACTGTCGTTTCAGTGGAAAACCCAACGACCGTTTTTAAAGATGGTCAGCATTTGCATGGTTTTGGTTATGACCTTGCACGTAACTATGCAGACAGCTTAAATGTAAAGCTAGACTTCAAAACCGTCCCCGATAATGCTACAGCACTGAAATGGGTAGCACAGGGCAAAGCAAATTTTGCAATGACGACGGCAAGTGTTCAAACGATTGAGCAAAAAAGTCTCGCAACCTTTTCTGCTACTTGTGGTGATTTAAACGTTTTACGTAAAAATGGCCTCAATACTGAGCTGAACTGGGTGTTTAAACATGCGAATGATCCATTAACGCAAACGGCGAGCGGATTTGTCTGCCGTGGTAAACAATCTGGTTCAATTGGTCAATTGGCCTCTTTTTATAACCGTAATGTCGTGAAGCCTGAAAACTGGAATACGATTCAACGCGATTTGCGTCAGCGTATGCCGATCTATAAGGCCAGTTTTAAAAGCACAGCGCAAAAGTACGATTTAGATTGGCACTTATTAGCAGCGATTGGTTATCAAGAGTCTTATCTGAAACCGAACTCCATTTCTCCCACGGGTGTCCGCGGTTTGATGATGTTGACCAATAGCACAGCCAAAGCCATGGGTGTAAGTAACCGTACCGATCCTGCGCAAAGCATTCAAGGTGGTGCTAAGTACTACGACCAAATGCTGAGTCGCTATGAGGATATCCCCTTCCCTGACCGTAACTGGTATGCATTGGTTGCGTACAATATGGGACCGGGTGCGGTGAATCAGATTCAAAAACGGATTCAGGCACAAGGTAAAGACCCTAATAACTGGCTCAATTTGTATGCTTACTTACAACAGAACCAAGCAAAGAATGGCCGTTACCGTCAAGCACTACAGTATGTGACACGTATCCGTGCTTATCTTGAACATATTAAAACCACGCCGCAGTTGGTCAATATCTAAAAGATCCTCTCTATCGGCATAAAAAAAGCTTACCTATAAAGGTAAGCTTTTTTTATTTCAGAACACTTAAGCTGTTTGCTCAAGCACTTTCTTAAATAAATCTTTTTGCTCTTGGCTTGGCTTCGCTGTTTGCAATGCCATCAACTGCGACATATCGCCTTGAACTTTTATTTTACCCGTCATGAACGCTTGCATTGCTGCAGCCATATCAAACTCAAGGAACACTTTACGTAGTGTTTCAGCATCCATGTTCAAAGTTGTTTTCGCGTTCGAAGACAAACCTTTTTTAATTGCGCCACCATCTAAAGATAATTCGGTATTACCCGCATTGTCAGCAACAACTAAGTTAATTGCAAGATTCGCAAGTGCTGGCGGCAGGTTCAAATTCCCCGCTTGAGCAGTTAATGTTTCTACAGTTGAAAACCAATCATCAGTTAAAAAAGCAGGCATGATGTTTCCTCAATTCTTTGTTCGTTGTGTGCTGCCTATCCAGACGGCATCATTGTGAAGCTAAATACGCTCGGAGATTGTTATAGCATGTATATCCTGCATGTGCCTAAAGTTTTTTGTACGTACCGTTCATATTTTATATTTCTTATACAAAGTTTATCAAAATCATCCACATAAAAAAAACACCAATCATTGATTGGTGTTTTGCATTGGCCTAACTGACAAAATTAGTCTGCTGCAAAGCCAAGATTAACCATGTTAATGCGTTTGTTCTCCGGTTCATCTTCCGTTGAACAACTTTCACCTTTAAAGTCGAATTCACGTTCGCTATCTAACGCTTCAAAGTCGAATAACTCACGATCTGCCAACTGCGATGGCGAAACATTCTGCAAGGCGCCAAAAATACTGTGTAAACGCTTTGGATGTGCTTTATCCCACTCGCGCAACATGTCATTTAACATGGCACGTTGCAGATTTTCCTGAGAACCACACAAGTTACACGGAATAATCGGGAACTGACGCATTTCAGCATATTTAATGATGTCTTTTTCTTCCACATAAGCCAGTGGGCGAATCAAGATGTTCTTTTTATCTGACGATAACAATTTAGGAGGCATCGCCTTTAAGCTACCGCCATGGAATAAGTTCAAGAAGAAAGTCGCCAAGATATCATCACGGTGATGCCCCAACGCCACTTTGGTCGCGCCAATTTCTTGCGCAAAGCCGTATAAAGAGCCACGACGTAAGCGTGAACAAACTGCACAGTAGGTTTTGCCTTCAGGCGTTAAACGTTTGGTGATGCTGTAGGTGTCTTTTTCTAAGATATAGTAGGGAATATTATTCTCTTCTAAATAACGTGGTAACACGTCCTCAGGGAAACCGGGTTGCTTCTGGTCCAAATTCACAGCCACCACATCAAAATTGATCGGTGCAATGCGTTTAAACTGCAACATAATATCGAGCAAGGTATAACTGTCCTTACCACCGGAAATGCAGACCATCACTTTATCGCCTTCTTCGATCATTTTAAAATCGCGAATGGCATGACCCACCTGACGGCGTAACTTTTTCAACAGACGATAATACGCAGAGCTAGTGGGTAGTTCTGGTTTAAAATTAAATCCCTGATTGGACTCAACTGGCGAGAACATAGACGAGTTAAACCTTAAAAAAAATACCGCGCAATTTTATCCGATTCACAGCCATCTCGCACCTAAAGAATGTAAATTCTCATGAATTGTCATTGCTGTCATATTCATGTATTGAAATCGGTTTAACTTTGAACGATTGCGTTCATATTTTAGCTGAACTGCTTATGTTTTGGACTTTTCCACATTTTTCCACAAAAGCTGGGGATAACTTTGTGGATTCTAATCGACTTGACAAGGTGTTCCCCCCACTCTTTAAGGCTTCTATTTAAATTGATCATTTTTTGATCAATTTATTTACCATTAAATTTCAACAACTTAACCCAGTCAAGCAATCCTCATTAAAAATAAATTAATTATTTTTTTTGATTACTTGCTCAACAATTTGGCTTGATTTTTACAAAGACATGGATTTTTTGAACTTAAAATAGTTTCAGACGGTTCTTTTTTTGCTAAACTCATTTCTAGTCACTGAAATCGATTTTTTTTACGATTAATAATAGATAATGAAAAATAAGCTGCTTTTGAGTCGTTTTTACGTTTTGGGGTGTATGACGATTTCGTTCATGGCACTAGATTGTTACGCGGGTCAAACCATCTACCAATTGAGAGATTCCAACGGCACGACCTTGTTAACCAATAAACAAAGTCGTTATAGCAACTTAAAAGTCGAAAAGAAAACCTATTATCCAGACAGTAATATCCACAGTTATAGTAACTGGGGGGCTTCTGAATCTTCCGTATTGCCCAGTTATAGTCGTAACAAAAATGCTTTTGACCACATTATTCGCCAAGCGGCTCAAACCCATGGCGTTTCTGAAGGCTTAATTAAAGCGGTTATGCATACCGAATCCGGCTTTAATGTGAATGCACGCTCACCTGTTGGGGCTCAGGGGCTGATGCAACTCATGCCTGCGACAGCACGGCGCTTTAATGTCTCTAATGCATATGATCCACAGCAGAACATAAATGCAGGTGCCAAGTATTTGGCATGGCTGATGAAACGCTTTAACGGCAACACCAGTCTTGCGCTTGCAGGCTACAATGCTGGCGAAGGCAATGTACAAAAGTACGGCGGTATTCCGCCCTTCCGTGAAACTCAAGACTATGTTCGCCGGGTGAGTAGCCGTTATAGCAATTTATATGCAGGCGGGATCAACATTTCTGCAGGCTCAAATAGCACACCGGCCAATGCTCAAGTCATTGCCCAATCTGCACATTACGATTCAGACTCTTCCCCAAGCACGCAACTCAGTGTGAGTCGTAGCGCACCTTCACGTCAAATTATCCTCGCAGCCGATGGCAGTTTTACTGATGCGCCGGGTTCCTATGCCACAGCCAATGCAACCGCCTCTGCCCGCATTCAAATTTCAGAATAATTTTTATAGCAGTTTTATTATTTTTTCTTGAATTTTGAAGAGTTTCACCTCATATTGAGATCAATGATTTTCGATTTATAAATCAGATTATTTTTTTATTATAAGAGGATTTTCTCAATGATGCGGATTGGTTTGTTCTTGCTAACCAACCTCGCGGTACTGGTTGTAGCTGGCATTATCTTGTCACTCTTCGGTGTCGGTAGTTACCATGGCGCGGGTGGCTTAAATCTAGGTAACCTATTGGTTATCTGTTTTGTCTTTGGTATGGTTGGCTCAATGATTTCTCTATTCATGTCAAAATGGATGGCGAAAAAAACAACTGGTACAGAGTTAATTGACCCAAATGCCCCGCGCAACCAAGCTGAAGCATGGTTGTTACAAGAAGTCGCTCAATTGGCGCAACGTTCTGGTATTAAAATGCCAGAAGTCGGTATTTTCCCGTCTTACCAATCTAATGCTTTTGCTACAGGTTGGAACAAGAACGATGCATTAGTTGCAGTTTCTACTGGCTTACTTGAGCGTATGAATAAAGACGAGCTTCGTGCAGTCTTGGCTCACGAAATTGGTCACGTGGCCAATGGTGACATGGTGACTTTAGCGCTCGTTCAAGGTGTCGTGAACGCCTTTGTGATGTTCTTTGCACGTGTCGCAGGTGATTTCATTGACCGTAATGTTTTTGGTCGTGAAGACGGTGAAGCACCAGGTTTAGCTTATTTTGCCATTACCATCGTGCTTGATATTGTCTTTGGTATTTTAGCTTCTGCAATCGTGATGTGGTTCTCCCGCTACCGCGAATATCGTGCAGATGAAGCAGGCGCGCGTCTTGCAGGCAAACAAGCAATGATTTCAGCCTTGTTACGCTTACAAGCGGAGTCACAACTTCCAGATGCGATGCCTAAAGAAATGAAAGCATTTGCAATCGCGGCAGGTCAAGAACAAGGCTTCAGTTTAGCCGCTTTGTTCCAAACTCACCCGACGATTGAACAACGTGTTGCTGCTTTACAACAGCTCGATTGTCCATAAACAATTCGTTCACAAGATTTTAAAAAGCCTCCACTTGGAGGCTTTTTTTGTGACTCTGCATAACAGAACATTTTTATTCAATCGTTACTTCGATACAGCGTAATAAACTGCCATTTGGGTCAATGATGCAAAACTGGCGGATCTCATCAAAATCCTGAATATCGGTCATACGAGCGCTTTCCCACAACGACCAATTCACTTTAGACCAGTATTCATAATAGGGTTGAATTTCCGCTACGCGAATACAGGCACTATGCCATGAACTGTTAGGGTCTAAATGCGGATGATGGAAAAATTCCAGTGTCATTTCGCCCAAACGCATAATCATCCACTCGGGGGACTGATACACCAGATCAAAGCCCAAGCTATGATAAAATGAAGCAGTGCACGCCAACTCAATCGCTGGCAAATTTGCCGTAATCTGACCTTCAAATTTCATGAGTGGCTATCCTAAGTTTAGTCCCTGTAACCAACGCCACATCACACTGCCACCCCACCACAATAAGCCCATAAAACACACCAAAAAGATCAGGCCAAACAAATCGGGGATGTGTAGCCAAAGCCATGCCACTACTGGATTTCGCCAAAATGCGGATTGCTGCTGTTTCTTTTCCAATTTTTCATGAAGAAAAGGATGAGTCACATGATGCTCTGAATGGATTTGGTATTCTTCCCGAATATGGTCATGAACCATATCCAGTGCTTTACGACTCGGACGTATAAAAATATCAAACAATGTCCCTAACACAGGGATAAAACCGACCACAGCATCAATCATAGCCAGCTTCAATACTGGACTCAATTTCTCTTGCGGTACGCCAATTTGCTTGGCTTTATAAATGGCATAACACGTTAGGGCAAAACCTGCGATATCCCCAGCAATCGGAACAGTACTCAACGCAGCATCGGCACCGACACCCTGCTTGGTGAACGGAATACGCACCACAGAATCCATCATATTGGCATATTTGGCCAAATCACGCTCTAAACGAATGACATCTTGCTGGCTCATTTTTTTTTGTTCTAAGGGTTCAGGCATATTGTTACTGACCTCCATCATTTCAACCACTTTAACATCATAAAACCACTGAATTATGCTGGTTTTCATGACTTTTTTCTGTGCTAACTTTGTGCTGAAACAATTACTTATTAGCTTAAGACAAGGTCAGGATTTGTGACGCAATCAGTAGATATACCACCACGCCTGACGCATCACAAATTGAGGTGACTAAAGGTGCAGATGCACTGGCGGGGTCGAGTTTCATGCGGTTTAAGATAAACGGCAGACTCATACCAATCAGACAACCCATCAACACAATGCCCATCATACTCAGTGCCAATACTACAGCGACCAGAATATCCCCACGGAAATAGCCCAAAATGGAGACTGCCGTTGCCATGGTTCCGCCTAGACACAGCGCAACCAGACTTTCACGCCCTAGCAAATAAAACCAGTCTTTAAAATGTACATCGCCCGTTGCCAGTGCACGTACCATTAAAGTGGCGGACTGTGACCCCGCATTTCCCCCACTTCCCACCAGTAAAGGAAGGAAAAATACCAAAACAATATGCGCCGCAATTAAGTCTTCAAAGTGTGCAATTCCTAGCCCCGAGAGTAAACTGCCAAAAACCAGAAACACCAACCAAAACACCCGCTTCTGATACAGTAAGAGGATTGGAGCCGTTTTAATACTCATCTGCGGACTGGCCGCAACCGCACTACTTTTTAGAATATCTTCTGTGGTTTCTTGTTGCACCACATCCATTGCATCGTCATAAGTCACAATCCCCAATAGACACTGCTGCTCATCGACAATGGGCAAAGCCATAAAATCATAATGAGCCAGTTTCTGTGCAATACTTTCCTGATCCTCACTGACTAAACCCGTAATGACATGACTGGTCATAACCTGTCCAATCAATTGCTCAGGCGGAGATTGGATAATTTGCCGCAGCGAAATCACCCCGTGTAAATAACGCGAGGCATCGGTCACATAGATGAGATATAAAGTTTCACTTTCCGCTGCATGCTGTCGTATATGTTGAATCGCCTGTTGCATGGTCATTTCGGCATGTACCGTAATGACCTCGGTGCTCATAATTGCACCCGCAGACTCAGCTGGATAGTGCATTAAATCATTCAGCTGAGCTTGAACATGCGTATCTAACTGCGGAAAAATATGACCTTGAACGTCCTGCGCTAAGCTTTGAAATAAATCGGTGCGGTCATCCGAATGCATATGAGCCAGTAGCTTCACCAGCAAAGCCTGAGGCAATTGCGCTGCTAGCTGCTGCTGCTCGGTTAATGCTAAAAACTCAAAGACATAACTGGCTTGTGGTAATTGTTCCAATAGCCGAATTTGGTCATTTATAGGCAGGCCCATTAAAATATCAGCCAAATCCGCAGTGCTGTACTGTTTCAAACTTTGGATAAAAGCATGGTTATCGGGCTGATTTAATTGCTCTTGGAAATCTTGCTGTGAAAATGACGGATTTGGCATACACCACTCAAATATTGTTTTTCTTTAATCTGTCCGAGTATAGCAAAGGATCTTTAAATGTCAGGCCTTTCGGCCTGATTGGGTTAAAGGTTCGCTTTGCCTATTCGCTGCATACAAATGTTTCGGATTCAAGCTTAAACTTCGTCCTGAGGGGTTCGTCCATGAAACACACGGCGAACCAAGACATACATTAAAGGAATAAATAGCAACACTAATACCGTGCCAAAAATCACGCCACCGAGTACACTCACCCCAATTTCCTTACGACTTGCCGCCCCTGCACCAAAAGCAAAGACCAGAGGTGTGACACCCGCGCCAAAAGCCAAAGATGTCATTAAAATCGGGCGTAACCGTAAGCTTGCGCCTTCCAAGGCTGCTTCAATTGCTGTCTGACCTTTTTGCTGTGCCAATGAAGCAAATTCCACAATTAAAATCGCATTTTTACAGGACAGACCAATTGTGGTCAGCAAAGCTATTTGGAAGTAAATATCATTCGGAAAACCCGTCAGATAACTGAACAAAATATTGCCACCGATACCGAGTGGAATCGCACTCATGACTGCAGTTGGAATACTCCAACTTTCATAAAGTGCAGCAAGGCATAAAAAGATAAAGCCTATGGAGACCAAATACAGCAGCAATGCTTGGTTATTGGACTGGTTTTCCTCGAACGATAATCCGCTCCATGCCAGATCAATACCATCATGCCCTCGTACCATGTTTTGTACGTCTTGCATGGCTTGTCCCGAACTGACATTTTGTGCTGTATCCGCTTCCATTTCTAGTGCGGTATAGCCCATAAAGCGATTCACCACCTCAGGGCCTCCGCTCCAAGACACTTGGGCAAAATTTGTAAATGGAATCATTTGGTTCAGATCATTACGTACGGTCCACGCTTGAAGGTCATCAGGTTTTGAACGAAACTCGGCATCCCCTTGCATAATTACCCGCTTAATCCGACCACGGTCAATAAAGTCATTGATATAACTTCCGCCCCAAGCACTGGATAAAGTGCTATTAATGGCGGTCTGGCTGAGTCCATTGGCCAAAGCTTGCTTTTGGTTCACATCCACTTTGAGTTCGGCTTTATCTGGGCTAGAACGTTTATCTAAATTGCTAAAACTAGAATACTGCTTGGATGCTTCCTGCAAAGTTTTGAACTGTGCTTCTAAATAGGCACGACCTTCGCCATTGATATCACGTATCCAAAACTCCATGCCATCGGTTTGCCCTAAGCCACTGACTGAAGACGGCATATTTACATTAATTTGCGCATTTCGATGCGATCTAAAATGAGCAATCGCCCGTTCTCGAATCGCTTGTGCGGAGTTCTCTTTCCCCTTACGTTCATCCCAATGTTTCAGCGCAATAAAACCTTGACCTAAATTTTGTCCCGTCCCCGAGAAATTACGCCCATAGCGGATCATCACTAAATTGATATTGGCCTGTTCTTTATCTAAAAAGTATTGGCGAATTTCTTCTCCCACCACACGGCTTTGACTCAGTGGTGCGCCATCGGCCAATTTAAACTGAACACTTAAAATGCCCTGATCTTCACTGGGAATAAAACTGGTCGGCAAAGCACGATAAAACAGCGCAAAGACGGCAATTAACGCCACAAAAACCACCAGCATGATTTTACTGTGCTGAATGGTCTGCGTACTCAACTTTAAATAACGCTGTTTTAGCTGATCCAATTTCAGATTAAACCAAGTTGCCCATCGTGCCGATTTATCATTGGGTTTTAAAATTAAGGCACACAGTGCTGGTGTCAGAATCAGTGCAACCAGTAGCGATAGCGCCATGGCAGCAACTAAGGTCATTGAAAACTGACGGTAGATCACTCCTGTCGAACCACCGAAAAAGGCCATGGGAATAAAAACTGCGGTTAACACCAAAGTAATCCCAATCAATGCCCCACTGATTTCCTGCATCGATGCAATCGAAGCTTGTTGAGCACTCATCTGCTGTTCATGCATCAGCCGTTCAACGTTTTCCACCACCACAATCGCATCATCCACCAGAAGCCCGATGGCTAAGACCAATGCAAATAAGGTTAAGGTGTTGATACTCATGCCGAGCACATACAGAATGGCCAGCGTGCCTAAAATTACAACAGGTACTGTGATGGTCGGAATCAGTGTCGCGCGCCAGTTTTGCAAAAATACAAACATAACCACAATCACCAAAAGCACTGCTTCAAACAATGTTTTGACCACTTCCTTAATCGACTCTTGTACAAAAGGCGTGTTATCACGTGGATAAACAATTTGATAGCCTTCAGGAAGTTTAGAGGACAAACGGCTGACTTCTTGTTTGATCAATGCCGAAGTTGCTAATGCATTAGCTCCTGAAGACAATGAAATACCCATCCCCGCTGAAGGAAAGCCATTAATGGTATTAAATGACTGATAATTTTCCGCGCCTAGTTCCACCCGTGCGACGTCTTTTAAATAAATAAAACTGCCATCGCGGGTCGATTTAACAATGATGTTTTCGAATTCTTCAACGGTTTTTAGACGTGTACCGGAGGTGACTTTGGCATTTAAATATTGGTCTGACAGGCTGGGTAACTCGCCAATTGCCCCTGCGGCCACTTGCGTATTTTGCGCTTCAACCGCTGCACGTATATCGCTTGGCATCAGTCCATATTGACGCAGTTTGTGTGGATTCAGCCATAAGCGCATGGCATACTGTGCACCAAAAACATCAACCTCACCCACCCCATCAATACGGGCTAAATCTTGCTCCAAATGCGTCATCATATAATCTGACAGTGCAATATTGCTGCTTTTGCCTGTTTGGTCATATAGGCCAATCACCATATGCGTATCGCCAAGCGACTTATAGACATTGACCCCTTGACGCTGTACATCTTCTGGTAAACGGTTAATCACCCCATTGATGGCATTTTGAACTTGAACCTGAGCGGTATCTGGGTCTGTTCCATTTTCAAAACTAATGCTGATTCGACTACGGCCATTCGAGTCACTGCTCGAACTAAAATACAGTAAATGATCAATCCCTTTAATTTGCTGCTCTAAAACCTGAGTAACGCTCTCCTCCACCGTCTCTGCCGACGCACCTGTATATGTTGCACTCACCGTAATTCGCGGAGGTGCAATATCGGGGTAGCGCTCTACAGGCAACTGAAAGGTGGCAAATAAACCAAATGCCATCACGATAATCGCCAGCACACCAGCAAAAATTGGACGATGAATAAAAAATTTAGACAGCATGGGTCTGCGGTACTCTTGGGTCTGAGGCTAGATCTAGAAACTGGTATCACTTCATGCTTGATCTTCTATGACGAATCATTAAAAAACAAGACTTAACAACATGAAATAGAACATTAGAGCTAAATATGAAGAAACTATGAAGAAAGCTTTTTGACCAATTGATGACATCCTGTAATTTTTCGCAATTTGTCATTGATCTGAGATATTAAAATTGAACACTGAGTCCGCAACACCACAATAAAATGTTGAGGAACACATGTTAAAAAGAACATTATTGAGTTTTATTTTTTTAGGCTTATTGGGCTGTCATCATGATGAGAAAGACAATGCAGCATCCCAGCCACCATCAAACAACGCCGAATACATTGAGCCTACATTACTTATTATTGGACATCGCGGCGCCAGCGCGCTACGCCCTGAACACACCTTAGCCGCTTATCAAAAAGCGATTGATGATGGTGCGGATTTTATTGAGCCTGATTTGGTGCCAACTCTAGACGGTTATTTAGTCGCTCGCCATGAAAATGAAATCGGAGGAACCACCAATGTCAGCAGCTTACTGCAGTTTGCAGAACGGAAGACCAGTAAAGTCGTTGATGGCGTGACTTACACAGGTTGGTTTACTGAAGACTTTACTTTAAACGAGCTGAAGCAACTGAAGGCACGAGAACGTATTCCAGAGATTCGTCCAGCAAATGTCCGATATAATGATCAATTTGATCTGCCCACTTTAGATGAAATTATTGAACTCGTAGATGCGCACTATAAAAAGACAGGAAAAATTGTGGGCCTGTATATCGAAACCAAACATCCCAGCTATTTCCAAGGTCTCAATTTGGCCATGGAGCAACGCTTATTAACCACGCTGGCCAAACACACCTATAGTCGTGACATTGCACCAGTCTATATCCAGTCGTTTGAAGTCAGCAACTTAAAACAGATGCGTCAACAGTTGGATCAATTAAAATCGATTCGACATGCCAAAATTATTCAACTCTATGGCGGCAAGTCCGAACAACCTGCCGATGCTGTGCTTGCCAAATCAACACTCCGCTATAGTGATATGGCAACACCTCAAGGGCTAAAAGATGTCGCAAGTTATGCGCATGGTGTTGGGCCAAGTAAAACCTATATCGTGCCGAATACTCAGCCGGCGACCCCGACCAGTTTTGTGAACGATGCACACGCAGTGGGCTTAAAAGTACATCCTTATACCCTACGCCCTGAAAACAATTTCTTGCCAGACTATTTAGACTGTAGCGCCATTGCCGCTGAAAAGTGCGAAAAAGGCGCACTGGCAGAGTTTGAGATTTTATTTAAAGCGGGAGTGGATGGTGTCTTTACCGATGATCCCGCTTTAGGTCGTCAAGCCGCCGATGCTTTTTTGAAAAAATAGAATAGATCATCTACGAAGCAAACCAGACAACTGAGCATCTCGTTTACTTCCAACCCATATCCACCCTTTAACTATAGAGATTAAAAAGCAGGCTTTTTAATCTCTTTTCTCTTATTTTAGGTATACATAGATTAAGCAGTTTTTGAATACTATAATTAAGTGACTTTTAATATAGATCATGTATTGTGGCTGAAATTTTAAAATGGTTGATGGTATGAGCCAATATTCCCCACTCAAAGGCAAGTCAGGTTTTAGACGTATTTTTAATGCAACTCATTATTCCATTTCAGGTTTTAAGGCCGCATTTGCGCACGAAGCAGCTTTTCGCCAAGTCCTATTGATTAACCTGATTCTGATTCCAATAAGCTTTTTCTGTGATGTCAGTCGCTTAGAACAAGCCCTCATGGTAGCCGTTTGTTTACTTGCAATTATCGTTGAATTGTTCAATTCAGCGATTGAGGCGATTGTAGACCGTATTTCTCTGGAGCGGCATGAGCTTTCAAAAAATGCCAAAGACATGGGCAGTGCTGCACAGTTTGTTTCTTTAAGTATTATCTTTATTGTTTGGCTACTGATTCTGATGCCTTAACATTTTTGTTCAATATTTCACGCTCAAACTGTTCAACAAGCTCAAAATTAAGTCATAAAAAAAACCCTGCTTTCGCAGGGTTTTCTTTTGAATCAGTTCAGTGCTTAGTGAGCAGCGAATTGGTTCATTGTGTTTTTAGCATCATCGTGCGCTTTAAGAGCGTTGTCACCAGAGAAGATTTCTTTGTGATCATCACCGATGTCAGAACCCGCCATTGCTTGGTGTTTAACACAAGCGATACCACCACGGATTTCTTTACGTTGTACGCCAGCAACATAAGCCAACATACCTTCAGAACCGAAGTAACCTTGTGCAAGCTCATGAGTAGAAAGCGCAGCAGTGTGGTAAGTCGGAAGTGTGATCAAGTGATGGAACACACCCGCTTCACGAGAAGCATCTGCTTGGAACGTACGTACTTTTTCATCAGCATCAGCAGCTAATTCAGTTGCATCGTACTCAGCGCTCATTAATTTAGCACGGTCGTAAGCAGAAACGTCTTTACCTTCAGCAACCCAACGGTCGTAAGCTTGTTGACGGAAGTTCAACGTCCAGTTAAATGATGGAGAGTTGTTGTAAACAAGTTTCGCATTTGGAACTGTTTCTTTAACACGGTTAACCATGTGCGCGATTTCGTCAACGTTTGGAGTCGCAGTTTCGATCCAAAGAAGGTCAGCACCATTTTGAAGGCTAGATACACAGTCAAGAACAACACGGTCAATTTGAGTGTCTGGACGGAATTGGTATAAACCAGAAGCCAAACGCTTAGGACGGTGTAATTTACCATCACGCTTGATTAGGATTTCGTCTTCTTGAGCATCAGCAATGTCAATTTCAACAGTGTCTAGGAAACCGATGTATTGAGAAGCGATGTCACCTGGCTCTTTAACCACTGGGATTTTTTGAGTCAAGTCAGCGCCTTCAGAGTCAGTACGCGCAACGATGATACCGTCATCAAGACCCATTTCTAAGAATGCATAACGTAATGCATGGATTTTAGAGATGAAATCTTCGTGTGGAACAGTTACTTTACCAGCTTGGTGACCACATTGTTTCGCGTCAGATACTTGGTTTTCGATTTGTAGTGCACAAGCACCCGCTTCGATCATTTTCTTAGCAAGTAAGTAAGTCGCTTCTTCGTTACCGAAACCAGCATCGATGTCCGCAATAATTGGCACAACGTGAGTTTGGAAACCGTCGATTTGTGCAGTGATTTCAGCAGCTTTAGCAGTATCGCCTGCTTCGTTTGCTTTTTTAAGCGCACGGAAAAGGTCGTTTAATTCTTTAGCATCAGCTTGGCGTAAGAACGTGTAGATTTCTTCGATCAACGCAGGTACTGAAGTTTTTTCATGCATAGATTGGTCAGGAAGTGGACCAAATTCTGAACGAAGCGCAGCAACCATCCAACCAGAAAGGTAGATGTAACGACGTTCAGTCGTACCGAAGTATTTTTTGTTCGCAATCATTTTTTGTTGTGCGATGAAACCGTGCCAGCAACCCAAAGACTGAGTGTATTTGCTAGAGTCAGCATCATAAGCAGCCATATCACGACGCATAATTGCAGCTGTGTATTTAGCGATATCTAAACCAGTTTTGAAACGGTTTTGGATTTGCATACGCGCAGCATCTTCAGGACTGATGTCTGCCCAAGTGCTACCGAATTTTGCTTTTAATTCGCGGATTGCATCAATCGCTGTTTGATATGTAGTCATGATATTTCCTGTAATAATATTAGGATTTTCTTCAACGAAAAGCTAAAATCAGACCCTCAAGCTTTTGCTTAGATTTAGAGCGCTTCGTTGCGATGAATACAGATTAGATTGACAGAAAAAATTAATCCAATATTCTGCATTAATTTTCAGTATTTATTTAAAAAATATATAGATAAAAGTCTAATTATATTTCGAAAAATCAAAGACAAGTATTTGTTATTATTAAACTTAAATAAAATAAGAAAACCGTAAAAAATACATACTTTGTCGAATATTTCTTCATTAGACTTAAGTCTCGGCCGTTGAAAAAAAGAGTTCAAACCGAAAATCAATACTTAATTTGACCCAAATGACAAAAGTTCAATATTCAGCAAAAAGAGTATTTATCACGCTTTTATTCAACCAACAATAAGCCATCTCAAGCCATTTTCTAGGCGATAATCTGATCCTCAATTTACGCATATTGAGACATTGCTTAGGACTAATATGCTCTCCGTTTTTAAGCATAAAAACCCATTTTCTGAGAAAATGAAGGGGGTATTCTTTATACAACCCGATGCTTTTTTTTTCGTCAGTTTATTACACAAGCCCGATGGCTTATGGCATAATGCAAATAATTTCATGATTTTATTCTCGGTATTTATTTTATGAATCTGGAGCGGGTTGATCTAAACCTCTTAATTTACTTGGACGTACTTTTACGCGAAAAAAATGTAACCCGAGCAGCTGAACAATTGGGTGTCACCCAACCAGCAATGAGTAATATTCTACGTCGTCTTCGTAACTTATTTAATGATCCCCTGCTCATTCGTTCTTCTGAAGGTATGACACCGACCGAACGGGCTTTAGAATTACAACCCCGCATACGTGACGCTCTTTCTGATCTCTCCATGATTTTGGAACCTCGTACCGAGTTCCGTCCTTATACCTCAAATCGTGTTTTCCGTATTATGACTTCGGATTATGCCGAAGCAACCTTAGTTCCCCGCCTCGTTAAAGCATTACGTTCTGAAGCTCCCAATGTGGTTTTAGACTTCTTAACTCCAAGTGATGTGTCATATCGTGATATGGAACAAGGTAAAGTTGATCTAGCGATTAACCGATTTAACGAAATTCCACAAAGCTTCCACCAAGTTTTGGTCTGGCGTGACAGTTTTTCATGTTTGCTCAACGGTAAACACCCCGCTGCCAGCAACTTAAACCTAAAAAGTTACCTTGATGCACAGCATATTTGGGTTTCTAAAACAGGTATGGGCGTTGGTTTCGGTGTTAACCCTGAAAAACAAGCAGGCCTCGGTTGGATTGATCAAGCTTTAGAGCGTATTGGACAGAAACGTAAAATTTCGGTCTTCACTCGACATTATCAAATGCCTGCACTATTGGCTTCAAATGTAGACTTAGTCGCGACTTTACCTACCCGTATTGCACGCCTACAAGCCAAAAGTCAAAATCTCCTGATTAAAGATCCACCTTTTTATATTCCAGAATTTGAGTTGAAAATGGCATGGTGTCCACTGTTGCATCACCATCCTGCACATCGCTGGCTCAGACAGCTAATTTTGTATGTGGCACGTCAAATGATTGAGGAAGAAAATCGTGAGTTTTTAGGCAATAACTCGCAATTCTCACATTATTAAGCATTCAAGCTCTAAATAATTCATTTTCATACCAATAACTCAGGTATGATAGAAGACAGTAAGTGATTACTGTCTTTATTTTTTTGTGTTAAAAATATTCATAATAACGATGAATCACAGGTGGATTCCGTGAGCCTTTTTCAAAACATAGTTATCATTCTAGTCCTGATTGCTGGGGCGGGTTTCTTGTCTCTGACAGAAATTGCACTGGCAGGAGCACGTAAGGTCAAGCTGAAAATCTTGGCTGAGTCGGGCGATGATCGCGCACAGAAAGTTTTGAATTTACAAGAAAATTCTGCTGACTTCTTTGCCGCTTCACAAATTGGCTTAAACGCAGTAGCAATCTTGGGCGGTATTTTAGGTGAAGGGGCTTTTCGTCCTTACTTCATGAGCTTTGTTTCTCGTTTTTATACTGGCCCTTGGTCTGAAACTATTAGCTTTGCGCTATCTTTCACTTTAGTCACCTCGCTATTTATTTTGTTTGCTGACCTCATGCCAAAACGTTTGGCCATGATTGCCCCTGAAAAAATCTCTATTGCGGTGATTAACCCCATTCAGGTGTTTATTAAGGTCTGCAAACCTTTGGCTTGGATTATTAATGCCCTTGCCAACTTGTTATTCCGCCTGTTTAAAGTGAATACCACACGTGATGACAACATTACCTTTGATGACATTTCTGCAGTGATGGATGCGGGTGCGCAAGCTGGGGTGCTACAAAAGCAAGAACATCATTTCATTGAAAACGTATTTGAGCTTGAAGAGCGGAACGTTCCTTCAAGTATGACTACGCGTGAAAATGTAGTGTATTTTACTTTAAATGAATCCGAAGCCAGTATTCGTCAAAAATTGGCTGAATATCCTTATTCTAAGTTTTTAGTCTGTAGTGAAAATATTGACGATGTAATTGGCTATGTCGATGCCAAAGACATTCTGGTCCGTATTTTGAATAATCAATCTTTACTGCAACTCAATGAAAGCACCATTCGTAATGTTCTCACCATTCCAGACACATTAACCTTGTCTGAGTTATTAGACCGTTTTCGCTCCACCAAAGAAAAGTTTGCCGTTGTGATTAACGAATATGCTTTGGTCGTGGGCGTCATCACCCTGTCAGACATTATGATTACGGTAATGGGCGACTGGGTCACCCCTATTGAAGCTGAACAACAGATTATTAAACGTGATAACAATTCATGGCTGATTGATGGTAGCACGCCGATTGAAGACATGAAGCATGCACTGGCCATTGATGAAATGCCAGATGAAGAAAATTATGAAACTTTGGCTGGTTTTATGATGTACCGTCTACGCAAAATTCCACGCCCTGCTGATACCGTAGAATACGCAGGCTTTAAATTTGAAGTGGTCGATGTCGACCATTTTAAGATTGACCAACTTTTAGTGACGCGTTTACTTGAAGAAGCACTACAACCTGAAACCAAAACAGTCGATGAATAGAAACATCGCCTTGAATCAAAACCTTGCAACTGCAAGGTTTTTTTATGGCTTCAGTTGTAAGTATATGGAGTTATACAAAATAAGTATCTTAACCATACTTTATAGATATATATTATTTATTAGAAAAATAGAACGAAAAATCACATATGTTTAAGAGCATTTAAAAATCATGCTGAATTGCATACTATCGCTGTCACTTGATGAATAAACAGACTTAACACGTTCAAAGGATTGATCCATGCTGACCATTTTAGGTTTAGGCATGATTATGTGCTTCATGTACTTAATCATGTCCAAACGACTGAGCGCTCTTGTTGCTTTAACTTTAATCCCTATCATTTTTGCATTACTTACTTATGTTTTAAGTCTCTTTGTTGACAACCTTGCTGGATTTGATATTGCTGAACTTGGCAATATGATGATGGAAGGCATTAAAAAGCTCGCTCCTACGGGCGTAATGCTTCTTTTCGCAATCCTTTATTTTGCAATTATGATCGACACGGGTTTATTCGACCCTTCAGTGAAGTGGATTTTAAAGCAGGTTAAAGGCGATCCTTTAAAAGTGACCCTCGGCACCATTACGCTGACTTTAATTGTTTCCTTGGATGGTGACGGTTCAACCACTTATATGATCTGTGTTGCCGCAATGCTACCGTTGTATAAGCGTATTGGTATGAGTCCTTTAATTATGGCTTGTCTAATGATGCTTGCGAGCGGAATCATGAATCTAACGCCATGGGGTGGACCAACAGCACGTGCTGCAACGGCATTGCATGTCGATCCAAACGATGTCTTTGTTCCGATGATTTTACCAATGCTGGTTGCAATTGGGTGGTTATACTTCCTCGGCTTTATGTATGGCCGTATGGAGCGTAAACGCATTGGTATTGTGGAATTAGATATTAGCCATGGTGACAGTATTCAGATTTCGCAAGAACCAGAAGCTAACCGTGCCCACTTAAGATGGTTTAACGCACTACTGACTTTGGTCTTGATGGTCTGCTTAGTGATGGGTGTTTTACCTGCGGCCATTCTGTTCATGGTGGCGCTGTGTATTGCCTTGGTGGTGAACTATCCAGATTTAGACATGCAAAAGCGTTTGGTTGGTAACCACTCTGCCAGTGCCTTAGCTGTGGTCGGGATTATCTTCGCTGCAGGTATTTTTACTGGTATTTTGTCGGGCACAGGTATGGTTGAAGCCATGTCTCAAGAATTGGTTGCCATTATTCCGGAAAGTATGGGGCCATATTTAGCACCAATCACGGCTGTGATTAGTATGCCGCTGACCTTCTTTATGTCGAACGATGCCTTCTACTTTGGCGTACTGCCTGTACTCTCTGAAGCCGCCGGACACTATGGTATCACTCCTGTGGAAATGGCTCGTGCATCGATTGTTGGTCAACCTGTACACTTACTGTCCCCATTGGTTCCATCGACTTACTTACTCTGTGGGTTGGCAGGAATTAACTTTGGTGAACACCAAGAATTTACCATCAAGTGGGCGGTGATTACTTGTTTAGTGATGCTGGTTACAGCGATGATCTTTGGTATTTTCCCACTTTATTCAACACTGGGTTAATTTAAAACCTACTCTGAGTTATAACAAACCTTAAGTTCAACAACCGATAAATACCCGATGTATCACATCGGGTATTTTCATTTATAATACCTTGATATAACAATACAATAGAGTCAAACCTATGTCTTTTTCATTGCCCGCTGTGTTGGCATGTACTTTCTTTTATTCTGCGCTCTATCTGATTTATTATTATTTTGCTCAATACGGCCACACGCTGCTGATCGTAAGTGCGATTGTTTTGCTGATTTTAGCATGGCGGATTACACCTTATGCTTATGAACGTGGACAACGAAGCTTTAACGAGACTCTGTCTTTTGGACAGTATTTCTGGAATCCACTGATTACATGGTGGCGACTGTTTATTTGGCCCATCAGCTTATTACTGGCTTGGATTTTTCATAGTTAAATAGAAGCCCATAAAAAAGCACCCGAAGGTGCTTTGATACTGCGACCTTAACGACCATACAATTCAAGCAATTTATCTAAAGTCGCTTGATAGTGAATGCTAATATCTTCAGATAAAATTTTATATGCGCTGTCAAACTGAACCATTGGCCAGCCTTCTTTCCAAAATGGGAAGATGTTGTGCAAATCATGTGTCACGGTCGCATCTTCACGTACAATGGCTTGTGCAACTTGTGACAAGACCTGTGCTGTTTCCGCACCATCAATCGCCATGTAATCAATCCCACGTACTTTTAAAATACGGATGCGGTCTTTCTTATAGCGAATTTTTTTGGCTTGACCTTCATTCAGACCCAACGCCAAAGCTACAGCTTCAACAAACTTACTTTCAAAAGATTGGTTCAAAGCCACAATCGCAAGTTTATGTGCTTCTTGACGACCCGCTTTACCGCCTTTACGAATCTCTTCTTTTGCCTCTGTATCAAGCTCATCTTCTTTCATAGACTGCAAAATGTCTAAAATTTCGATATCACTTAAAGATTCAGGAGAATGATCAGTCATGAACTGCCCTTAGACAAAAAAATTGAATCCGACATTTTCGCATAATTCAGAGTGAAAAAGCGAAATTGTTGTGCTTTTCTCTGTGAATATTCTGTTTCACGTATTTTTTTGAGCCATCCCCTTCCAAATCTACTATAGTAAAGGCTATTTTTCTCATACGCTCTTTTTTTTGACGATGCAATCCAAACAAGTTCAACTGTTACTGCAACAATTAGAGACCCTTTACCCTGCCGCATTTAAACGTAATTACTTGCTTTATAGTCAAATCAAAACACGCGGTATTTTAGATGACCAGCGTGAAGTTATTCCGTGGGTTTTGGCGGTGATGATTTTTATTCCAATCAGCTTAATTCTGAAAGATTTTTACTTAACTCACTTGGAGAATCTCGATCCACTCCAAAGTCACAGTTATGCCATTATCAGTATTTTACTGGTGCTGATGTGGGTCTTACCTTTTGTCATTAAACAAATTAAACATTCATCAAACTCCCTGTATCAACTGCAACGCCATGCGCCCATCAAACTCGCTGCAGTGATTCTTTTAAGTGGACTAAATCTGATGTTCCTTGAAAGCAGTTTGCTGATGTGGATCTTGTTTTATTTTGGTGTGAACTTTGGTTTTGTGCGCTTCTATAAAGAAAATTTATTTCGAGACCACAGCCAGTCGGTTGAACATCATCAGTTACAACAACTCAGACGTGTCTGTTTTTGGGCCTATAAGCAAACGGTCAAATCTCGATTCCAGTTGCGCTTTAGCTCCCATCAATCTGAAGATTATCAGGCACGGAAAACCCAGCTGGGGCATGAAGCAGATTTATATGTGCAACTGCTGAAGTATGAGCATGCTTACTGTAAGCAGATTAAGCACATCGATCTCGACAGTTATATCGATGAAAAATTATAAAAAACCGAGCAATGATGCTCGGTTTTTCTAAGGTCATTTTATGCCGTTTGTTTTAATGCACTGACTGGCAATAATGTCGAGTCTAATATCACTTGATGCGAGCGAGTTTCGTCAACGATGTATTCTTTGTGCTTAATACTATCTACGAAAATCCAATCCGCTTGCACCTGCTCTGCGGTAAAACGGACTTTCAAATAACCGCGCTGATTTAAATTGCAATAACTCAGCTCATCAATCAAGGTTGTAAAAGCAAACTCAAACTCTTGGAGTTGTTGCATTGGAATAGACAAATACTTTTCCATACCTGGCGAGGAAACTGAACTTGTCGCTAACTCCACACCCACAAATTGCCCTGTTAAATCGTGTAAGTCCGAAGCCCAAGCATTATGTGTATCACCAGCCAAGACCACGACTTTTTTATTTAAATACTGCAGTGTGCCGTACAGCGTCTCCCTTTCAACCGCATAACCATCCCATGCATCTAAATTGTAAGGAACCACAGTTTTAATACGAGACAACTGCTCTACTGTTAAAGATGGATCATGATTTAAGTAACGAAGTTTTATTTCTACTAATTCTTTAATGAGTTGATTCACCTGCGCCAAAACCTCTGGAGTCAACGCGCCGCTACTGATTGCACTGAGCACTTGTAACATCTCGGCTGGAACAAGCATTTTGCTCATCAACACCTGCTGACCCAAAACTTGCCATGTGGCTTTAGAGCTCGCAAGTTGCTGTGTTAACCATGCGCGTTGATTCAACCCCAGTAACGTTCGATTTGGGTCTTGCATATCTGTAGTAAAGCGCACAACATCCAAACCCGATGCGGTTAAATAATCTGCATAATCTAACTGTTTACTCCGCGCTAGAATACGCGTATCCAACATATTCAACTGCACTAAATTACCAAAGTTAAACTGGCGATAAATATTCAAATGATCTTTTTCAGAAAGCGGACGGATTGGCATCCACTCAAAATAGGCCGCCAGTGCCGCAAGTTTACGTTCAAGGAAATCGCCTTCAGTATCTGACTGATGATTTTCAGCACCCTTTTCCCATGTATCATTTGCGAGTTCATGGTCATCCCAAATCACAATAAAAGGATGACGTTGATGCGCGGCCTGCAAATCTGCATCTAGTCGGTATAAAGCATAACGTTTGTGATAGTCATCTAAGCGAATAATTTCTAAGCTATTATCATCCGCCAGTGCACGCCCCATCTCTACAGCCTCTTCCGTTGCATATCCGCCCATACCATATTCGTAAATGTAATCCCCCAAATGAATCACAACATCCACATCCTGTTTTGCAATTTCTTTATAAACATGGAAATAACCCGCTGGATAATTTGAACATGAGCATACGGCAAACTGTACCGACTGTACTTGCGTTGCCAAAGTTTTGGTTTGCCCTGTGATTGAATATGTCGACGCCGATTTAAAACGGTAGAAATAAACTTGCCCCGCAGCAAGTCCCGTCACATCCACTTTCACCGTAAAATCTTGTGCAGCTGTAGTCAGCACCTTTCCTGTTGCTGTAATGTGTTTAAAGTCTGCATCTTTTGCCACTTCCCACAGCACCTCTAAACGCGCACTGCTATCCGATGGTGTTACGCGTGTCCAAATGATAACTTGAGTTTGTAAAGGATCACCACTGGCAACCCCATGCAAAAACTGCACTTGCGTAGTGGGCTGTGTGTTTGAATCGGCGTCATCACCACAAGCGGTCAGTGAAATAGGTAAAGATAAAGCACCAAATCCTGCCAAAGTTTTTTGAATAAGTTCTCGGCGGTTCATTTTTTTTGTCATGTGGATTGCCTAAAGACGATATGGACTTGAAATTTATGCGAAAAAGATGACATCCATATCTCAAGTCGATGACATTTTTATGACGCCTGAACAAGTGCAGACAGATAATTTTGCTATTTTTTAAACATAAACCGCTGAATTGATTGAAAAGAAAGCAAATAATCACAAATAGACTTGCCAACTTTTATTTCGTCCTCTATTATTGCGCTCATGCCCGAGTGGTGAAATCGGTAGACACAGGGGATTTAAAATCCCCCGCCCACAAAGCGTGCCAGTTCGAGTCTGGCCTCGGGCACCATTCTTAAGCTAATTAAGATGGTGCAATAAAAAAATCCAGCGATATGCTGGTTTTTTTATGTCTATAATTTATGCATCGAAGCACATAACAATCACAATATGAAAAAGAATACCTTCATTATCCTGAGCCTAGTTTTTGCAAACGTCAGCCATGCAAACCCCACCTCACAGCAAACAGATAGCGATACCTTTTATGACTTGTTTGCAGGCACAATTATTGAAAAAGACCGTCAACTCTATTTACATGCGTGTAAATCAGTAGATGCTCATTTTAAATTAAGCTTTAATCATACTAAAGATGAGCAACATATTCGTGAGCTCATGAAAAAGCATCCAAAATTTTGGCTGAATCTCAGTGCAAATGCTGAAATGGTCGAAGGCGAATACGTGATGACAGTCGATGCGATTGGAGATGAACATTTGAACCAAAGTTGTCATCTCACCGATCTTTTAGATGAGTTATAACAGCAATCTCAGCTTCTAAAGCAAAACCAACAGAACTTGAAATGAGAGAGTGACTCACCACTCTCTGTTCACCACCAATTCTTCCATTTCAATATCCATAAACCCAGCATCTTGTACCACCATCATCATCGCTTCAGCAATAAAATCGGCAGCAGAATCATCTAATGACGAATCTAGATCTTCAAAATGTGGCTTCATTTCATTAATTTCAGCCACTGTGGCATTGGCATATTGATAAATATCACCCTCAGATTTTGCTTTTACAATTTTTTTAGCAAAAGTCTCGACATGCTGCTTCACTTCAGCAACAAGAATATCGGGATAATATTCATCATCAAACATAGGGAGAAGTAAATCTGCAAACATACAGGCACTCAAAATGAGAAACTTAAAAAACGAGTCTGTATAACATAAACCAAACAAATCACCAAATAAAAAAGCAGCATCTGAAGATGCTGCCAGTCTAACAATCTGATATAGATCAAATTTTCAAATTAAATCATTAGCTCCGCATTCCGCCGCCCCATTAAGCCATATTCATCGCTTGCCAAACCTTGATCGCATCACTCATGGCTTTAACATCATGGGCGCGCACCATACACGCGCCTTGTTGAATACTCAACAAATGTCCCGCTACAGAACCCACGGCCCGCTGCCCTGCATCGGCCCCGCCTAAAGCTTCTCCGATAAAGCGCTTTCGTGACAATGCGGACAAGATAGGATACCCGAGCTGATTTAGCTGATGGAATTCTTTTAAAAGCTTAAGGTTCTGCTTTGCATTTTTAGCAAAGCCAAAACCCGGATCAATCATGATATTTTCAGCTTTGACACCAGCCTTGAGTGCATCCGACACGCGCTGGGAAAGCTCAGTCATGACATCTAGAGTGACATTATCATATTGATCTAAACCATTCATGGTGGTTGGTTCACCACGCATATGCATGATAATCACTGGAATATTCAGTTTAGCTGCCGTCTCTAAAGCATTCGGACGTGTTAATGCTCTCACATCATTCCAGATATGTGCGCCTGCTGCGACTCCAGCTTGAATCACTTCAGGTTGAGAGGTATCAATTGAAATGACCACATCAAGTTCAGCCAAAGCTTCCACCACTGGGACGACACGACGAATCTCTTCTTCAACCTCAACTACAGAGGCACCTGGACGTGTAGATTCCCCCCCAACATCGATGACTGTCGCCCCATCCGCAATCATTTGCTGAGCATGCGCAAGCGCTTGTGCTTTGCCATTATGTTTGCCGCCATCACTGAACGAGTCTGGCGTCACATTTAAAATACCCATCACATGCGGTACCGATAGATCGAGTGATAGCTCACCACAACGTAGGATTTTCTTTGGCAAAGCCATCAATTGCATGTGATATTCTCCAGTTCAACTCGCGTTATCTTAACGCGTTCCCCACTTTTACGCGCTTATTTTTCTTCATCAGTAGTGAATAGTCGCGCAATAAAAAACCACCCGAAGGTGGTTTTTTATTTTAACTTTTAAAAATTAAGTTGCTGATGGTAATGGTGGCGGTGTGCTTGGACCATCTGTTGGAGTTACATCAATCACAGGATTTTCTGCAACATACACTTTTGGTGGTTGTGGCTCACGACCTTCCATAATGTCACGAATTTGCTCTCGATCAATCGTTTCCCATTCCATCAAAGCTTTCACCATCGCATGAGCAATATCTTTATTGTTTTCCAAGATATTGCGTGCTACATGGTATTGCTCATCGATGATACGGCGAACTTCAGCATCTACTTGCTGCTGCGTTGCTTCAGAAATCGTACGACTACCAATGCTGCCCATGAATGATTGCTGAGAATCATCTTCATACACCATTACACCAAGTTTGTCAGACATACCGTACTTAGTCACCATCGCACGTGCCATTTTAGTTGCGCGTTCAAAGTCGTTTGAAGCACCTGTCGACATTTGGTTGATAAAGATTTCTTCAGCAATACGACCACCAAACAAAATTGAAAGTTCATTCAACATTTTGTCTTTATAGTGGCTGGTTTGGTCATGTTCAGGCAACTGCCATGTTACGCCCAACGCCCAACCACGCGGCATAATGGTCACTTTGTGTACAGGGTCTGTACCCGGTAGAATTTCAGCCACAATCGCATGACCAGCTTCATGATACGCGGTTGCACGACGCTCTTCTTCACGAATCACCATCGACTTACGTTCAGGGCCCATGTACAACTTGTCTTTTGCATCTTCAAAATCATGCATATCGACAGTGTTCTTGTTACGACGCGCAGCAAATAATGCAGCTTCGTTCACAAGATTCGCCAATTGTGCACCTGAGAAGCCCGGCGTACCACGTGCAAGCACCTGTACATCGACACCAGTCACTGAAGGTAATTTTTTCATGTGAACATTTAAAATTTGCTCACGACCTTTAATGTCTGGCAGACCAACCATTACTTGGCGGTCAAAACGACCTGGACGGAGTAAAGCTTTATCCAGTACATCGGCACGGTTTGTAGCAGCAATGACGATAATACCTTCATTACCTTCAAAGCCGTCCATTTCCACCAACATTTGGTTCAAGGTTTGCTCACGCTCATCGTGACCACCACCTGTACCTGAACCACGATGACGACCCACAGCATCAATCTCATCAATAAAGATGATACATGGTGCATGACGTTTCGCTTGTTCAAACATGTCACGGACACGAGACGCACCCACACCCACGAACATTTCAACAAAGTCAGAACCAGAAATACTAAAGAATGGTACTTTCGCTTCGCCTGCAATTGCTTTTGCAAGTAAAGTTTTACCTGTACCCGGTGGACCCACCATTAACACGCCTTTAGGAATCGTTGCACCTAAACGTTTAAATTTTGAAGGGTCTTTTAAGAAATCAACAATTTCTACAACTTCTTGCTTTGCTTCATCACAGCCAGCGACGTCGGTAAAAGTCACTTTAATTTGGTCTTCTGCCAACATTTTTGCTTTTGACTTACCAAAACTCATTGGACCGTTTTTACCACCTGCTCCGCCACCCATGTTGCGCATAAAGAACATGAATAACAAAATGATTAAAAGTACAGGGAAGCTTGCGATCAAAAGTTGCATCAATAAACCTTGACGTGCAGGTGCAGTACCTTCAACGACAACGTTATTTTTAATCAGATTAGGCATAAGCTCTGGGTCTTGAACCGCAGGACGAATACTTTCAAACTCTGAACCGTTTGATTTTTGGCCATGAATTCGTTCGCCATCAATTGTCACTTGCTTAATTTGACCAGCATTCACCGCAGCAACAAACTCTGAATAATTCATCGCTGTCGGCTTTTCATTGCTACTGACATTACTGAAAATAAGGATCAGTACGCCCAGTATCACTAGCCACAATATGGCATTCTTGAAGAGATCGCTCAAAGCTTTATTCCCATATCAATCTAATTTGATCATGCCCTATCGGGTGACCTTAAAGTTTCTGCTGAAGATCAGCTTCGCAAAATAATAAAAAGGTACAAAATGCACAATTTTTAACGACTTGGCAAGTAAACTTTATTTGAAAGCCTTCTTACGGCCTTGCCCAACTAAGAATACTTCCTTAGATCGGGCACGTGATGCAGCAGGTTTTACTGTCTTTAACACATCAAAGTTGTCGACTACTTGCTTACGGAACTCGTCAAAGCCTGTACCTTGGAATACCTTTACAACAAATTGACCATTTGGACCGAGCACTTTCGTAGCAAAATCGATGGCCAATTCACAGAGGTAAATCTGGCGAGGTTGATCTACAGCCTTGTTACCTGAAGTATTGGGGGCCATATCTGAAATTACAACGTCTACTTTACGTCCATCTAAAATATTTAACAATTTATCGAATACTTCTTGCTCACGGAAGTCACCTTGCAAGAAGGTCACATCTGGGAGTGCATCCATTTCCAAAATATCAGATGCAACCACCAATCCTCGATCACCGACCAACTTTCCTGCAATTTGTGACCAACTTCCAGGTGCGGCACCCAAATCAACCACGGTCATGCCTGGACGAATGATGTTATATTTTTCTTGAATTTCAAGTAACTTATAAGCTGCACGTGCTCGATAACCTTCTTTTTGCGCTTTTTTCACAAAATGATCATCAAGGTGCTCTCTCATCCACGCACGGCTACTTTTGGATAACTTTTGGTTGGTAATGCGTGTTGCCATATCTCTCTAAAACATTAAAATTTCTTAAACTTAATTGTACGTTAAATTCTCTAGGCTTGCAGTATACATCTGTATCCAAATCTTGGGTTTTAGTTGTTTTTTTCTATTATCTAAATCGATTATTTCCACAGAATATACAGCGTTTAATTTCGCAGTTTGTTATACTAAGCCGTTTTTAAAATTAGGTTATCTTTATGGCGACTTTATCCATTCAGGAACGCAAGCGTTTGCGTCAAATCGGTCATGCTTTAAACCCTGTGGTAATGCTTGGCGGTTCAGGTCTGACTGAAAATGTCGTTGAAGAAATTTTACGTGCTTTAAACGACCACGAATTGATTAAAGTCAAAATCGCGGGTGAAGACCGTGAAGAGCGCGCTGCAATCATTGCAGAAATTGCCTCAACTACAGGTGCAGAAATTGTACAGACCATTGGTAAAATTGCTTTGCTTTACAAAAAAGCGGCGAAACAAAATGCCAAATTGTCTAATTTAGTTCGTTTCGCTCACGCAGCAAAATAATTGTAGTTTTTTATGGCAAGTTACGAACTCAGTGCATTTGATCGTCGCTTTCAAGCTATTTCGCTTGTTGGTGCGATTGAACAACAAAGCCCATATGCTCTCAATATCGGCTTTTGGTTACGCGATCCCAATTTGTACATGCACTGGCCTGAAGTCGTGAATGCAAATCCTCGTCAAGACTTTTTATGGGAAAACACCTGTTTTGAAGTCTTTATCGGGGTAAAAGGCGAAGATTATTATCGCGAGATCAATCTCTCCCCTTCGCAAGCTTGGCAGGCCTATCAGTTTGAGGAATATCGTTATCCTGAAGATATGCCGCCACAGATCGCTTACGATATTGAACTCAATCAATTGAAGCGCACCCACTATGGTTTAAATGTCAGCATTGATCTGACTGAATTTATGCTGCAACACAAACTCAAATGGGCTGACCTATATCTGGGTTTATCCGCGGTGTTGAATACGTCACAAGGTCAACAGTTCTATGCCATGCAGCATAGTGGCCAACAAGCTGACTTTCACAATAAACGTGATTGGTTGCATCAGTTTTAATCCAGACAAATAAATCAGATCAATAAAAAAGTGAGGCCATGACCTCACTTTTTTATGCACTTAATCTTGAGCCTCGTACAGCGAGATTACTTGCTTGAAACCTTATTCCATGCATCTAAGGTGTGTTCTTTTGAACGTTTGAAAGTTTCAGTCAACTGATCTTTATGTTTTACTGAAATTTCGCTGACATCACCTTTTAACTCTTTACCTAGTTTGGTCAAGTCATCTAAAACAGCCGTAAACTCAGTTTTAACAAACTCTTTTAGTTCAGTTAAGTCTTTTTGAGAGTTCGATAACTGCCCTTTAATGGTTTCTAAGCGCAGTAAAAGATCTTGTTTAAACTGGCGGAGTTGCTCTTGCACACTGGCATTCAACTGCTTCGCTTCAGCTTCAAGCTTTTCTTTGCTTTCAACTACAGCTTCAGTGACCTGCTCTGTTGCTTCTTTCGCCACTTGCTCAAGCTTTTCAGTGCTTTCTGCAACAACTTCTTTCAACGCTGGCTTTGGTTTGGTCACTTTGTCTTGTTCAGTCATGATGTTATTCCTGTTGTTATATATACAGCGACAGCTTAGCGTGATTCGATAAAATTTAGATTTTGATTTGTTAGACAATTATTTGTTGTTACATTTTTCTTTACAAAACTTAGAAACAGTATCCGCTACAAAATAAAAGCACTTTATCTTGTTAATTCCATCTTATTGGCATGGACTTTGTTAGTGAAGTTGCGTATAGTGCCATGTTAAGTTCAAGCGAGCAGACATAGGGAGGGTAGGTTTTTAGATAGCCTTCCTTTTTTTTCGTCTACTCGCTTTTTTACAGCCTAAATTTCAGGAGCTTTGGTTTGAGCACCCCAGCAATTTTAGCCCTTGCCGATGGTACGATCTTTAAAGGAACGTCTATTGGTGCATCGGGTAGTACGACTGGTGAAGTCGTTTTCAACACTGCCATGACTGGCTATCAAGAAATTTTGACTGACCCGAGTTATGCACAGCAACTTGTGACTTTAACTTACCCTCATATCGGTAACACAGGTTGTAATGATGAAGACGCTGAGTCAGGTCGAATTCATAAAGTATGGGCCAACGGATTAATTATTCGTGACCTACCTTTATTGCATAGCAACTTCCGATCAACGCAATCTTTAGGCGAATACTTAAAAGAACATAATGTTGTCGCAATTGCAGATATTGATACGCGTAAATTAACCCGTATTTTGCGTGACAAAGGTGCGCAAAATGGTTGCATCCTTGCTGGTGAAAATATTACTGAAGAGCAGGCTTTAGAAAAAGCACGCGCATTTGGTGGTTTAAATGGTTTAGACCTAGCTAAAGAATGCTGTGACCCAACTGGTTTCGAATGGACAGAAGGTTCTTGGGTATTAGGCAAAGGCTTCACACAACCTGAACTTAAATTCCATGTTGTTGCATACGACTACGGTGTCAAAACCAACATCTTACGTATGCTTGCAGACCGCGGTTGTAAACTCACTGTCGTGCCTGCACAAACCCCTGCTGCTGACGTGCTTGCATTGAATCCAGATGGCGTGTTCTTATCGAACGGCCCTGGCGACCCAGCTGCATGTGACTACGCAATTGAAGCTGTAAAAACAATTGTAGAAGACGCTCGCAACCTACCTGTCTTTGGTATTTGCTTGGGTCACCAAATTCTTGCACTTGCCTCAGGTGCAAAAACGGTGAAAATGCCGCATGGCCACCACGGTGCTAACCACCCTGTTCAAAACATGGAAACAGGCACAGTGATGATTACTTCTCAAAACCACGGCTTCGCAGTGGATGCAGAAACTCTTCCTGCAAACTTGAAAGCTACGCACAAGTCTTTGTTCGATCAAACTCTTCAAGGGATTCATCGTACAGACAAACCAGCGTTCAGCTTCCAAGGTCACCCTGAAGCAAGCCCTGGTCCGCATGACTGCGCACCATTGTTCGATCATTTCATCGAACTTATCGAAGCATCTAAGAAGTAATTAAGGAAGCGATCATGGCTAAACGTACAGACATTAAAAGTATCTTAATTATTGGTGCAGGTCCGATTGTCATCGGACAGGCATGTGAGTTTGACTACTCAGGTGCGCAAGCATGTAAGGCTCTTCGTGAAGAAGGCTACCGTGTTATTTTGGTAAACTCTAACCCAGCAACCATTATGACCGACCCTGCGATGGCAGACGCAACTTATATTGAGCCAATCACTTGGCAGACTGTTGCTCAAATCATTGAAAAAGAGCGTCCAGATGCTGTCCTTCCTACAATGGGTGGTCAAACAGCATTGAACTGTGCGCTTGCACTGGATGCCAACGGTATTTTAGAAAAATACAATGTTGAATTGATTGGTGCGACTAAAGAAGCGATTGAAAAAGCTGAAGACCGTAAACTGTTTGATGAAGCAATGCGTAAAATTGGTCTTGAATGTCCAAAAGCTGCGATTGCTGAAAACATGGAAGAAGCTCTAGAGATTCAAGCGCGCTTCGGCTTCCCTGTGATTATCCGTCCGTCATTCACGATGGGTGGTTCAGGTGGCGGTATCGCTTATAACAAAGAAGAATTCCTTGAAATCTGTGAACGCGGTTTCGATCTTTCTCCAACCAAACAATTATTGATTGATGAGTCTTTAATTGGTTGGAAAGAATACGAGATGGAAGTTGTTCGTGACAAAAACGACAACTGTATTATCGTTTGTGCAATCGAAAACTTTGACCCAATGGGCGTGCACACAGGTGACTCAATCACTGTTGCGCCTGCGCAAACATTGACAGACAAAGAATATCAATTGATGCGTAATGCATCTTTAGCAGTTCTTCGTGAAATTGGTGTTGAGACAGGTGGTTCTAACGTTCAGTTCGGTATCTGTCCAGATACTGGCCGTATGGTGATCATCGAGATGAACCCGCGTGTATCGCGTTCATCTGCCCTTGCATCAAAAGCAACTGGTTTCCCGATTGCAAAAATTGCAGCGAAACTAGCAGTTGGTTACACCCTTGATGAATTAAAAAATGACATCACGGGCGGAACGACTCCTGCTTCGTTCGAACCTGCAATTGACTACGTGGTAACAAAAATTCCACGTTTCAACTTCGAAAAATTCCCACAAGCAGACGCAACACTGACCACACAGATGAAATCTGTGGGTGAAGTAATGGCCATTGGTCGTAACTTCCAAGAGTCTGTAAACAAAGCACTTCGTGGTCTTGAAGTGGGTGCGTGTGGTTTTGATGAAAAAATCGCAGTAGGAACTGAAGGCGCGAAAGAAAAGATCTTGGTTGAACTTAAAGTTCCGGGTCCAGAGCGTATTTGGTATGTGGCTGACGCATTCCGTCATGGTTTCACCTTAGAAGACGTGTTCCAAGCGACGAAAATCGATAAATGGTTCTTGATCCAAATCGAAGACATCATCAAAACTGAAAATGAAATCAAAACTTTAGGTTTTGGTGATCTAAACGCAGACAACATCCGTTCGTTCAAACGTAAAGGTTTATCTGACCTTCGCATCGCGAACTTGATGGGTATTTCACAAAAACAATTCCGTAAGCACCGCTGGAACTTGGGCGTGACGCCAGTTTACAAACGTGTGGATACTTGTGCAGCAGAATTCGAATCTGACACTGCCTACATGTACTCAACTTACGATGATGAGTGTGAATCAAACCCATCTGATAAAGATAAGATCATGGTGATCGGTGGTGGTCCTAACCGTATTGGTCAAGGTATCGAATTCGATTACTGCTGTGTGCACGCGGCGCTTGCAATGCGTGAAGATGGCTATGAAACCATCATGGTGAACTGTAACCCTGAAACAGTTTCAACGGATTACGACACTTCAGATCGCTTGTACTTCGAACCAATCACTTTGGAAGATGTACTTGAAATCGTTCGTACTGAAAAGCCAAAAGGCATTATCGTTCAGTATGGTGGTCAGACTCCGCTTAAATTGGCTCGTGCTTTAGAAGAAGCAGGTGCGCCAATTATCGGTACATCACCAGATGCGATTGACCGAGCAGAAGACCGTGAACGTTTCCAACAAATGATTCAACGTCTTCAACTTCGCCAGCCAAACAACAGCATTGTAAAATCTGCTGAAGAAGGTATGGCTGAAGCATCGAAAGTAGGCTACCCACTGGTGGTGCGTCCTTCTTATGTACTCGGTGGTCGTGCGATGGAAATCGTATACAACGACGAAGAGCTTAAACGCTACTTACGTGATGCGGTACAAGCATCAAATGAAGCGCCAGTTCTTCTTGACCGTTTCTTAGATGATGCGATCGAAGTTGACGTAGACTGTGTATCTGACGGTAAAGACGTTGTGATTGGTGGTATTATGCAGCACATTGAACAAGCAGGGATTCACTCAGGTGACTCAGCATGTTCGATTCCTCCATACTCACTCTCAGTTGAAATCCAAGACGAAATGCGTCGTCAAACCGTTGCTATGGCGAAAGAGCTTGGCGTTGTTGGTTTGATGAATGTACAGTTTGCTGTGAAAGGCGAAGACGTTTACATCCTAGAAGTGAACCCACGTGCGTCTCGTACTGTGCCATTCGTTTCTAAATGTATCGGTGAGTCTTTAGCGAAAGTTGCTGCGCGTTGTATGGCGGGTCAGTCTTTAGAATCTCAAGGATTCACTAAAGAAATCATCCCGACTCACTTCTCTGTAAAAGAAGCGGTGTTCCCGTTCAACAAGTTCCCGGGTGTTGACCCTATTCTTGGCCCTGAAATGAAATCTACAGGCGAAGTAATGGGTGTTGGTAAAACATTTGGTGAAGCATTCTACAAAGCTGTGTTAGGCTCGAATGAACGCGTACCAGGTCTTCCTACAGAGGGCGAAGTGAAGCATGCATTTATCTCTGTGCGTGATTCAGACAAACCTCGTGCTGTTGGTATTGCGAAGCAACTGGTAGGCTTTGGCTTCAAAGTACTTGCAACTGGCGGTACTTATGAGTTCATTAAAGCTGCGGGTATTGAGTGTGAACGTGTAAATAAAGTCACTGAAGGCCGTCCTAATATCGTGGACCGCTTGAAAAATGGCGAAGTTCACCTCATTATCAATACAACTGAAGGCAAACAAGCTCAACAAGATTCGTTCTCGATTCGTCGTTCAGCGCTTCAAGCGAAAGTGTATAACACTACGACCTTGAACGGTGCTGATGCTGTATGCCAAGCTTTTGCGATTCAATTGCCAATGGATGTATACCGTTTGCAAGATTTACAAACTGTAGGTTAATTCGTTTACCGAGAAGTCCCGTCACCTCTCGGTGGCGGGCTTTTTTTCATTTATAAACCTATATTTTTTACACTCATAGACTTGAGGGACAACAATGCAACGTTATCCTATGACTCCCCAAGGCAAATTAGCCTTAGAGAAAGAATTACATCAATTAAAAAGTATTGAACGTCCACGTATTATTGCGGCAATTGCTGAAGCACGTGAGCACGGGGATTTAAAAGAAAATGCGGAATACCATGCTGCACGTGAGCAACAAGGTTTCTGTGAAGGTCGTGTTCAAGACATCGAAGGTAAATTGGGTGCGGCTCAAGTTATCGATGTAAAAGAACTTGAACAGAACGGTCGCGTGGTTTTTGGGGTGACAGTCACTATCGAAAACTTAGACACCGAAGAACAAAAGACCTATATGATCGTGGGTGACGACGAAGCTGATTTTAAAATCAATAAAATTTCAGTGAACTCTCCTATCGCACGTGGCCTTTTGGGAAAAAGCGAAGGCGATGAGGTAAAAATTCAAACTCCTCAGGGTGAAGTTGAATACGAAATTGTGAAAGTTGCATATATCTAAGTTTCTTTGATATTTACGGCTGTAGAAACCCCTCGATTGAGGGGTTTTTTGTTTTTGTATTTTACCAAATAGCTCTTCCTAGCCCTCTTCTTATCCACGTGGGAAATTTCACTCCAAGAATGAGATAGATTTAGGGTATTCATTTCCCCTCTTTATCAAAGCAAGACTTTTATTTGTTATAATTTCTCACACTCTTCAACGCTGTCTTTTTATGTCTGAGCCACTGATTAATTCTCCTGTCAAACACTGGTGTGAGTTTGAGTTCATCTCTAAAACGGTGAAGAATCCGAATATTCACATTAAAGGGAATTACTCTTACTATTCAGCGTATTGGGATCAAGGTTTTGAACGTTGTGTCGTGCGTTATTTGCATGATAAGCCCTCGACCATAGACAAACCAATTGATCAACTCTATATCGGCAACTTCGTCTGTTTTGGCGCAGAATGCGTCATTATGATGGGTGGTAACCAACTGCATCGTACTGACTGGATTTCGGCTTTTCCTTTTGATACACGTAGTTTTGTGCCCGCTGGTGATACCATCATTGGAGATGGATGCTGGATTGGTTCACGTGCCATGATTATGCAGGGAGTAACACTCGGTGAAGGTGCAGTGGTGGCAACGGGTGCTGTCGTGACCAAAGATGTTCCACCCTATGCCGTTGTGGGTGGAGTACCTGCCCAAATTATTAAGTATCGCTTTCCTGAAGCAGATATAGAAAAACTGCTTGCACTGAAGCTCTATGACTTAGATGAAAAGCAGTTTTTAAAAATGCGGGAGCAGTTACAAACAGATGATGTAGAAAAACTTTATCAGTGTTTAGAACTATAAATATCATATCGGACATCAAAAATCTCCTTTAGACGTATAGTAAGTCTTTATTTTTTAGAGAGTTTCATGAGATGATTCCTTCATAATCCTAGTAATGGTTTAAATAGAACCAAATAATCGTCTCGAATGAAACAATATTTTAGGATTAAAAATCAGATATTTTATTTAAAAATCTAGAAAAAGAATAATTAGTTGCTTAAGAAATAGGAGTTACACAATATGGAGAAATTTTTAAAACATAAAATTATTTATATTTATTTTAGTTTTCAAATAATTATTACATTCTTATTTTTTGAAAGCTATTTCTCATATATATTAATATTTAATGGAGGTGTTCTTTTTTCTGTATGTGCTTATCTAGAAAATAAGAAAATAGAATCTTTTTTTATCATTCTAGTAATGCTACTAGGCTTAATTTATGCTTGTCTATCATTACTCTATAAAAATCCCAATTATTATTGGAATAATGGTCAAGTTTTTGAAGGTTACTACTTGATTAAAGAAACAAAAATTAGAACACGGCAAATGGGGAGTATGACTGGAAGGGATAGTGTAATTGAACCATCATCTTATAACAGTCTAACATTAGAAAACAAAGAAAATAAATCGACAATTCTAGTTGAATGTTCAATTTCAGAATTAAGTTTCCCATTTTATAATAAAATTGATCAAGAGGTTTATATCAAATATATTGAAAGCAATTTTTTCTCAAGAAAATATGCTTTTTACCTTAAAAATAACGATATTATTTATGATGAAATCTATTTCAATAAAAAATATAAGAAAGAGAATTATTTGAAAATATTTTTTATTGTATTTTATTTAGGAGGATGTTTTTTCTTCACCTACAAATTAATTAAAAATAAAAACATATCCTTAGATTAGGTTGCTTTTTTCCACCATCTGAATTTGATTAATTTAATTAGAGCTTTTCATTAATTTCTAAATATTTTATTTTCAATGAAAGCCATTCCCCCATCTAGTGATAATTTAACCAAATCCAACTTAAGCGCTAAAATTTTCACACTTCAGTCCACCTCAAAGATAACGAATGTCTTTTCAGTCGTTATCACGCGACTGATGCAGAACCGTTTCGCCTTAAGCAGAAAACTACACATAAGCCATTCATAAATATAAGCTATTTTTTAGACAAAGCCTATGTTTCTTAAACACTACATTTACATTCAACTTTAGTGTTAAATTGATTATTATTCACACGCTTTTGTGCTAATTTAGAAGTGAGAAATTAGCATTTCATATGCAAATATCCATATGAATTTACTAGGTTTTATTCTTTAAAAAATACAGCTATTATCAAGATATAAGCTGTATTTAACCCGTGATACATTAGAACAGAAATCTGCACGTATAATCAGTTGATAATAAGGAGAAACAACCATGGCATACCAAAACATTTTAGTCCCTGTAGACGGTTCCGAAACTTCATATGCAGCAGTTGCGCAAGCCGCTGAACTTGCAAAAGCATTTGGCGGCAAAATTACAGTCGTTCAAGTACTTGCACTTGACCCTTACATTGCAGCTGAATACATTTCTGCAACTCAAACCAATGACTTAATTGAACGTGCGCGTACTTCAGTTTTGAAAACACTTGACGAAGCAGCAGCTAAATTTAGCGATCTGGGTATTCCTGTTGAAGCAAAACTACTGGAAGGTCAGGTGGTGCACCGTGAAATTATCAGAGAAGCTGAAACATCTAAAGCAGACCTGATTGTCATAGGCTCTCATGGCCGTACAGGTTTAAAACGTTTATTCCTAGGCAGTGTTGCACAAAGTGTTTTAGGTGAGGCGCACATTCCTGTTTTAGTTGTTCGTCAGTAATACATCGAGTGCTCTACTTCCACAGAGGTAGAGCATTTCTATTTCAAATATTCCATTGAAACTCTTTCATTTTCACTTTTCCCCCAATCACTAAAATACCTTCAGACATCAGTAACTGTGCTTGAATGTTCTGTCCCTGATCATTCAGCTTACTTAGGCTAATTTTCCCTTGGGAGTTGATTACCCGATACCAAGGCAAAGTACTGTCTACATCCATATGTTTTAGTACATAGCCCACTAAACGCGAATGTTTGGGAATGCCTGCTAAACGTGCAATTTGTCCATAACTGGCTACCCGCCCATAAGGAATCTGGGCAATCACCTGAAAAATCATCGGTGCCAGTTCTTTGACTATCGATTCTGCCATTTCAAATGTGCCCTATTCTAAGTATTCCATAATGACATCGTTATATGATTCAAATAAACCAGCTCATTCATTCTAAAAAGCCCCAATACAGGGGCTTTTTGGTTGAGCAAATCACTAAAAGTTATCAGGACTTTCCAAACGTTTCACTTCCTGAACTCGTTCAGGGTTATGCACCGCAGCAATGCCGTCATCTGCTTTAACATCGATCAATGCTTCAGGCTGATAGACAGTAATCGTCTCAAAACCCTGTGCATCTTCACCAATAATGTACTTAAAGCCTTTACGGTTCATTTTATTACACAGACGTTGATACCAGCCTTTAAAACCTGTCTTTTCCTCATTCGGATTGTAGTAAAACGCATTCATCACAGCAGGTAATCCTAGGCCACAGACCATGCCTGAAAGCAACACGGCGATAAAAGTATAACCAATCAAAATACTGCTATATTCACTTAGCTCAGGCACGTTAGCTACCGCTAAGATCAATGCTAAGGAGATCCCTCCACGCACCCCCCCCCATGACAAAATCGCCAAACTTCCGTTATAGCTTTTCTTACGGAAAGAGGGAAAAAAGGCAAAAGATAAATAGTTCGCTGCAAAACGTGAAGCATGCAGAATAATAAAAGCGACGATGCCACCAAAAATCAGACTAAAGCTGAGATCTAAAATAAACAGTTCCAAACCAATTAAGGTGAATAAGAACGAGTTAATAATCCCTTCAACCGTATGCCAAAAATGGTTCACTTCACGTATTTCGCGCTCTTGTAAAATTTCTTTCCATTTGTTCCCTACAATCAAACCACCGATGACGCAAGCAATCGGTGCTGAAGCATGGGCAAACAGTGCAACCAAGTACGAACCGCAGGCCAAGAGTGCGGTGGTCAAAATGAGAGACTCCATTTCGTGCTTACCACGTAGTAGTCGCAATATCCCTAAACCAAAGGCCCAACCAATAATGACGGCGACAAAAATTTCATAGAGTAAGGTCTGCAACACGCCCATGACGGTAAAGTTTTCACCTTGTAAGACGTTTAAGAGCGTCATGAATAAGGCAATACACATGGCATCATTAAACAGTGATTCGCCTTCGAGCTTGACCATTAAGTGATGCGGTGCGCGTACAGAACTGAGCACGCCTTTGATCCCAATCGGGTCCGTTGCACCCAATGCAGCCCCCAACAGCAAAAGCACCAATAAATCGACATGCTGCCCAATAATGAACTGATAACCGTAGAGCACCACCCCAAAGAACACGGCGCACAGTACCAACGCAATACTGGCTAAAATGCTGATCGGCTTCCAATAACTACGTAAATCTGAGACTTTGAACTTCAGTGCAGAAGAGGTCAAAATGAAGCAAATCACGCCATTGATTAAAAAGTCATAAAAATCAATGTGACGAACCGCTTCTTCAATGTTATGAATATTGATGGTAATAAACTGATTACCACTCAACAGGCTCGCGCCCCACTGTAAAATAAAGACAAAAATGGCAGAAACGATGGGGACGCCAATGGCTTGGGGAAAACCTAAAATACGTTTATTGAAAATAGTCGTTGCAATGGATAATGCAAAAATAACGGTAAAAACTTGTAGAAAAAAATAATTTCCCATTGAACTTCCAAATTGGGCGGTTGGGGAGATGGCGGCTTTCAGTGCTTATCTATGGAATAAAAATTCATTTCATACACATTGATGCTCGAAATATTTTAATCATTTTTCACATCAACGCCCGAAAAAAATAATTTTTTTAACATTTCTCCTGATGATGAATTAACATAGCGCATATGCATGTTTTTTATGCGTGAACTTTCCCTTTGGCCAAGTTTGATCTCCTATGCAATTCACTTTTAAAACCATCTTTCGGATGTTCTTCGCACTGATTATTTTCCTAACCACCTTTGCGTTGTTTCTGACCTGCTTTGCAAAAACCAAAGAAATTTTACAAGCCGAGCAAACTTTTGCCTCAGCACAAAGTTTTAAAATGAACTCTCGTCCCGATCAAACTCTGGTTCTACTTTCAGCACCCGATGATCATATTTATTTGCATGTGGCCAATCAGGGTTATATCGCCAAACTCAGCTGTAATCATTATTTAACCGACATTTGTGTAGATGACTACAACGAACAACATACCCGCCAAATTCAGTCAATTGAACTACTCAAAGCAGGGCAATTTAACTATATTCAGCAAGTCAGTTATCTCGATACACGGACACAAGATGTTAAAACATTGCGTTATACGCCTGAGCAAATTCAGCAGTTTTACCGCGCGGATATGAGCAACTTAAAGTATGTGGTGTTTGGGGTGTTGTTATTTGCCTGTATTGCGTTATATGTGAGCGTCCGTATTGCTCGAAACTTTAAGCAGTTCTTAAACCGATAGAAAGAATTGATTGAAATAAAAAAAGAGGTGATTAATCACCTCTTTTTTTATGGCTTAAATGGCTTGATTAAAAGTATCACAACTTTCAACTTGCCCCGACTTAAAGCCCGTGCTAAACCAAGTCATACGCTGTTGACTGGTTCCATGGGTAAAGCTATCAGGCACCACTTGCCCTGTTGCCCGTTTTTGTAGGTAATCATCACCAATCTTATGTGCCGCATCCATCGCTTCTTCAACATCGCCTTGCTCTAAGAACTGAGTCCGTTGATTGTTATGATGCGCCCATACCCCCGCTAAACAGTCAGCCTGTAACTCTTGGCGTACCGATAAAGCATTGCCTTGCGCTTTTGAGCCCTGTGCACGAGCCTTTTGCACTTGTTCAGAAATACCTAAAATGGTCTGAATATGATGTCCAACCTCATGTGCCACTACATAAGCCTGAGCAAAGTCACCCGCTTGATCTTGGCGTGCCAACTCCGTTTGGTTTTGCTCACCGCCAATCCCCATTTGAGTTCGCATGTCTTTAAAGAATGTCGTGTCGATATACACTTTCTGATCTGCTGGACAGTAAAACGGCCCCATTGCAGACTGAGCAGTACCACAACCCGAATTGATCACCCCTGAAAACATCACCAACTTCGGTGGAACATATTGTTGTCCCAATTGCTGTTGGAAAATTTGACTCCATGTGTCTTCAGTGTCGGCCAGTACCGTACCGACAAAGTCCATCGCTTCCTGCTGATCAGGCGTTGGGTTATCCAAACCTTGAGTTTCTGCCGCTCCAGTTTGTGCGGTCACTTGTTTAGTGGCTTGGTAGGCTTGCTGCGGATCGACTCCTAGAAATTTCCATGCCACAAAGGCCACGATCAGCCCTAAAATACTGATGCCACCCGCCTTGACACCGCCACCACCGCGACGATCCTCGACATTGCTACTGACACGACGTCCCTTCCAACGCATAGCACTTTTCCTTCTTTTAATTCATGCTGACCCGATCCAGTTTATGCCTTTTTTGAACTCGGCCAAACTTTTTTAATCAACCTCACAATAGCCAATACAATCAAACCAGCGACAAAACCGATCACTAAATTAATCAGTGTTGGGGTTAATGCTCCCACAATGCTGCCCACAGTTGGAATATGTTCAGCATAATCCACTGAACCTTCAGTGAAATGATGCAATAAAGGTACGCCGTGGGAAATAATGCCACCACCCACTAAAAACATCGCGATAGTGCCCACGATGGTTAAGATCTTCATCAGCTTTGGTGCAAAAGCCAATAAACCACGGCCAATAGTTTGCTTAAATGAAGAGGCTTGCTGAGTTAGATACAGCCCTAAATCATCAATTTTGACAATCATCGCCACAAAACCATACACACCGACGGTCATTAAAATAGCAATTACAGACAACACCATAACTTTGGTTGAAAAAGTTGCTGCCGCTACAGTCCCCAGTGAAATCACCACAATTTCTGCCGACAAAATAAAGTCGGTACGAATCGCGCCTTTGACCTTATCCTTCTCAAAAGTCGCCATATCCGTTTCAATCGCAGCTAATTCTTGGCTGGCTTCCTCTTCGGTTTTGGCTTTTTTGTGATGCAAACTATGCAGGACTTTTTCTACCCCTTCATAGCATAGAAATAAACCACCAATCATCAACAGTGGCGTGATCAGCCACGGTGCAACCACACTAATCAACAGCGCTGCAGGGACTAAAATCAATTTATTAACAAAAGAGCCTTTTGCCACGGCCCAAACCACAGGCAGCTCACGGTCAGTACGAACCCCACTGACCTGTTGTGCATTGAGTGCTAAATCATCCCCCAAAACACCCGCCGTTTTTTTTGCCGCCATTTTACTCATGACCGCAACGTCATCTAATATCGTGGCAATATCATCTAGTAATATTAATAAGCTACTCGCCATTTATTTTTATCCATCTTGAGAATTTTGACATTTTAATCTGTGATCTAAGCTTTTGAATATTTGTTTTTTGAAATTTAACTGATTTTATAATTTTTTCACTGCAGTTTTTTTAAGACTGACATTGAAAAAGATTATGCCGTACAATGTCTGCATTCTTTGAAAATAGCATGTCGCTACGACGACTTTGGAAATAGATAATGAGTAATCAAGACAACCGTCCTGTTATTTTGACAGGCGACCGTCCAACGGGACAACTTCATTTAGGGCACTTTGTCGGATCTTTACGTTCACGTGTGGGTTTGCAGGATTCACACCATCAGCATTTATTATTGGCCGATGCGCAAGCCTTTACTGACAATGCAGATAACTTTGAAAAAGTTCGCCGCAATATTCTTGAAGTTGCCACAGATTACTTAGCAGTCGGGATCGACCCAACCAAAACCACCATTTGCGTGCAGTCGAGCTTACCCGCGCTGAATGAACTCACCATGTTGTATCTCAACTTTGTGACCGTGTCTCGTTTAGAACGTAACCCAACCATCAAGTCTGAAATTCAGATGCGTGGTTTCGAACGAGATATTCCAGCTGGTTTCTTATGCTACCCAGTTGCACAAGCAGCAGATATCACCGCATTTAAAGCAACTGTTGTACCTGTAGGTGAAGACCAGATTCCAATGATCGAACAGACCAATGAAATCGTACGTCGCTTAAATCGTCAGATTGGTCAGGAATTACTACCTGAGTGTAAGGCTCTGCTTTCCAATATGAGCCGCTTACCCGGCTTTGATGGTAAAGCCAAAATGTCGAAATCTTTAGGCAATACCATTGTGTTGGATGCAACCGATAAAGACATTAAAAAAGCTGTTAATGCGATGTACACCGACCCGAACCACCTGCGTGTTGAAGACCCAGGTCAGGTTGAAGGTAATATCGTATTTACGTATTTAGATGCGTTTGATCCAAACAAAGAAGAAGTTGAAGAACTGAAAGCACATTACCGCCGTGGCGGTTTGGGCGATGGTACGGTGAAAAAACGTCTTGAAGGCGTATTGAAAGAGCTGATCACGCCAATTCGTGAACGTCGTATGGAACTTGCGAAAGATCCTGATTACATCATGGATATTTTGAAGACTGGTACAGACAAATGTCGTGATATCACTCAACAGACTCTAGATGAAGTTAAATCGGGTTTAGGGGTGTTTCATTTCTAAACCCAGCTTAAACTAAAGCGCATATTTAAGCCTTTCTCACTGAGAAAGGCTTTTTTGATCACTAAACAAACAAAAATAAGCCACATGCATCTCAAAAACTGACATTTAGTGTCGTTTGTTAACCTAAATTTACAGTAATTAACGTGAATACTCATGAAATAAGAATGCACAGCCCTTATGATGAGTCCATAGCTTAGATTAACCCTGAGATATAACGTTTCTCCTTTTTACCGAAACTGTGTAACAACAGATTCGTAGTTCTACGCAATGAATACCCCAATCATTGCGTATTTTTTTGCCTAAAATTTGTCAAATCACAATTAAACCGCTCTCTCTTTACGTGCCAACAAACTTAGACATTCTGTTTTTTGAATGCTATGCTAAAGCCCAATTTCAATACAATTCTTTTTAAAAATTTACACTTAACTGATAACAGCATAAAAATAGAGAACCTTTAGAATGTGGGAATTATTTACTCACCCATCCAATTTAATTTTTAGTATTTGTCTCAGTCTGATGTTTTTGTTGGGACTGCTCGAATTGATTTTATTGGTATTAGGGGGCGGCTCACAAGGCCTACTTGACCAATTTCTACCTGATGACCTAGGCAGTACTAAAGACGTCGACATTGCACTAGATGCCGATCAAGGTTGGCTCAATGCCCTGCTGGATTGGTTGTTTATCGGCCGTGTCCCTCTTTTAGTCTGGCTGATTATCTTCCTCACTTTATATAGCTTAAGTGGCTTTATTCTACAGTCCATTCTTCAAACTTGGACGGGAAGCTATTGGAGTGCATGGATCATGGCACCACTTTGCCTCATACTTTCGATGCCTATGATTCGTTACAGCGCCATGCTGATTGCTAGAATTTTGCCACAAGATGAAACCACAGCAATTTACAGTGAAGAGCTGATTGGACGAACAGCACTGATTATTTTAGGTGAGGCTAAAGTCAACTCACCGGCTCAAGCACGAGTTCAAGATCAGTTCGGGCAAACGCACTATGTACTGGTTGAACCTGAAACAGACCTTCATTTTTCTCAAGGTCAAGAAGTCATTTTGACTCAAAAAACCAAGATTGGCTTTAAAGCCATTTCACTTTAATTCTTTCATTTTGTACTTATAACTTTAAATAAAATCGGGACCCTTATGCTCAGCAACAATTTCTATAACATTCTTATTCTTGCAGGGATTATCTTTGCAGCTCTGGTTATTATCGGCATTATTATTGCCCGTCTGTACCGTCGTTCCAGCAAAGAAATCTCTTTCGTACGTACCGGTTTTGGCGGCGAAAAAGTCATTTTAGGTGGCGGTGCAATTGTACTGCCTGTATTACATGAAATTATTCCTGTCAACATGAACACGCTACGTTTAGAGGTTCGCCGTGCTGATGACCAAGCGCTCATTACCCGTGACCGTATGCGTGTCGATGTCATGGCTGAGTTCTATGTGCGTGTAAAGCCTTTGGCTGAATCAATTGCAGTGGCTGCGCAGACTTTGGGACAAAAAACCATGTCTCCAAATGAGTTGAAGAACCTTGTGGAAGGTAAATTTGTCGATTCCTTGCGTGCAGTAGCAGCTGAAATGGCGATGGAAGAGTTGCATGAAAAACGCGTGGACTTCGTGCAAAAAGTACAACAAGTGGTGTCCGAAGACTTACATAAAAATGGTCTAGAACTTGAAACTGTATCTTTAACAGGTTTAGACCAAACAGGTTTCAAATACTTTAACCCTCAAAATGCATTCGATGCCGAAGGTTTAACTAAGCTGACTGAAACAATTGAAGACCGCCGTCGTAAACGTAATCACATCGAGCAAGACGCTGACCTTGCCATTAAGACCAAAAACTTAGAAGCAGAACAGGCACGTCTACAAATCATTCGTGAAGAAGAATACGCAAAACTACAACAAGAGCGTGAAATTGCAATTCGCCGTGCAGAACAATTGGCTGAAATTGCCTCTCAAGAGGCAGAGAAAAAACGTGAAGCAGAAGAAGCACGTATTGCAGCTGAGCGTGAAGTCGAGTTAAAGCGTATTGGTGCAGCACGTGATGTGGAAAGCCAAAACATTCAAAAATCACAAATTATTGAACAAGCACAGGTTGAACAAAAGAAAACCATCGAGCTGGCGGAACAGTCACGTGCCATTGCAATTGCTGAAAAGTCGCGCGAAGAGTCTGAAGCCAAAGCTTCTGCTGACCGTGCACGTGCTGAGGCGGTTAAAGCCGAAGAAGAAGTGATTACCGTACGTGAAACACAGCGTGCTGAGCGTCAAAAAGCAGTTGAGTTGGTTGCGGCGAAGCAAGCTGCAGAAAAAGATGCAATTGCGATTACGGTTGCAGCAGAAGCAGGCAAACAAGCCGCTGCCGATGATGCCGAAGCCGTTCGTATTGCAGCGGAAGCTCAAGCCGAACAAGCTCGCTTAAAAGCCAAAGGTGAAGCGGATGCCAAAATACTGTTGGCTCAAGCAATGGAAAAACAATACCAAGTCGACGCAGATGGTACACGTGCTGTCAATGAAGCCAACAACGTCTTATCTCCTGAGCAAGTTGAAATGCAAATTCGCCTAGCATTGTTAAAATACTTACCTGAAATCATTCGTGAAAGTGTTAAGCCGATGGAAAACATTGATGACATCAAAATTCTACAGGTTAACGGTTTAGGCAATGTCGGTTCAGCAACAACTGGAGGTGATAGTGCGGAATCTTCACAAGTTGCTTTGTCTGATCAAGTGGTGAATAGTGCGCTACGCTATCGTACCCAAGCACCACTAATCGACAGTTTGATGAATGAACTGGGGATTCAAGGCGGTGACATCAATGGTTTAACCCAAAGCTTAAAACCGCAAAGCAAAGCTCAATAGTAGTTATACTTACAATCAAAAAACGCGACGATCTGTCGCGTTTTTATCATCTGCTTTAATATTCAACTTTCTACAAAATACACATTTAAGCTTTTAAAACGATAAACCTAAGAATTCACTCAGCACAGTAAGCCCATCATCTATTATAAAAATTTAAGTTATCTTCGTTCTTAAGTCGACTCACTCGCCACTAGTGAATTCAAAGAATTAATGTAAACATCCTAGACCTTACAATTGAGTGAAAACATTCTAAACAGTAACGGAAAAAAATTTTTATGAATAAATAGAATTAAGCTATTTAGTGCAAAAACACCCAAAAGAAACGGATCAATTGCCCACGATCATAAGGAAAATTTGAAAGGTACTCATATCCAACTTTATTTCTTTTATTAACTTTAATTTCGATACCATACCCAAAAGAAACACCAAGCATATCCAAGTCAGAACCGTGAAACTCCCCTGTCCCCAATTTATGACTCAAACTATCCGAATTGTAAGCCGTGTAGTTAAATACGCGAATATACTCATTCTCATAAAAATCATTATTGATCAATGTATAATCGTTTTCCTCTTCATCATGTTGTGCAGCTAACTGCTGATAATGGTGGAAGATATCATCACTCAAAGACTCTGCCAAATAGACATCTTCATTTTCAGCATAAGCGCTATTCATCGCCAATCCGAATAAGAATAAGCAGCGGAAAAATAATAAATGAATCGGCTTCAACATCTGCAATACTATGTCTTCAAAAGAATTATTTTAATTATGAATATAGCATAGTCCTCTATAGAAACAGTGCTCACTAAATATTTATCGATACTCAGATTGGTAGGTACATAGCAAATATTGCTCTAATTTCACCATTTTATCTTTTGTTCAGTATGGCTTTTTCAATGCGGCAGAATATAATTTTCAACAGGGATTAAGTTACTTTAAACCCTCATATTATTTTTTGTCTTAGAGCAAACTAAAATACTCCCCACAAAAAAGCCGCATGTGCAATTAACACCTACGGCTTTTTCCTTTAAAATATAAAAAGCTTAAACTAAACCATTATCCTTTAAAAGTTGGAACATCGTTGAACCGAGTTCTGCTGGGCTACGTGTATACGCCATCCCCGCCTTTTCAAATGCTGCAAACTTTTCTTCAGCAGTACCTTTACCACCAGAAATAATTGCTCCCGCATGTCCCATACGCTTGCCTTTCGGTGCTGTTACACCTGCAATATAACCCACCACAGGTTTAGTCACATGCGATTGAATATATTCAGCTGCTTCTTCTTCAGCCGTACCACCAATCTCACCAATCATGATTATCGCTTCAGTTTGCGGATCTTCTTGGAACAGTTTCAAACAATCAATTTGGTTCATGCCCGGAATTGGATCACCACCAATACCAATACAGGTGGATTGTCCTAAGCCCAGTTTCGTCGTTTGAGCAACCGCCTCATAAGTCAACGTGCCTGAACGCGAGATAATACCAATTTTACCCGGTTGGTGAATATGACCCGGCATAATCCCAATCTTACATTCACCCGGAGTAATAATACCCGGACAGTTTGGACCAATCAGACGCGTACCATTACCATTGGTTTCAAGATAACGCTTAGCTTTGAGCATGTCTAAAGTTGGCACGCCTTCTGTGATGACCACAATCAGTCCAACACCTGAATCCACTGCCTCAATAATTGAATCTAATACAAACGGTGCTGGCACATAAATCACAGTCGCATCTGCGCCTGTGCCTGCAACTGCATCTTTCATGGTGTTAAATACAGGTAAATCTAAATGGGTTGTGCCACCTTTACCAGGAGTTACCCCGCCAACGACTTTAGTTCCATAATCTAGTGCTTGTGCTGAGTGAAATGTACCGTTTTTACCTGTAAAACCTTGTACCAATACTTTGGTGTCTTTATTAATTAATACGCTCATATTGATACTCCTTACGCTTTTACTGCAGCAACAATTTTTTCTGCGGCATCCGACAAGCCATTTGCAGAAATAAGTTTTAAACCTGATTCATCAAGTAATTTGGCACCCAATTCAGCATTGTTCCCTTCTAAACGAACAACTACAGGTACGGTCACATTTACTTCTTGAACCGCTGCAATAATTGCTTCAGCAATCATGTCACAACGTACAATTCCACCGAAGATATTAATCAATACCCCTTGTACAGAGGTATCTGCCAGAATAATTTTAAACGCTTCAATCACACGGTCTTTAGTTGCACCACCACCGACATCAAGGAAGTTCGCAGGTTGGCCGCCATAAAGTTTAATAATATCCATGGTTGCCATCGCAAGGCCTGCACCATTAACCATACAGCCAATGTTGCCTTCAAGCGCGACGTAGTTAAGGTCAAATTCAGACGCTTTTAACTCACGTTCATTTTCCTGTGACTTATCGCGCAGCGCAGCAATTTCTGGTAAACGGTACAGCGCGTTTGAGTCAATCCCCACTTTGGCATCGACACATAGGATGTCACCATTTTCACGCACAGATAGTGGGTTAATCTCAAATAAAGCAAAGTCATTCTCGATGAATGCTTGATACGCAGCAGACATCACTTTCACAAATTGATTCACTTGACCATCTTTAAGGTTCAACTTAAATGCAACTTCGCGTGCTTGAAATGGCAATAAGCCAACCAAAGGATCGACTTCAACTTTGATAATTTTTTCAGGGGTTTCTTCAGCAACCTTTTCAATTTCAACGCCACCTTCGGTCGAAGCCATAAAGGTCACACGACGGCTTGAGCGGTCAACCACTGCACCTAAATACAGCTCACGCTCTACAGGATAAACATCTTCCGCGACAAGTACGCTATTTACAGGTTGGCCATGGCTATCGGTTTGATAGGTAACAAGGTTGGTCCCGATGATGCTTTTTGCATATTCAGCAGCTTCCGTTGCTGACTTTACAACTTTTACGCCACCCGCCTTACCACGACCACCCGCATGCACTTGGGCTTTCATGACAGCAAATTTTCCGCCTATTTGATCAAAGGCTTTTACTGCTTCGTCTGGAGTGGTGGCAAGTACGCCCTCTTGGACAGGCATACCATATTTTTTTAATAGCGCTTTAGCTTGATATTCATGTAAATTCATCGACTAACCTTTTTATTACTGCTTATTTACTTTTTGTTGCACCGAAACTGGTTACTATCACAGTAACCATTTTGGATTTTTAAAACTTCTTGTCTTTATTTTTAGATGATTCTTCATGAGAAGACAACACCTGAAACAAAAAAGAGCGACCGTAGTCGCTCTTTTCGTTGTCTTATTTGCGTTTACGCTGAATTGCGTGAATCGCTCGACCATCCACTGCAAGTGCAGCTTCATGCACAACTTCAGAGAAAGTTGGATGACCAAATGTCATCAATTGAAGATCTTCAACACTTGATACAAATTCAAGTGCAATCATACCTTGATGAACGATATCAGACGCTGCTGGTCCAATCACGTGCATACCCAGTAAACGATCTGTTTTTGCATCTGCAACGAACTTCACGAAACCTGCATTTTCACCAGCAGCCATTGCACGACCATTTGCAGCGAAACCGAATTGACCCGTTTTTACTTCATGGCCTTTTTCTTTCGCTTGCTCTTCTGTTAAACCTACCCACGCCGCTTCTGGGTGTGTATAGATTACAGAAATGATTGTGTCATAGTTGACTTGTGCAGCATGACCGTGAATACGTTCAACAGCCATTACGCCTTCTTCCATTGCTTTATGCGCAAGCATTGGACCACGTACCAAGTCACCAATTGCATATACACCTTCAACAGAAGTTGCACACCAATCGTTCACTTCAACTAAACCACGTTCAGTGAGTTTAATACCTGAATCATCAGCCAATAAACCTTCTGCATAAGCACGACGACCAACACAAACAATTAATTTATCGAAAGTTTGAGTTTTTTCTTCGCCACCTTGCGTGTACTTAACGGTTACTTCACGACCGTTAACTTCAGTACCTGCAACTTTAGCGCCTACGCGAATGTCTAAACCTTGTTTAGTCAATAATTTTTGGTAATCTTTAGCCAATGCTTTATCAGCCATTGGTAAGAATGCATCCATTGCTTCAAATACAACAACTTCAGCACCTAAACGACGCCATACTGAACCAAGTTCTAAACCAATTACGCCAGCACCAATAACACCTAAACGCTTAGGAACTTCTTGGAATTCTAAAGCACCAGTTGAATCAACAATAATGTCTTGATCAACAGGAGCTACAGGAATATTTACAGGCACAGAACCAGATGCAAGAATCACATATTTTGGCTCTAAAATTTGAGTTTCACCTTCATGAGAAACAAACTCAACTTTTTTACCAGCAAGTAATTTACCAGTACCTTTTAACCATTCGATACCATTCCCTTTAAGAAGGCCGTCGATACCCATAGTTAATTGGTTTACGATTTTATCTTTACGATCAAGAAGTTTAGCCAAGTCAAACTTCACTTCACCTGTTGTAATACCGTGATCATCTAAATGATGAACTGTATCTTCGTAGCGGTGAGAAGAATCAAGTAAAGCTTTAGAAGGAATACAACCCACGTTTAAGCAAGTACCACCTAAAGATGGTTTGCCTTTGTGAATACGTTTTTCGATACAAGCAACTTTAAAACCTAATTGCGCTGCACGAATCGCTGCTTCATAGCCACCTGGGCCACCGCCAATTACAACAAGATCAAATTGTTGAGACATTTTTATCTCCAAAAATGGGCTTAGAGGATCGCTCTAAGCCCATGTTTTATTCTTTAGAATTAAAGGTCAAGGATCAATTTAGCTGGTTCTTCTAACAATTCTTTGATTGTTACCAAGAAACCAACTGCTTCTTTACCATCAATTAAACGGTGGTCATAAGAAAGCGCTAAATACATCATCGGTAAGATTTCTACTTGACCGTTTACAGCCATTGGACGCTCTTGGATTTTATGCATACCCAAAATCGCAGTTTGTGGTGTATTCAAAATCGGAGTCGACAACAATGAACCGAAAGTACCACCGTTAGTAATGGTGAATGTACCGCCAGTCATGTCTTCGATGCCCAATTTGCCATCACGTGCTTTGTAAGCAAAGTCACGGATACCATTTTCAACTTCAGCATAGTTCATGCGATCTGTATCACGAAGTACAGGTACAACTAGACCACGCTCAGAAGATACTGCTACACCGATGTCATAGTAACCGTGGTAAACAATGTCATCACCGTCAATTGAAGCATTAACTGCTGGGTAGCGTTTAAGCGCTTCAGTTGCCGCTTTAACAAAGAAAGACATAAAGCCAAGACGCGCACCGTGACGCTTCTCAAATGCGTCTTTGTATTGAGCACGCATTTCCATGATTGGCTTCATGTTCACTTCGTTAAACGTTGTCAACATTGCAGTTTCTTGCGTTGCAGCAAGTAGACGCTCTGCAACACGCTTACGAAGACGTGTCATAGGAACACGCTTTTCAACACGCTCACCCACAGCAACACTTAATGGTGCTGCAGCTGGAGCTGCTGGTTTAGTTTGGTGATTTGCTACATCTTCTTTTGTGATGCGACCACCACGACCTGTACCCGCAACATCAGCAGCTGGAATACCAGACTCAGTCAATGCCTTACGCACAGCAGGCGCTTGATCAGCAACTTGAGCACGTTCAACGACTGGTGCAGCACCCGCTTCAGTTTGAGTAACTGCTTGTTCTACTTTCGCTTCAGACTGAACTGCTTCAGTTTGCGCAGCGCCAGATACAGCACCTTCTTCAAACTGTGCAATCACTTCATTTGAAAGAACAGTGTCACCTTCACCTTTAATGATCGATGCAATTGTACCGTCAGCAGGAGCAACAACTTCTAAAACAACTTTATCTGTTTCAATATCACAGATCACTTCATCACGTGATACTGCTTCACCTGGTTGTTTGTGCCAAGTTGCGATTGTTCCGTCCGCAACTGACTCAGGGAATACCGGTGCTTTAATTTCGGTTGCCATTACTAAGAATCTCCTGTTATTCAGCTACGATCGCTAAAGCGTCATTTACGAGCTGAGCTTGTTGTTTTGCATGCAAATATGGTGAACCACAAGCCGGTGCAGCAGAAGCTTCACGACCTGCATAACTGATACGTACTGGTTTAGCCGACTTCATTACATCATCATATAGACGAGGAGCAATAAATAACCAAGCACCTTGGTTCTTCGGCTCTTCTTGCGTCCAAACAATGTCTTTCACATTTGGATATTGAGCAAGAACTTCAGCAATACGTTGTTCAGGGTATGGATACAATTGTTCAATACGAACGATTGCAGTGTTATTCAACTCTTGCTCACGACGTTTCTCAAGCAAGTCATAGTAAACCTTACCACCACAAAGCACTAAACGTGTTACGTCTGCTTTGTTGATGTTGTCGATTTCATCAATCACAGTTTGGAATGTACCATTTGCAAGTTCACTTAAAGTAGACGTTGCAAGCTTGTGACGAAGTAAAGACTTCGGTGACATGATGATCATTGGCTTACGAATTGGGCGAATCGCTTGACGACGTAAAGCATGGAAAATCTGTGCAGGCGTAGTCGGTGTCATCACTTGCATGTTGTCTTCAGCACATAGCTGTAAGAAACGTTCTAAACGTGCAGATGAGTGCTCTGGGCCTTGACCTTCAAAACCGTGAGGAAGAAGTAAGGTTAAACCACACACACGCTCCCACTTGGTTTCACCTGATGCGATGAACTGATCGATTACCACCTGTGCACAGTTTGCGAAGTCACCAAATTGTGCTTCCCAAATGATCAAACTCTTAGGCAGAGTCGTTGCATAACCATACTCAAAACCTAACACCGCCATTTCAGACAACAATGAGTCATAAATAGCAGTACGTGGTTGATTTTCTTTGATATGGCAAAGTGGAATGTATGTTGAACCATCCACTTGGTTATGCAGTTTTGCATGACGGTGTGAGAAGGTACCACGACCAACGTCTTCACCAGTCAAACGAACCAAATAGCCATCATCTAAAATAGATGCATAAGCCAAAGTTTCTGCAGCACCCCAGTTCAATGGCATTTCGCCAGTTTGCATTTTTAAGCGATCATCAATCACTTTTGCAACTTGACGCTGCATCACAAAACCTTCAGGAAGCTCGCGCATTTTTCGACCAAGCTCTTTCAAGCGATCTTCAGAACATGTTGTATCCCATACGTCTGTATAGTCATGTCCTAAGTACGGTGCCCAATCTACAAACATTTTTGTATTTGGTTCAAGTACCAATGCATTTGCAACGTGCTTACCTGCTTCTAAATCAGCACGGTAGTCTTCAACCATTTGATCTGCTTTAGCACGGTCTAATACACTTTCTTGAACCAATTGGTCTGCATACAGCGCACGTGTTGTCGTTTTCTTATTGATGACTTGATACATCATTGGCTGAGTTGCAGCTGGCTCGTCCGCTTCGTTGTGACCACGGCGGCGGTAACAGAACATGTCAATGACAACGTCTTTACGGAAAGTATGACGGAAGTCATGTGCCAATTGTGCAACAAACAATACTGATTCAGGATCATCACCGTTCACATGGAAAATCGGTGCTTGGATCATTTTCGCGATGTCCGTACAGTATTCTGTAGAACGCGCATCACGTGGATCAGATGTTGTGAAACCAACTTGGTTATTTACCACAATGTGAACCGTACCACCCACTGTATAGCCACGTGTTTGTGACATTTGGAAGGTTTCTTGGTTAACACCTTGACCTGCAAATGCAGCATCACCATGAACAATTACTGGCAAAACATCATCACCACCAATGTCTTTACGACGAACTTGACGTGCGCGTACTGAACCTTCAACCACAGGGCCAACGATTTCTAAGTGTGATGGGTTAAACGCCAATGCCAAGTGAACTTCGCCACCTTGAGTCATTACATTTGAAGAGAAACCTTGGTGGTATTTAACGTCACCAGAACCTTTTTTATGTAAGCTCTTACCTTCAAACTCACCAAATAGGTCTGCTGGGTTTTTACCCATGATGTTTACAAGAAGGTTTAAACGACCACGGTGCGGCATACCAATGACCACTTCTTTACAACCTACAGAACCTGCACGTTGAATCAAAGCATCAACCATTGGAATGAAAGATTCACCACCTTCCACGCCGAAACGTTTTGCACCAACGTATTTATTGCCTAGGAACTTTTCTAGGCCTTCAGCCGCAGTTAAACGCTCTAATACGTGTTTTTTCTGTTCTGCAGTGAAATTGAATTGACCACGCGCACCTTCAAGGCGTTGTTGAATCCAACGTTTTTCTTTGGTATCAACAATGTGCATGTATTCTGCACCAATTGAAGCACAGTACGTTGCTTCCATGGCTTGAACCATTTCACCTAGAGTTGCTTCGTCTTTACCAATCAAAAGATTACCTGTATTGAACACAGTGTCTAAATCAGATTGGGTTAAACCATGTGCAGCAAGGTCAAGATCTGGCACGATTTCACGTTTTGCCAAACCTAAAGGATCAAGCTTCGCTTTTTGGTGACCGCGGTTACGGTACGCTGCGATCAGTTGTAGTACGCCAATTTGACGACGTTCATGTTCTGTACTAACAGAACTTTGTACCACTGCTTGAACACGACTTGAATTACGACCTAGTAATAAGAATTGCTCACGTACATTGCTGTGTGGTTGATCACCTTTCGGGTATTTATCGAAGTATGCACGCCAGTCAGCTTCTACTGAGTCTGGTGCAGCCAAGTACTGCTCATAAAGTTCTTCAATATACGCTGCACTATCAGCGGAAAGTTCAGTGTCAAGACGCAATGCGTCAGCAACTTCTTGCATTTGTGGACCCATTTCCTATTGCAAAAACATTTCAGGATGCTTTTTAAGCGAACCCATGATTAGTAATGTCAAATTGGTAACATGACATTAGTCCCCATAAGGCGGATGCCATGAGGCGTTATCACTACATTAGAATTACCCAATGTGACAATGAATCATAACGCCCTCAGCGGCATCATCACTCATTCATTCATACCCGGCCAAAACCGAGCAATTTTTTGCAAATCGACTTAGAAAAAATAAGGCATTGCATTATTTTTTCTAAAGCGACTAACCCTTCATTTATACTCGCTCTAATGCGGCTTAAATGTTGAATTAATGTACATATTTAGCGCGCATTTTTTAAATATAAACGTGCAAAAATTTTAACATACTCCCCATATTTCAATTGATTTTTTTGACACATACCTTTCATAAATTGGCGAAATACACATATCAAAATTTCATCTAATATATGGTGCTTTAAATAAAACTGAGTTTCAACGTAGACCAAAGTCTACTCCAAAAAACACATACGAAAAGAGAGCATCATCTTTCAATATGCCCTCCCCATCAACAACATCTATCTTAACATCTTCATAACTTTTTTTGCAGACTCATACTTGCACTTATTTATGACATTTGTTTTAAATCGCCGCGCTTTTCACCAATCTGGTGCAATTTTCACAAAAGCCACCTATCACAAACAAAAATAGTGCCAACCACACACTTTCACTCAACTTTATTTTTAATTGCAAAAATATAGCTATACAAATAAAAAAGCACACCCTGAAGGTGTGCTTTTTTTAACTGATAAATCAGCCTACAGATTAACCCGCTACATCTAAAAGCATGTTACGGATGTGACCGATTGCTTTAGTTGGGTTCAAACCCTTAGGACAGACTGATACACAGTTCATAATGCCTTTACAACGGAATAGCGAGAATGGGTCGTCTAGACGAGCCAAACGCTCTTGAGTTGCTGTGTCACGAGAGTCGATGATAAAACGGTATGCATTCAACAATGCTGAAGGCCCCAAGAACTTGTCTGGGTTCCACCAGAATGATGGGCATGAAGTTGAACAACATGCACAAAGAATACATTCGTATAAACCATCTAAGTGTTCACGCTCTTCAGGAGACTGTAAACGCTCTTTTGGCGGCGCAGGTTGGTTGTTGATCAAGAATGGATGAATTTTGTTGTACTGATCGTAGAACTGATTCATATCCACAACTAAATCTTTAACCACTGGTAAACCAGGTAAAGGACGAACTGTGATCACTTCTGGTAAGTCGTTTAGGTTCCAAAGACACGCTAAACCATTTTTACCATTGATGTTTACACCATCCGAACCACAAATACCTTCACGGCATGAACGACGGAATGTTAATGATTCATCCTGTACTTTCAATGCAAGAAGTGCATCAAGCAACATACGGTGCTTATCAGTCAATTCTAACTTGAAAGTTTGCATGTACGGCGCTGCATCCTTATCAGGATCGTAGCGGTAGATATTAAATGTACGAGTACCTCTACTCATCTTACTTCTCCCAATTAGAATGTACGTGGTTTAGGTGGAATTGCAGCAACAGACAATGGCTTATAACGTACTGGCTTGTACTCAAGACGGTTATCGCTAGAGAACCATAATGTGTGCTTCATCCACTCATCATCACGACGGCCATATGGGTAAGCTGGGTGATCAGGCGACTCTTCAAAATCTACAACCGTATGCGCACCACGGCACTCTTTACGAGCTGCTGCTGAGATCAATGTCGCTTTAGCCACTTCATACAAGTTTTCAACTTCTAAAGCTTCTACACGCGCAGTGTTAAATACTTTAGATTTGTCTTTCAAGTGAATATTGCGTACACGCGGTTCAATCGCAAGAATCTGCTTCACACCTTCTTCAAGAAGTGCAGTTGTACGGAATACACCAGCATGGTCTTGAACGATGTCACGAATTGCATCTGCAACTTCTTGGGCATTTTCACCAGTTGTTGAGTCATCCAATTTACGGATACGTGCAACAGTTTGCTCAAGTACAGTCGTAGGAAGCGGTTGGTATTCATCACCGTGATGTTTAGTCACGTAGTCAATGATGTGCTCACCCGCAGCTTTACCAAATACAACCAAGTCTAGTAGCGAGTTCGTACCTAAACGGTTTGCACCATGTACAGACACGCAAGAACATTCACCAATTGCATAGAAGCCTTTAACAGGTTTCGTAAAGTTACGATCGCCCGCATTAGTCGAATAGATATCGCTATCTTTGTCATAATGTGCTGCAAATGCTTCAGTTTCAGAACCTTCAGGCACAACCACTTGACCGTGGATATTCGTTGGAATACCACCCATTTGGTAGTGAATTGTTGGTACAACTGGAATTGGCTCTTTGGTGATGTCAACGTTCGCGAATTTCTTACCAATCTCGAATACAGATGGAAGACGCTTCATGATCGTTTCAGCACCCAAGTGCGTCATATCAAGCAAAATGTAGTCTTTCTTCGGACCACAACCACGACCTTCTTTAATTTCTTGGTCCATAGAACGTGATACGAAGTCACGTGGCGCCAAGTCTTTTAAAGTTGGTGCATAGCGTTCCATGAACGGCTCACCAGCATCGTTACGAAGGATTGCACCTTCACCACGACAACCTTCAGTTAACAATACGCCTGCACCAGCAACACCCGTTGGGTGGAACTGCCAGAATTCCATATCTTGCAATGGAATACCTGCACGCGCAGCCATACCAAGGCCGTCACCAGTGTTGATATAAGCATTGGTCGATGCACGGTAAACACGGCCCGCACCACCTGTAGCAAACAATGTCGCTTTAGCTTGGAATACTGCAATTTTACCCGTTTCTTGGTCAATTGCTGTTACGCCAAGAACATCACCCGCTTCGTTACGAATCAGGTCAAGCGCGATCCACTCAACAAAGAATTGCGTACCCATTTTCACATTGCTTTGATAAAGCGTGTGAAGAAGTGCGTGACCTGTACGGTCAGCAGCAGCACATGCACGTGGAACCGCTTTTTCACCGTAGTTTGCAGAGTGACCACCGAATGGACGTTGGTAAATCGTACCGTCTGCGTTACGGTCAAATGGCATACCCAAGTGTTCTAACTCATAAACCACTTGTGGCGCTTCACGCGTCATAAATTCGATCGCGTCTTGGTCGCCTAACCAGTCAGAACCTTTAACAGTGTCGTAAAAGTGGTAGTGCCAGTTATCTTCTTGCATGTTACCAAGAGATGCACCAATACCACCCTGCGCTGCAACTGTGTGCGAACGAGTTGGGAATACTTTAGTTAAAACAGCAACTTTCAAACCAGCTTGAGCAAGTTGGTAAGACGCGCGCATACCTGAACCACCACCACCAACGATGACAGCATCGAAAGTTTCGTGTGGAATATTTGTGTAATCTTCTTTAGGGGTTATAGCGCCCATGATCTATTCCTATCAATTCGCCCAAAAAATCTGGATTGCCCAGATCGCATATGCAAATACAGCAATAATTACTGCTGAAGTCAGTACAAGGCGTAAACCTGAAGCTGAAGGACCCATTTGGCGAGTAGTCACATAGTCAGTGAATACCTGCCACATACCAATCCAAGCATGTGCAACAAGAGATAAGACGGCCAATAAAGATAAAATCTTCATTGGAGCTGTCATCATAAAGCCGTACCACTGTTCATAGCTAAAACCGCCATTGCATAGGATCCAACCTAAAACAACAACTGTATAAACCGCTAATACGACAGCACTTACACGTTGGATAAACCAATCGCGAGAACCTGAACCCGTTAAACCAGTAGCACTTTTCATTAGATAACAATCCATACAAATGCCGCAACAATACCGATTGCAGACAAGATCAATGAAATAGTAGCTGCGATACGACCACTTTGCAGTTCTTCAGCAATACCGATATCTGCAAGTAAGTGCTTAACGCCCGCAATAAAGTGGAAAATTAAGCCGGCTACAAATACCCATACGACAAAACGCACAATGAAGCTATTAAAAATAGCCTGAACTTGAGCAAATCCTTCAGGCGAAGACAATGACTTGTCTAAGATCCATAGAAGTACCGGTACGAGTAAAAATACGATGACACCTGATAGACGGTGTAAGATTGATGCAATAGCCACAGGGGATTTTAAGTTTACTTCTAAAACTTGACCCATGGACAAATTGACAGGTCTGTTGCTTTTCACAGCGGGCATCCTGTAAGTAAAAACTCCATCCGGAGTTTGTTGGAATTAATTCGAAGGAAAGCTGGCATTGTTCAGCAGCTACTTTAAAACTCTAAATTAAATAGCGTTTGAACTTAAAACGACACTGAATTATAAGACGTGAACTATCAAAATACAAACAATGCCCTTGGCCTTTTTGCATAAAAATTCTTTAAATAAGAATCATTAACACATAGATAAATACCTTGCGCTACAATACTTTAGCTTCAAATCTCAGCTATATGGTTGGTTTTTATAAAATAAACACCAAATTCAAGCGCTAAAATTTATACAAAAACGGTAAAATTCGACTTTAGACTAAAGATGCACAAAAAAGTCTTGTTTTTAAAACTGGCTAATTTCACTGCTTTATTTTAATCATTTTTTATTTATATATAAAATGTTCATTATTTTATTTTAATATAGTGGCATAAATATGCATGATGTTGGTGCAACAGATTAATCCCCTACAAGATTGAAATATCTCGTAATAAATTTTAATTAAAACAATTTTTTCACATCCGTATAAATAAAAAAAGTGACTTATATATCGTTTTCGAAATACCAAACAAGCTATTTTTTATACAATTAAATCATTTTTTTTGAGTCACTTATTGTTTTTAACAATGACTACGAAAGCAGCATTTTCTTTTTAAAATGATGCGTAAGTTACGAGAATCATAATAAATGTAAATATATGACGACTTGAATTCTGTTTCTTTTCAAGCGCTTTTTTCAATATAAAACTGCTTACAATTGCGCCAGCAACATTTTTTATTTATGCACTTGCTCCTTGAATTAACTTATTATAGTGTGTCGGTGCTGTGATTTTATGCAAATTTTAATGGATTAAATCTTAACTATAACTTCGGAAGTCATCATTTTATCCATAAGTATAATTGACAAAATTTCAGCACTCTCTACTCTTAGAGCAAATTTTTAATCCGTCTGATTCGTGCATTAAAAGATGAGTATTTCGAGTCAGATAAATCATTCACCAGGACAGGAGATCTATTGAATGTCTGAAGCAACTGGCAAAAAAGCCGTTTTACAGCTTGATGGCAAAGAAATTGAATTACCAATTTACAGCGGCACATTGGGCCCAGATGTAATCGACGTTAAGGATGTATTGGCCGCAGGTCACTTCACTTTTGATCCTGGTTTTATGGCTACTGCTGCATGCGAGTCTAAAATCACTTTCATCGACGGTAACAAAGGTGTGCTTTTACACCGTGGCTACCCAATCGACCAATTAGCAACTAAAGCTGACTACTTAGAAACTTGCTACTTACTTCTCAATGGCGAGCTTCCAACAGCTGAACAAAAAGAAGTATTTGATGCTAAAGTTCGTAACCACACTATGGTTCACGATCAAGTTAGCCGCTTCTTCAATGGTTTCCGTCGCGATGCTCACCCTATGGCGATCATGGTTGGTGTAGTTGGTGCGCTTTCTGCGTTCTATCACAACAACTTAGACATCGAAAATGTTGATCACCGTGAAATTACAGCGATTCGCTTAATTGCTAAAGTACCTACTTTGGCTGCGTGGAGCTACAAGTACACTGTTGGTCAACCATTTGTTTACCCACGTAACGACTTAAGCTACGCTGAAAACTTCTTATACATGATGTTTGCTACTCCAGCAGACCGTGATTACAAAGTAGATCCTATCCTTGCTAAAGCAATGGACCGTATCTTCACGCTTCACGCAGACCACGAACAAAATGCTTCTACGTCTACAGTACGTTTAGCTGGTTCTACTGGCGCGAACCCATATGCATGTATCGCTGCGGGTATCTCTGCACTTTGGGGCCCTGCTCACGGCGGCGCGAATGAAGCTGTTCTTAAGATGCTTGATGAAATCGGCACTGTAGAGAACGTTGCTGACTTCATGGAAAAAGTGAAAACTAAAGAAGTTAAACTCATGGGCTTCGGTCACCGTGTGTACAAAAACTTCGATCCACGTGCGAAAGTAATGAAAGAAACTTGCGACGAAGTTCTTGGTGCGCTTGGCATCAACGATCCACAGCTTGCTCTTGCTATGGAACTTGAACGTATCGCGCTTTCTGATGAATACTTCATCAAACGTAACTTATACCCGAACGTAGACTTCTACTCAGGTATCATCCTTAAAGCGATTGGTATCCCGACGGAAATGTTTACAGTGATCTTCGCGCTTGCACGTACTGTTGGTTGGATCAGCCACTGGTTAGAAATGCACAGCGGTCCGTACAAGATCGGTCGCCCTCGTCAGCTTTACACTGGCGAAGTTCAACGCGACATCAACCGTTAATTCGGTCTGCGTTGATAGACAAAAAACCACCCGCATGGGTGGTTTTTTTATATGTTGAACTCTAAACCTACCATTCACGAATGACGCTCTTAAAGTATTAATAGGCCCGAACAAACTCAGGTTTTTTTATTATTAATGAAGCTACTTAAGCCTCAACTATATCGTAGTGTTTTAGCTCAAGCGCAGATAAATGTTGCTTTAACTCGGCCAATGACCACGGCCAAGCCGCGAAGTTACGCCCATTTTGATCCAAATAATAGCTTGAGCAACCACCTCGGTTAAATACTGTGGTTTTCAAATGGGTTTGCACCTTAGCATTGTGATAACGCAGAACATCACGTTTTACCATCATACGCTTAAAGCCTTGCTGCTTCATTTTTAGTAGACCATCTACAATGTACTGAATCTGCGCTTCAGCAATCCCAATAAAAGAGTCATAGACCAAGATATTTGGCCCCAATACCAAAAAGGCATTCGGCACATTTTCCAAACTTGTGCCCAAGTACGCTTCTGGAGAACCGTACTTCCAAAGGTCAGCCAATCGCTCGCCTTGTGCATTCCATACACGTTGCCCAATCGGAGGATGTGCCACTTCAAAACCGGTTCCCCAGATAATAACATCAACCTCAAATCGCTCCCCATTTGCCGCAATGACACTCTGCCCATCAATCTCGACCAAACCTTGTGGCAACAACGTGACATTGTCTTGTTGCAGTGCTGGATAATAATTGTTGGCAAATAAAAGCCGCTTACAGCCGATCGAAAAGTTAGGCGTTACGGCTTTACGTAAGGCGTCATTCTGTATTTGCAATTTTAATAATTGACGGCTTAAAACATTGACTGGCTCCAGCAGTGAAGGATGACGTAGCCCAAAGTTGATCCCATTTAAAATACTGGAAACACTCTTCCGCCAGCCTTGCTGAATCATCGGGAATTTGGCGACCAACGACTTCACTGTAGCATTGAGCTGCATATCCGCTTTGGGCAAAACCCACGGCGCAGTCCGCTGAAATACGATCAACTCTTTCGCCAACGGCTGAATTTGTGGAATAAACTGAATGGCAGATGCACCTGTTCCAATCACTGCAACCCGCTTTCCCGTTAAGTCATAATCATGTTTCCAACGGGCTGAATGGAACATTTCTCCTTTAAATCCTTCTATCCCTTTAATCTTAGGTACAGATGGTTCTGTAATCGGCCCTGTGCTAAAGATCACGGTTCGTGCTTGATATGTCCCTTGAGAAGTTTCAAGTTGCCAAATATTCGCCTCTTCATTCCACTTTGCACTGAGCAACTCATGCTGAAAGCGGATTTTGTCTTGTAATTCAAACTGCTCAACCACCTGTTCCAAGTAACTTAAAATTTCAGGTTGTTTCGCAAATAAATGGCTCCATTGATGACTAGGTGCAAAGGAAAATGAATACAATGCCGAAGGTACATCGCAGCCACAACCAGGGTAATTATTATCACGCCACGTACCACCAACTCTCTCTGCCTTTTCTAAAACCAGATAGTCCTGATAGCCGACTTGTTTCATTTTATAAGCCGTAGCAATGCCCGAAATCCCAGCACCTACAACAATGGTATCGTAAGTATGTGCGGCTTTAGGACGAAGCACAGCCTTTTTACGGGTTTGCTTAGGTTGAGCTTCCGTACTTTTTGGCGTCGTAGTTTGATCTCGCATTTGATCAGACGGTGCTTGCACATCTGCTTGCTCTATCTCTAATTGCGTTTCCATATTCATTTTTCTCTATTCTTATTTTGTGATTTGATTAAACAGTGGATAACCCAAACCTAAAAGCTTGACGTATAAGCTTGGTGATGCCCGCTTCATCCACCAAAACAATTTGGCATCGGGTTGAGGAATGGTATAAAGCTTGCCTGCATCTAAGCGATTTAATGTTTTTTTTACAACAGCATCACTGGTGGTAAACGCATGGTTCATTAGCAGTTTGTCAGCCAGTCCAGAATAGCGGCTCGGCAAGCGGCCATTCTTCATAATATTGGTCGGCACCAAGGTCGGACATAGCACATTGACTGCAATGTTATAAGCATGAAGTTCTGAAGCTAAGGTTTCTGATAGTGCCAAAACACTAGACTTTGTCACGTTATACGCTGTCATCTCAGGGGCTGCAGTATAGCTCGCAGCTGATGCCACATTGATGATGGCACCAAAACCTTGCTGTTTAAATTTGGGGACAAAGTAGTGGCAACCATGAATTACCCCCCACAGGTTGACATGCATACACCACTGCCAATCCCCCAGCGACACCTCATCAAACTTACCACCTAGCCCAACTCCGGCATTATTGATGAGCAAGGTGACAGGATGTCCCAAAAGCTGTTCCGCTTGCTCCGCCAGAGCGTGTACAGATTCTTTTAATCCAACATCACAATGCACTGCATAGGCTGACGTAGATGTCATCGACTGAATCAAATCTACCGTCTCCTGTGCCGAGCTTAAATCAATATCTGAACAGATGACATCACCACCGCGCTTTGCCAGTTCCAGTGCAAAGCTACGACCAATTCCGCTACCTGCACCAGTTACAACTGCGTAAGCCTTTTCACTTGGTTTATTTTTTTTACTCAACAGTCCCATGTCATAACCTCCTTTTTATGATTTCAGTACTGGAGTAAATTCTTTAGTGAAATAGGGGGTTAATACTCCTGTTTCAGGGTGTAGTAAACGCTCTTTGTAATAATCTAAAAATGCAGAAGTGTCATAGTCATTCGGGTGAAAGCTCGGACGTAAATAGTCAAAAATATGCATCCAACTACTGCCATAAACACCTCGTTTCAGCCCAAACAAGAGGCTGAAACTGCGCGGCACATCCTTCCAATAACTGAGACTCACCAAATTAGACGGTTTGCGATAAAACGGGACAAAAACTGACGCCATGGAAATCAGCAGCAAAATGGTGATAAGGGCTGGAAAAAAGCCTGCAATACGCAAAGCATAGTTATTAGAAAGTGATTGAAACACATCATATGCAATGTCTTTGTGCTCAGATTCCTCTAACATGTGCCACATCCAAATCGCCCGTTGCTTTTCATCTTGAGAATCAAAGAAAATCTCTTCATGGTTCATCATGTATTCAGACAACACCGCGGTAAAATGTTCAATACCTGCCATCAAAGACAATTTCATCGGTTGTGGTAAACGGTTAAAACCGTAATCAAAAACGATTTCGGCTAAATAACGAAAAATGCCAACCGGCAAATCAACCTGTTTAAAAGTATCGTTCAATTCTTCATGTAGCTTTGAATGCAATGCCTCCTGCCCAATCAAAGACGTCACACGTTGTTTTAATACAGGGTCTGTGAGGAAATCGCGGTGATAACGGGCAGTATCAATCACCAAGTCTTCACCATAGGTCAGAAAGATCGAGAGTGATGCAAAGTAAGCACTGGCTAACTCCGCATTTAAGTAAAATTTGGGATCAATTTTCTCAGCTTCAAAGTCAAATTTCATATGCCGAATCGGAATAATCGCAGACTGTTTTTCAGCATCGAATACGGGTCCTGCAAAAATTTGGCTGGCTTTGCCTTTCAACGGAAGAGCGATACGCATAGGACATTCCTTCTTATTTTTAGCTCATTTTTCAGGCTCAATCTCACGATTTTCACCATCTCTTTGCATTCAAAATAAGAGGCCGTTTCCCCTATGCCACTGGCATTTTTCTTCAAATAATTTGCAATTTATGACTTTAAAATCTGTTGTCTAACAATCACTCTACAGATTTATCTATCGGGGTCAGAACGAGGCTTTGTGTGCCAAAAAGGGAATACACTGTTCATAGGCTGAGCACTCTTCGCCATAGTGTTTTTTGAGAAAGTAGTCTTGCACCATTTGCGCCTGTTGTTCGACCCCATAGCTTAAAAACTGCTTGCCTTGTTTGAATGCATAACGGTATTGACGGTTAAAAAGCGCCTTACGGACTACAGCGAGTCCCTGTTGAATTTGCCAAACATGTGTTAGCTCATGAATCAACCAAGCTTGTTGATGAATGGATTGATCGGCAAAGTTTTCGCACCAGTCTTTGATATTAAAATAGACATGTCCATTCGGGCTAATCGCATAATGAGGCAACACTGCCCGATGCGCGATAATTCGAACCGAATCCATGTTCAGACTGTTCCCAAAAATACTGCTGGCAAGCTTTTTCTCAGCTTCAGTCAAGGGCCGATTTTTAAGTTCAAACTTTTGCTGTATTTTTTGTAAAAGCGGTTGAAACCACACAATCACACTCCATAAAGACATTAGAATAAATTGTTCTTTTTAAGGACATTTACGGATTTTTTTTAGAATATCCCTTAAAAAAAATCGCATTTCGTATATAGTATTCGCACTTATTATTGATTAATACTTCTATTTGTTTATCGTCACTTACACCACGTAGAACTTATAGCTATAACAAACTCAATCGTCGTGTATATCCCTATAGGTATAGGATTTAGTTGGAAATGAAAAGTTTTAAAATTGCACTTGCACAGTTCTCTCCGCACATTGGCAACCTTGAAGCAAATGCCCAAAAAATGTTGGAACAGACCAATGAAGCAAAAAAACAAAATGCTGATTTAATTATTTTTCCAGAACTTTCGAGCATTGGTTACCCAGCAGAAGATTTACTTCTACGTCCAAGCCTAACCAAACGCACGCAACAAGTTTTTGAACAACTTAAAACAGTAAAAGACATTGTGATGGTCTTTGGTTTTGTCAACCAAACCGAAGATGGTCAACGCTACAACGCCGCTGCGGTCATGAAAGATGGACAAGTTTTGGGTGTGTATAACAAACAAAACTTGCCAAACTATAGCGTGTTTGATGAAAAGCGTTACTTCACCGAAGGGCATCAACATCTTGTTTTTGAATATCTGGGTCATAAGTTTGGTGTGTTGATTTGTGAAGATGTTTGGTCACTTTCAACGGTACAACAATTGGCACAGCTCAATGTAGAAACGGCTTTGGTCTTAAATGCTTCACCATATGAAGTCGGTAAGCCACAGCACCGTGTTGAAACCATGTCTGCATTGGCGAAACAAATGAACCTCAACTTGGTTTATGCCAACCAAGTCGGCGGTCAAGACGACCTGATCTTTGATGGTACAAGCTTCGTGATTGCCAAAAATGGTTCGATTGTACTTCAAGCAGAAAGCTTTAAAGAGTCTCTGTATTTCGCTGAATATGAAGCAGAACAACAAGCCTTTAAGGCCAATGCGCTGCCGCCTGCTTTAGACACTATGGCAGAGATTTATCAAAGCTTAGTGATGGCGACTCGTGACTATGTGCAGCGCTCAGGTTTCCCTGGGGTGATTTTGGGTTTATCTGGCGGGATCGACTCAGCTCTAACTCTTGCCATTGCAGCCGATGCCATTGGCGCCGATAAAGTCCAAGCCGTAATGATGCCATATACCTATACCGCTCAAATCAGTGTAGAAGATGCTGCTGAACAAGCGAAGAGTATGGGGGTGACTTTTGGGATTGCTGAAATCAACCCGATTGTAAACAGCTTTATGCAAACGCTTTATCCGTTCTTTGGCAACAGCCCTGCGGATGCAACTGAAGAAAACTTACAAGCGCGTGCCCGCGGTACACTGCTGATGGGTTTATCCAACAAATTTGGTAATTTGGTCCTGTCTACAGGCAACAAATCAGAATTGGCGGTGGGCTACTGCACGCTCTATGGTGACATGGTCGGTGGTTTTGCCGTACTGAAAGATGTGTATAAAACCATTGTGTTTGAACTTGCAAAATACCGAAATAGCATTTCAGACAAGCCTGTGATTCCTGAGCGTGTGATTACTCGCCCACCGTCAGCTGAGTTACGTCCAGATCAAAAAGACCAAGACTCTTTACCGCCATATGATGTACTGGATGCCATTTTGTATGCCTATATCGAAGAAGATATGAGCCAAGATGACATCATTGCCAAAGGCTTTGATGCTGAAGTGGTTGCAAAAGTGATTCGTTTGGTCGATTTCAATGAATACAAACGTCGCCAAGGTGCAATTGGTCCGCGTATCAGCTCACGTGCATTTAGCCGTGAACGTCGCTACCCAATCATGAATGGCTGGAAAGCTGGCGTATAAGTTGCTGTTCCAATAAAAAAGCCCAAACATCTGTTTGGGCTTTTTTATATCGACATATTCAAATCTATTTTTTACGCACAAAAAAAGAGACCAAGCTGAGAGCTTGGTCTTTTAAAATGGTGGCTATGACGAGACTTGAACTTGTGACCCCCGCATTATGAGTGCGGTGCTCTAAC